>NZ_JBHUSC010000002.1:0-36751 GCF_042673805.1 Streptomyces sp. NPDC057010 | reverse complement strand
TCCGCCTCCGCGGCGGCCTCGGCCTCGGCCGCAGCAGCAGCCTCCGCTTCGGCCTTCGCCTTGGCCTCGGCTTCGGCCCTCGCCTTCGCTTCCGCCTCGGCCGCAGCCTTCGCCTCGGCCGCAGCCTTCGCCTCGGCCGCAGCCTTCGCCTCGGCTTCAGCCTTCGCGGCAGCGGCAGCGGCAGCGGCCTCCGCCTCGGCGGCCAGCGCGGCCAGCTCGGCCTCCGTCGGACCCGGGGCCTTCACCGAGTCCAGCAGCAGCTGGGCCACGTCCACGACCTGCACGGACTCCTTGGCCTGGCCCTCGTTCTTCTTGCCGTTCACCGAGTCGGTCAGCATGACGAGGCAGAACGGGCATGCGGTGGAGACGATGTCCGGGTTCAGGGACAGGGCCTCGTCGACGCGCTCGTTGTTGATGCGCTTGCCGATCCGCTCCTCCATCCACATCCGCGCGCCACCGGCGCCACAGCAGAAGCCCCGCTCCTTGTGGCGGTGCATCTCCTGCTGCCGCAGCCCCGGAACGGCCGACATGATCTCGCGCGGCGGCGTGTAGACCTTGTTGTGCCGGCCCAGGTAACACGGGTCGTGGTACGTGATCAGGCCGTCCACCGGCGTGACCGGCGTCAGCCGGCCCTCGTCGATCAGGTGCTGGAGCAGCTGCGTGTGGTGGATGACCTCGTACTCGCCGCCCAGCTGCGGGTACTCGTTCGCGATGGTGTTGAAGCAGTGCGGGCAGGTCGAGACGATCCGCTTCGCGGACTTCGGCTTCTTCGTCGACGGGTCCTCGTCGTCCTCGCCGAAGGCCATGTTCAGCATGGCCACGTTCTCCTGGCCCAGCTGCTGGAACAGCGGCTCGTTGCCCAGGCGGCGCGGCGAGTCACCGGTGCACTTCTCGTCGCCGCCCATGATCGCGAACTTGACGCCCGCGATGTTCAGCAGCTCCGCGAAGGCCTTCGTGGTCTTCTTGGCCCGGTCCTCCAGGGCGCCCGCGCAGCCGACCCAGTACAGGTAGTCGAACTCCGAGAGGTCCTCCGCGTCCTTGCCGATGATCGGGACCTCGAAGTCGACCTCCTTGGTCCACTCGACGCGCTGCTTCTTGGCCAGGCCCCAGGGGTTGCCCTTCTTCTCCAGGTTCTTGAGCATCGTGCCCGCCTCCGACGGGAACGCGCTCTCGATCATCACCTGGTAGCGCCGCATGTCGACGATGTGGTCGATGTGCTCGATGTCGACCGGGCACTGCTCGACGCAGGCGCCGCAGGTGGTGCAGGACCACAGCACGTCCGGGTCGATGACGCCGTTCTCCTCGGCGGTGCCGATCAGCGGGCGCTCGGCCTCGGCCAGCGCCGCCGCCGGGACGTCCTTCAGCTGCTCCGCGGAGGCCTTCTCCTCGCCCTCCATGGTCTTGCCGCCGCCGGCGAGCAGGTACGGGGCCTTGGCGTGCGCGTGGTCGCGCAGCGACATGATCAGGAGCTTCGGGGACAGCGGCTTGCCGGTGTTCCAGGCCGGGCACTGCGACTGGCAGCGACCGCACTCCGTACACGTGGAGAAGTCGAGGATGCCCTTCCAGGAGAACTGCTCGACCTGGGAGACGCCGAAGACGTCGTCCTCGCCCGGGTCCTCGAAGTCGATCTGCTTGCCGCCGCTGGTCATCGGCTGGAGGGCGCCGAGGGCGGTGGAACCGTCCGCGTTGCGCTTGAACCAGATGTTCGGGAAGCCGAGGAAGCGGTGCCAGGCGACACCCATGTTGGTGTTGAGCGAGACCGTGATCATCCAGGTGAAGGACGTGACGATCTTGAGCGCCGCGAAGAAGTAGGTGAGGTGCTGCAGCGTGCTCAGGCTCAGCCCGTCGAAGGCGGCGATCAGCGGGTACGAGGCGAAGAAGCCCGGCTCCCAGCTGGTCACGTGGTGCTGGACGCCCTCCAGTGCGCGCAGCGTCATGATGCAGACGCCGACGATCAGGATGACGGCCTCGACGAAGTACGCCTGGCCCGTCTTGGAGCCCGTGAAGCGCGACTTGCGTCCTGCCCTGCCCGGCCGGCTCAGCTGCCGGATCACGATCAGGGTCACGATGCCGAGCACGGTCATCAGGCCGAGGAACTCGGTGAAGATCTCGTACGGCAGCCAGTCGCCGATGATCGGGATCAGCCAGTCGGCCTGGAAGAGCTGCCCGAAGGCGTTGACGATGGTCAGCAGCAGCGAGAAGAAGCCCACCGCGACGAACCAGTGCGCGAACCCGACGATGCCCCAGCGGTTCATGCGGGTGTGGCCGAGGAACTCCTTGGCCAGCGTGATGGTGCGCTGCTTGGGGTCGCCGGTGCGCGTGCCCGCGGGCACTGGCTGGCCGAGGCGCACGAAGTGGTAGATCTGCGCGATGGCACGGCCGAACAGCGCGACGGCTACCACCGTGATGACCAGCGACACGATGATCGCGGCGAGTTGCATGGGAGGGCTCCTCGGGCGGCACTTACTAAGCGGTAACTTATGGAGTCAAGGCTTGAGGTTACCCATTCCCGACGCCGCAATGTAGCCGAGCGTGCGGTGATCTGTGTCGCTCAGGCATGCCTTTGCCGGTAGGCCGCCCGTGGGGTTTGCGCCAGGATCACCAGGTCCATCCCCAGCCAGTGGTTCTCCACATAGTGTCGGTCCAAGAGGGCCATTTCCTCCCAGGGCAGGTCGGAGCGTGCGCTGACCTGCCACAAGCCCGTCATTCCAGGGCGTACGAGCAGCCTGTCGGCGCGGTCCGTACGCGGCTCCGGGCGGGGCCCGACCAGGGACATCTCCCCGCGGAACACGTTGAGCAGCTGGGGCAGCGCGTCCAGCGCGCAGCCCTCCACCGCGGCTCCGACGCGACCGGCCGGGGCGGTGCGGAACCTCCACGTCCGGAACGGCCGCCCGGCCAGGCCCGCCGCCGGCTCCCGTACGAAGACCCGGCCGCGCTGGGTCACGCCGAGCACCGCTGCCGCCGCGGCCAGAGCCGGTGCGAGCAGGACCAGCAGGATCGCCGCTCCGGCGAGGTCGGCCACCCGTTTCGCGGGCGGGGCGGTGAAGGTGGGCGGCATGCCAGCACCGTGCCGTACGCCTCCGGCGGGCGCGGGATGGCGCGCGGCCGGGGGGTCCGGCACGAACCCGTTCGGGTGCGGCGCGGCCGTCGGGCTCCGCCCGGACCCGGAGCAAGGTTGCGCGTAAGCGACAGCTAAAGGTTGAGCCCCTCCGGCTCAGGTCTGTTGACGCCTGCGCGGCGGTACGGCATCCTTGAGTCTGTTCCACTCAAGTCAGCTGGAGGAATCGAAATGGCACGTGCGGTCGGCATCGACCTGGGCACCACTAACTCCGTCGTCAGCGTTCTGGAAGGCGGCGAGCCCACCGTCATCACCAACGCCGAGGGCGCCAGGACCACGCCGTCCGTCGTCGCCTTCGCCAAGAACGGCGAGGTCCTCGTCGGCGAGGTGGCCAAGCGCCAGGCGGTCACGAACGTGGACCGGACCATCCGCTCCGTCAAGCGCCACATGGGCACTGACTGGAAGATCAACCTGGATGGCAAGGACTTCAACCCGCAGCAGATGAGCGCCTTCATCCTGCAGAAGCTGAAGCGCGACGCCGAGGCGTACCTGGGCGAGAAGGTCACGGACGCGGTCATCACCGTCCCGGCCTACTTCAACGACTCCGAGCGCCAGGCGACGAAGGAGGCCGGCGAGATCGCGGGCCTCAACGTCCTGCGCATCGTCAACGAGCCCACGGCCGCCGCCCTGGCCTACGGTCTCGACAAGGACGACCAGACCATTCTCGTCTTCGACCTCGGCGGCGGCACCTTCGACGTGTCGCTCCTCGAGATCGGCGACGGCGTCGTCGAGGTCAAGGCCACCAACGGCGACAACCACCTCGGCGGCGACGACTGGGACCAGCGCGTCGTCGACTACCTGGTGAAGCAGTTCAACAACGGCCACGGCGTCGACCTGTCCAAGGACAAGATGGCGCTCCAGCGTCTGCGCGAGGCCGCCGAGAAGGCGAAGATCGAGCTGTCCTCCTCCACGGAGACCTCGATCAACCTGCCCTACATCACGGCCTCCGCCGAGGGCCCGCTGCACCTGGACGAGAAGCTCACGCGCGCCCAGTTCCAGCAGCTCACCGCGGACCTGCTCGAGCGCTGCAAGACCCCGTTCCATAACGTCATCAAGGACGCCGGCATCCAGCTGTCCGAGATCGACCACGTGGTCCTGGTCGGCGGCTCCACCCGCATGCCGGCCGTCGCCGAGCTCGTCAAGGAGCTCACCGGCGGTCAGGACGCCAACAAGGGCGTCAACCCGGACGAGGTCGTCGCCATCGGCGCGACCCTGCAGGCCGGTGTGCTCAAGGGTGAGGTCAAGGACGTCCTGCTCCTCGACGTGACCCCGCTGTCCCTCGGCATCGAGACCAAGGGCGGCATCATGACCAAGCTCATCGAGCGCAACACCACGATCCCGACCAAGCGGTCGGAGATCTTCACGACGGCCGAGGACAACCAGCCGTCGGTGCAGATCCAGGTCTACCAGGGTGAGCGCGAGATCGCGGCGTACAACAAGAAGCTCGGCATGTTCGAGCTGACGGGCCTGCCGCCGGCCCCGCGCGGTGTCCCGCAGATCGAGGTCTCCTTCGACATCGACGCGAACGGCATCATGCACGTGACCGCGAAGGACCTCGGCACGGGCAAGGAGCAGAAGATGACCGTCACCGGCGGCTCCTCGCTCGGCAAGGACGAGGTCGACCGCATGCGCCAGGAGGCGGAGCAGTACGCGGACGAGGACCTCCGTCGCAAGGAGGCGGCCGAGTCCCGCAACCAGGGCGAGCAGCTCGTCTACCAGACGGAGAAGTTCGTCAAGGACAACGAGGACAAGGTCCCGGCCGACGTCAAGACCGAGGTCGAGGCGGCCGTCGCCGAGCTCAAGGAGACCCTGAAGGGCGAGGACACGGCCGAGATCCGCACCGCGACCGAGAAGCTCGCCGCGGTCAGCCAGAAGCTCGGCCAGGCCATCTACGCCGACGCCCAGGCCGCTCAGGGTGCCGCCGGCGCCGAGGGCGCCCAGCAGGCCAAGGCCGACGACGACGTCGTCGACGCCGAGATCGTCGACGACGAGAAGCCGAAGGGCGGCGCTGCCTGATGCCGGAGGAGACCCCGGGCTTCGAGGAGAAGCCCGAAGTCCCCGCCGACGGCACGCCCGAGGAGCCGAAGGCCGCCGACTCCGCCGACAAGGCGGAGGAGGCGGCTCCGGCCGGGGACACAGCACAGGACGTTGCGCTGCTGGCGCAGCTGGACCAGGCCCGTACCGCGCTCAACGAGCGCACCGGGGACCTCCAGCGGCTCCAGGCGGAGTACCAGAACTACCGCCGCCGGGTGGAGCGGGACCGGATCACCGTCAAGGAGATCGCGGTCGCGTCCCTCCTGACGGAACTGCTCCCGACCCTGGACGACATCGGCCGGGCGCGGGAGCATGGCGAGCTGGTCGGCGGCTTCAAGTCGGTGGCCGAATCGCTGGAGACGGTCGCCGCCAAGATGGGTCTCCAGCAGTTCGGCAAGGAGGGCGAGCCCTTCGACCCGACGATCCACGAGGCCCTGATGCACTCGTACGCGCCGGACGTCACCGAGACGACCTGCGTGGCGATCCTCCAGCCGGGGTACCGGATCGGCGAGCGTACGATCCGCCCCGCGCGGGTCGCGGTGGCCGAGCCCCAGCCGGGCGCGGCCCCGAAGTCCGAGTCGGCCGAGGCCGACACGCCCTCGGACAAGGACACGGATGCCCCCGACAAGGGCTGATGTTGGAACAGTAGTAAGAGCAGGAGAAGGACGAGAGGAGGGACACCGGGGATGAGCACGAAGGACTTCGTCGAGAAGGACTACTACAAGGTCCTCGGTGTCCCGAAGGACGCCACCGAGGCCGAGATCAAGAAGGCGTACCGGAAGCTCGCGCGCGAGTTCCACCCGGACGCCAACAAGGGCGACGCCTCGGCCGAGGAGCGCTTCAAGGAGATCTCCGAGGCGAACGACATCCTCGGCGACGCGAAGAAGCGCAAGGAGTACGACGAGGCCCGCGCCCTGTTCGGCAACGGGGGCTTCCGCCCCGGCCCGGGCGGGGGCGGCGGCTCGTTCAACTTCGACCTCGGCGACCTCTTCGGGGGTCAGCAGCCGGGCGGCGCGGGCGGCGGCTTCGGCGGCGGCCTGGGCGATGTCTTCGGCGGCCTGTTCAACCGCGGCGCCGGCGCCGGTGCGGGCACCCGCACCCAGCCGCGCCGCGGCCAGGACATCGAGTCGGAGGTGACCCTCTCCTTCACGGAGGCGGTGGACGGGGCCACGGTCCCGCTCCGGATGTCCTCGCAGGCCCCCTGCAAGGCCTGCTCGGGCACCGGCGACAAGAACGGCACCCCCAGGGTGTGCCCGACCTGCGTCGGCACCGGACAGGTCTCGCGGGGCAGCGGCGGCGGCTTCTCGCTGACCGACCCCTGCGCGGACTGCAAGGGCCGCGGCCTGATCGCCGAGACCCCCTGTGACGTCTGCAAGGGCAGCGGTCGCGCCCGCAGCTCCCGCACCATGCAGGTCCGGATCCCGGCGGGCGTCTCCGACGGCCAGCGGATCCGGCTGCGCGGCAAGGGCGCGCCGGGCGAGCGCGGCGGTCCCGCCGGCGACCTCTACGTCGTCGTGCACGTCGGCTCCCACCCGGTCTTCGGCCGCAAGGGCGACAACCTGACGGTGACGGTGCCGGTGACCTTCGCCGAGGCGGCGCTGGGTGCCGACATCAGGGTTCCTACCCTGAACGGCCCCCCGGTGACGCTGAAGCTGCCGCCGGGCACCCCCAACGGCCGCACCATGCGGGCCCGCGGCAAGGGCGCGGTCCGCAAGGACGGCACCCGCGGTGATCTGCTGGTGACGGTGGAGGTCGCGGTTCCGACGGAGCTGTCGGACAAGGCCCGTGAGGCGCTGGAGATGTACCGCGAGGCGACGGAGTCGCAGGACCCGCGTTCCGCGCTGTTCGAGTCCGCGAAGGGAGCATGACATGGACGGCCGCCGGCGACAGTCCTCCCGTCTGGGCGGGGGCTACCAGCTCACCGACGAGACCCCGGTCTACGTGATCTCGGTGGCCGCCCAGCTCTCGGGCCTGCATCCGCAGACCCTGCGCCAGTACGACCGGCTCGGTCTGGTCTCCCCGGACCGTACGGCCGGCCGCGGCCGGCGCTATTCGGCCCGTGACATCGAACTGCTCCGCACGGTGCAGGCGTTGTCCCAGGACGAGGGCATCAACCTGGCGGGCATCAAGCGGATCATCGAGCTGGAGAACCAGGTCGCCGCGCTCCAGCAGCGCGTGGCCGAGCTCTCCGCCGCCGTGGACGGCGCCGCGGCCGCGCTCCAGGCCCGCGAGGCCCAGGTGCACGCCTCCTACCGGCGCGACCTGGTCCCGTACCAGCCGCCGCAGCCGGGCAACGCCCTGGTCGTCTGGCGTCCCGCGCCCAAGCGCCCGATGGACTGACCGGGCGGCAGCCCGCAGCACGCACGAAGGCCCCGCCGGGGAAACCCCCCGGCGGGGCCTTCGTACGGGCTCAGAGGCCCGGCTCGCGGCCCGGCCCCGCAACCTGGCCCAGGATCCCCGACTGGGCGATGAGGAAACCGAGCTGGGCGCGGCTGCCGCTCCCCAGGGCGGTGGCCAGCTTGGCGATGTGCGCGCGGCACGTCCGTACGTTCATGCCCAGCCGGCGCGCGATGGCCTCGTCCACGTGCCCCTCCACGAGGAGTTGGGCGATGGACCGCTGCACGCCGGAGATCCCCGACGGCGTCGGGTCGTACGGGATCTGCTCGTTGAGCGGGGTGGCCCGCCGCCACAGCTGCTCGAAGACCCGGACGAGGTAGCGCACGAGGGCCGGGTGGCGCAGTTCCAGGGCGATCTGCTGGTCGTCGCTGGCGGGGATGAAGGCGACCGACTCGTCGCAGATGATGAGCCGTTCGACGAGCTCCTCCAGGGTGCGGATCTCGACCTTTCCGCTGGCCATGCGGTCGACGTAGGCCATCGTGCCGCGGCTGTGGCGCACCGTGTGCTGATAGAGGGTGCGCATGCTGACGCCGCGGCGGATGAGCGGCTGGTCCCGCTCTATCGCCTGGTTGAGAATGTTTTCCGAACGCCCGCCGCCCGGTTGAATGGTCAGCATTTCGGCCTGGCACTCGGCGGTGGCCACATTGAGCGCCGCGTTGATCCTGTTGAATCCCTCCAGCACGGTGATGGCGTGCGTGGGCGCGGGAGTCAGCGCACTGATGGCCATGAATGGCTCAAACGCTTCGGTGAGCTCTATGGAGGAGCGCCGGCGTTGCAGGATCTCCCGTTCCAGCGGGTGAAGTCGCTGGGCGAGTGCCACCGAAGGCGGAACCGGGCGAAGCCAGTTGTCGTCATCGGGATCAGGGTGCAGCAGCGCGAATTCCAGCAGGCAGGGCGTCTGCTCGACTTCCTCGCGGGCGATTCGGCCGGAGCTGAGCGCGCTGGCGTACAGCTCGGCCCCGAGATCGCACAGGTCCGTCACCGCATGGGGATGTGTCTGGTTCGTGCGCATAATCGGCAAATCTCCCACCCCCAGGGTCCTGCATGTACAGGAACATGATGCATCGCCACGGTGGCAATGGCGTGGCTCGATAAGTCATCGTCTGAGATGCGGGGGAGAGGAATCCATCAAGTGAGGACAACGTCGACCATGTACAAGAAATTGGCTCGCTCGGTGGCTGCCATTGCTCTCTCTACGGCCGCTGCTGTCGGTGGAATCTCGCTCGCGGACAGCGGCTGGGGCAGCGCTCCCGCCGACAGTGGTTGGGGTGCCGGTCCGATCGGCAATGACAGCGGATGGGGATCTCCCGGCAAGGATGACAGCGGCTGGGGCAGCGCGCCGGTGGGCGCGCAGTCCGACAGTGGCTGGGGTGTGGGTGGGAAGTCTTCGAACGCATGACCCCCGACGACCGCGGTTTCCGCCGCGAAATGGCCTCCGCCTATCGGTCCGGATGGCAGTTCATCGACCTGGCCACCGCGATCCCGTACCCCGGGGACTCGCTGATGGTCACCCTGTTCGGCCAACCGATCGTCGTCGTGCGCGAGGAGGACGAGGACGTACGTGCGTACCGGTGCCTGCGCCGCCCGCGGGGCGCGCCGCAGCCCGTCCGCTGCGAGGTGCGCTACGGAATGGTCTTCGTCAATCTTGATCAGCGCGACCACCAGCTCTTCGAACCCGATATCACCACCGCCACCCCCCGCAGTGCCTGAAGCGATTCCCCCGTCGTTGCAGATCGCTCAGGTGCTACCCCCACACAACGGCGCCATCGTGGACCTGACCACGATGGCGCCGTTGTGCTGTCCGCGTACAGATGCGGACCGGACAAGATGAAGAAGCAACGGCCGGACCGCGTACGGCCGGCTACGCGCGCCCCATGGCCCGGTCCAGCGTGATCTCCATGACCACCCGGTCGGGATTGGGCGAGGGCATCCGCCCGTACCGCTCGGCGTAGCGCGCCACCGCGTCGGCGACCGACGCCTCGTCCGTACGGATCACCGCGCGCCCCTCCAGCGTGGCCCAGCGGCGCCCTTCCATCTGGCAGACCGCGACCCGGGCCCCGCCCGGCTGCGCCGCCTGGGCCGCCAGGATGTTGCGCACCTTCTTGCTGTGCTTGTTGCTGATCACCCGGGCCAGACCGGCCTCCGGGTCGTAGGTCACGCCCACCGGCACCACGTGCGGCGTGCCGTCGGGGCGGGGGGTGGTCAGCGTGCAGACGTGCCGCTCCCGCCAGAAGGCGAGGTACTCGGGCGTCGGGTTGAGTACGTCATGGGACATGGCCGAAGGGTACGGCGCCCGGCCTTGAGTGGAATAGACTCAACTTTGCATAGGTTGTTTCTGTCATAGTTCTGACACTGCCCCGATCCCCTCCGGAGAGGAGAAGCCACCTGTGGACGCCGAGCTGACGAACAAGAGCCGCGACGCGCTGAACGCGGCCACCACCAGGGCCGTCAAGGACGGCCACGCCGATCTCACCCCCGCGCACCTGCTGCTGGCCCTGCTCGCCGGCGAGGACAACGAGAACGTCACCGACCTCCTCGCGGCCACCGACGCCGACCAGGCCGCCGTACGCAACGGGGCGGAGCGGCTGCTCGCCGCCCTGCCCAGCGTCACCGGCTCCACGGTCGCGCCCCCGCAGCCCACCCGCGAGCTGCTCGCCGTCCTCGCCGAGGCGGACGCCGAGGCCGGCCGGCTCGGCGACGACTACCTCTCCACCGAACACCTGCTCATCGCCATCGCCGCCAAGGGCGGCGCGGCCGGAGCGGCCCTTTCCGACCAGGGCGCGACAGCGAAGAAGCTGCTGGACGCCTTCCAGAACGCACGAGGAGCACGGCGGGTGACCACCCCCGACCCGGAGGGCCAGTACAAGGCCCTGGAGAAGTTCGGCACCGACTTCACGGCGGCCGCCCGCGAGGGCAAGCTCGACCCGGTCATCGGCCGCGACCAGGAGATCCGGCGCGTCGTCCAGGTCCTGTCGCGCCGTACGAAGAACAACCCGGTGCTCATCGGCGAGCCCGGCGTCGGCAAGACGGCCGTCGTCGAGGGCCTGGCCCAGCGCATCGTCAAGGGCGACGTCCCCGAGTCCCTGAAGAACAAGCGGCTCGTCTCCCTCGACCTCGGCGCCATGGTCGCCGGCGCCAAGTACCGCGGTGAGTTCGAGGAGCGCCTCAAGACAGTCCTCGCGGAGATCAAGTCCAGCGAGGGCCAGATCATCACCTTCATCGACGAGCTGCACACCGTCGTCGGCGCGGGCGCCGGCGGCGACTCCGCCATGGACGCGGGCAACATGCTCAAGCCCATGCTGGCCCGCGGCGAGCTGCGCATGGTCGGCGCGACCACCCTGGACGAGTACCGCGAGCGCATCGAGAAGGACCCGGCGCTGGAGCGGCGCTTCCAGCAGGTGCTGGTCGCCGAGCCCTCCGTCGAGGACACCATCGCGATCCTGCGCGGGCTCAAGGGCCGCTACGAGGCCCACCACAAGGTCGTCATCAACGACAGCGCGCTCGTCGCCGCCGCGACCCTCTCCGACCGGTACATCACCTCCCGCTTCCTGCCCGACAAGGCCATCGACCTCGTCGACGAGGCCGCCTCCCGGCTGCGCATGGAGATCGACTCCTCCCCGCTGGAGATCGACGAGCTCCAGCGCTCCGTCGACCGCCTGCGGATGGAGGAGCTGGCCCTGAAGAACGAGTCCGACCCGGCTTCCCTGGAGCGCCTGGAGAAGATCCGCAAGGACCTGGCGGACAAGGAGGAGGACCTGCGGGGCCTGACCGCCCGCTGGGAGAAGGAGAAGCAGTCCCTCAACCGCGTCGGCGAGCTCAAGGAGCGCCTCGACGACCTGCGCGGTCAGGCCGAGCGCGCCCAGCGCGACGGGGACTTCGACGCCGCCTCCAAGCTGCTCTACGGGGAGATCCCGGCCCTGGAGCACGAGCTGGCGGAGGCCACCGAGGCCGAGGCCGAGGTCGCCCGGGACACGATGGTCAAGGACGAGGTCGGCCCGGACGACATCGCGGACGTGGTCGGCGCCTGGACCGGCATCCCGGCCGGCCGGCTCCTGGAGGGCGAGACCCAGAAGCTGCTCCGCATGGAGGACGAGCTGGGCCGCCGCCTGATCGGCCAGGGCGAGGCCGTCCGGGCCGTCTCGGACGCCGTGCGCCGCACCCGCGCCGGGATCGCCGACCCGGACCGGCCGACCGGCTCCTTCCTCTTCCTGGGCCCGACGGGCGTGGGCAAGACCGAGCTGGCCAAGGCCCTCGCGGACTTCCTCTTCGACGACGAGCGGGCCATGGTCCGCATCGACATGTCGGAGTACTCGGAGAAGCACAGCGTGGCCCGCCTCGTCGGCGCCCCGCCCGGCTACGTCGGCTACGAAGAGGGCGGCCAGCTCACCGAGGCCGTCCGCCGCCGCCCGTACAGCGTGGTCCTCCTGGACGAGGTGGAGAAGGCTCACCCCGAGGTCTTCGACATCCTGCTCCAGGTCCTGGACGACGGCCGCCTCACCGACGGCCAGGGCCGGACGGTGGACTTCCGCAACACCATCCTGGTCCTCACCTCGAACCTGGGCAGTCAGTTCCTCGTGGATCCCGTGACCCCGGCGGACCAGAAGAAGCAGCAGGTCCTGGAGGTGGTGCGGGCCAGCTTCAAGCCGGAGTTCCTCAACCGCCTGGACGACCTCGTCGTCTTCTCCGCGCTGACCGGCGACGAGCTCGCGCACATCGCACAGCTCCAGATCGACCGGCTCGGCCGGCGCCTCGCCGACCGCCGCCTGACCCTGGACGTCACGCCCGAGGCCCTGGCCTGGCTGGCCGACAAGGGCAACGACCCCGCCTACGGCGCCCGCCCGCTGCGCCGCCTGATCCAGACGGCCATCGGCGACCGCCTGGCGAGGGAGATCCTGTCGGGCGAGGTCCGCGAGGGCGACACCGTACGGGTCGACGTGGCGGGTGACGACCTGCTGGTCGGCAAGGCGCTGTAGCGGTCCCGCGGGCGGGGCCGCCCCGCCCCCGCCCTACTCCGCCTGGAAGCGGACCGTGGCGGTGGTCCCGACCTCCGGGGTGATGCGCATCCGCAGCCCGGCCGCCCGGCCGGGCTGCGCGGTCTCGTAGACGAGGGCGACGCAGCCCTCGCTCTCCGGGTCGTAGTTGTCCGGGTGGGGCCCCGGGCAGGCGAGCGGCTCCGCCGGCTGCGGGAAGGAGGCGAGCCACGCGTCGACGTCGCGGTGCTCCATCCGGAACGCGCCGGTGGCCTTCGGGCGGCCGTCCTGCGTCCGCTTCAGCTCGCACTTCCCGTCCCGCAGGCCCGCCGGCGGGTCCAGACGGGTGAACCGGAGGGCCTCGGGACAGGCGGCGGCCGTGCCCGGCTGCTCCTCGTGGGCGCCTTGGGCCCCGTAGCCGTCCGAGGCGACCCACAGCCACCCCGGCAGCCCGGCAGCGAACGCGACGGCGAGCACCACCGGCAGCCGCCCGACCTGCTTCAACGTGCGCGGGATCATCCGACGCCCCCCTCACCCGGCCTTACCCGGTTCCTACTCGTGTCCGCCCGCAGCGGATCGTACGTGCGGGGCTGGACATGGGGTGGGCGAGATGGGGGAGGATGCAGTTATCCGCACGAAGGGAAGTACACGGTGAGCATCGACCCGGCCTCGATTCCGAACTTCGGAGGGCAGCAGCCCGATCCGCAGGCCACAGGACCGGCGGGCCCCGTCGTCCCCGACCAGGATCTGGTCAAGCAGCTGCTGGAGCAGATGGAGCTCAAGTACGTCGTCGACGACGAGGGTGACCTCGCGGCGCCGTGGGAGGAGTTCCGTACGTACTTCATGTTCCGCGGCGAGAACGAGCAGCAGGTCTTCTCGGTGCGGACCTTCTACGACCGTCCGCACAAGATCGAGGAGAAGCCGCAGCTGCTCGAGTCGATCGACGACTGGAACCGCCGCACCCTGTGGCCGAAGGTCTACAGCCACACCCACGACGACGGCTCGGTCCGTCTGATCGGTGAGGCGCAGATGCTGATCGGCACCGGCGTCAACCTGGAGCACTTCGTGTCCTCCACGGTGAGCTGGGTCCGCGCCTCCATCGAATTCGACAAGTGGCTCGTCGAGCAGTTCGGCCTGGAGAAGGACATCGACTCCTCCGACGGCGACGACGAGAAGAACGGCGACGACGACTAGTCACCCAGGCACCCGCCGCTAGAGCGGCACGCGCGCCACGAGCATCAGGTACAGCCCGTAGCCGTACGAGAGCCCGGCCAGCCCCACGGTCACCAGGACCGCGGTGCGCGGCCGGGCTCGCGCCATGACGGCGGCCACCGGCAGCAGCAGCGGGAAGGCCGGGAGCAGGAACCGCGGCTTCGACTCGAAGAAGCCGGCCCCGCCGAAGGTGATCACCAGCAGTATCGCCGTGTACGCGAGCAGCGGCAGCGGCGTCCGGTCCAGGAACAGCAGCAGGGCGAGGAGCCCGGCCGCCGCCAGCAGGGCCACCGTCACGGTGGTGGCGAGGGGCACGTGCCCGCCGGTCAGCACCCGCTCCGCCGAGCGCAGCGCCCCGACGCCGAAGTCGAAGCGGGAGCCCCAGTTCCGCTGCACGGCGAAGTACCCGCCGAGGGGATCGTCCACGCGGACGCCGACGGCCAGGACGTACGCGGCCCAGCCCACGGGGGCCAGCAGCCCGGCCGCCCACACCTCGGGCGCGCGGGACCTGCGGACGACGACGGCGTAGAGCGCCGCGGCAGAGACGGCGGCCGCCACGGCGAGCCCGGTGGGCCGGGTCAGCCCGGCGAGCACGGCGAGGCCCGCCGCGGCCGTCCAGCGGCCCCGCAGCAGGGCGTGGAGGGCCCAGGCGGCGAGCGCGGCGAGCAGCGGCTCGGTGTAGGCCAGGGACAGCACCACGGAGTGCGGCAGGGCCGCCCACAGCCCCACGAGGAGCAGCCCGGCACGCGGCCCGATCACCCGCTCCCCGACCCGGTAGATGCCGACGGCGGCCACGGCGGCGCAGACCCACGCGATGAGGATCCCGGCGGGCACGAGCCCGCCGGGCAGTACGGTGGCGACCGCCCGCATCAGGGCCGGGTAGAGCGGGAAGAAGGCGTAGTCGCTCTGGATGTACCCGGTGCCCGTCACGGCGTCGGGCCACATCTGGGTGCGGCCGTAGCCGTTCGCGGCGATCCCGAGGTACCAGACGGAGTCCCAGGACCTGCCGAGCACCTTGAGCGGATCCCGCCCGGCCCACCAGGAGCCCAGCGTGAGCACCAGCACCCCGGCTCCGCGTACGGCGGCGAACACCCCGAGCGCGATCACGGTCGTCGGCGCCGCCGACCGTACGAACCTGACCGCGCGGATCTCCAAGGGCGACGCGGTCACCGTCGCTCTGCCCGTTGCCATGTATCCCGACTTTCCAGCTCTTGTGACGACGCTCACCGGTTGGTGAGGGCTCCGGGCATGTGCACGACCGCCAGCTTCACACCGCCCTCAGCCGGCCCGCAACCACCGGCCGGAACCGGCGCCCCTCCGACGACGCGCGGGCAGCCCGCGCTAGAGGCGGCCCAGCCGCGCGGCGGCCTCCTGGAGCACTTCGGTCCGCTTGCAGAAGGCCCAGCGGACCTGGGTGGCTCCGGCGGAGGTGTCGTCGTAGAAGACCTGGTTCGGGATGGCGACCACGCCGCAGCGTTCGGGCAGGGCGCGGCAGAAGGCGAGGCCGTCCTTCTCGCCGAGGGGGGTGATGTCCGTGGTGATGAAGTACGTGCCCTGCGGGCGGTAGACCTCGAAGCCGGCCGCCGTGAGGCCGTCGGCGAGGATGTCGCGCTTGGCGGCCAGGTCCGCGCGGAAGGCGTCGTAGTAGCTGTCGGGAAGGGCCAGGGCCTCGGCGATCGCGTACTGGAAGGGGCCGGAGGAGACGTAGGTGAGGAACTGCTTCGCCGAGCGGACCGCCGTCACCAGTGCCGGGGGCGCGGTGACCCAGCCGACCTTCCAGCCGGTGAAGGAGAACGTCTTGCCGGCGGAGGAGATCGTGACCGTGCGCTCGCGCATGCCCGGCAGGCCGGCCAGGGGGGTGTGGGCGCCCTCGAAGACCAGGTGCTCGTAGACCTCGTCCGTGATGACGAGGAGGTTCCGCTCGACGGCGAGCTCGGCGATCGCCGCGAGCTCCGGCGGGGTCAGCACGGTGCCCGTGGGGTTGTGCGGGGTGTTCAGCAGGAGCAGGCGGGTGCGCGGGGTGACGGCGGCGCGCAGCTCGTCCAGGTCGAGGGCGAAGGCCCCGGCGTGCGGGCGCAGGGTCACCGGGACCCGTACGGCGCCGGCCATCGCGATGCAGGCCGCGTAGGAGTCGTAGAACGGTTCGAGGGCGATGACCTCGTCGCCCGGTTCGAGGAGGGCCAGGAGGGAGGCGGCGATGGCCTCCGTGGCGCCGGCGGTGACCAGGACCTCGGTGTCGGGGTCGTAGGACAGGCCGTAGAAACGCTGCTGGTGGGCGGCGATCGCCGTGCGCAGCTCGGGGACGCCGGGGCCCGGCGGGTACTGGTTGCCGAGGCCGGTGAGGACCGCGCGGGAGGCGGCCTCGGCGATCTGCGCCGGGCCGTCGGTGTCGGGGAAGCCCTGGCCCAGGTTGATCGACCCGGTGCGGGCGGCCAGCGCGGACATCTCCGCGAAGATCGTCGTGCCGAAGGCCGCCAGCCGGCGGTTCAGGAAGGGGCGGTCGCTGCGGTCGCTGCTCACGGGTGCGCTCATGGGCGCCATCCTGCGGGGAACCTCTGGACTTGCTCAAGTGTGCTTTGGGCCGTGCGGCGTGCGGGAATCCCCCTGTCACGCGGGACGCGGGGATCCCGTCACCCGGGAGGACCGGGGTGTGAGAGAGGGGGCGGGCATCGTGTTCGTCTTCATTGTGGTCGGGTTGCTGGTCGCCGCGTTCGTCGTGACCGTGGCCAAGCGCTGGGGCGGCAGCAGCAGCGGCGGTTCGTCGTCGTCCGGTTCCGGCAGCAGCTGGTGGGGAGGCGACGGGGGCTCCTCCTCCTGCGGCTCCTCGTCCTCCTGTGGTTCCTCCTCGTCCTGCGGCGGGTCTTCCTCCTGCGGCGGCGGGGGGTGCGGTTCCAGCTGACACGGGGCAGCTGGCACCGCGTGGACGGGGGCGTCCGGCGGTCCGATTTCCGTCGGGCGCCCTCCCGTTCGCCCGTGTGCGGCCCATGCATGACGACGCGCGGGACGCAACCTGTTGAACACGTGAACTGCGAAGCCCCCGGGGGGATGTAAACCCCGTCAAGTTGGGTAAAAACGCTGTGAGTGCCGTGCCTTTCATGATTCCCTCGGTTGAGTAGACCAGTCCCCGGACCTCCCGGGACTTCCTGTGGACCCGTGCCGGTGTCCCCCCACCCGTTGACTACCGCTGGCGGGCCCCGGCCCATCTCCCTCGCGCGTTTGCGGAGCCGACTCATGCTCACGACCCTCCAGACCACCTACACCGACACGCGTGCCGCCGATCTCGCCTGGGCCCTGGGTCGGGACCGGCTGCCCGCCCTTGCCGTACTGAACCTCGAACTGTCGGGCGCGAAGGTGGAGTTGCGCCTGCTCGGAGCCTCCCATCAGGTGCTCCTGGAGGAGGGTGAGGTGCTCTGCTCGGAGACGGTCGCCTGCATGCCCGGCAGCAGCACGCCGCTGCCGCTCGGCGTGGCCAAGCGGGTCGGCGACTGGGGGTACGAGTTCGCCGCACGGGTCGAGACCCTGTCCCGCGGGTCCTTCGCGGGGCGCGCGCAGGAACTCCTCGCACTGGTCGCCGACCACCCGAACGGACTAGCGGGCACCTTCCCCGGCAGTCCGCACGCCTTCACCGCCATGCTCGCGCAGCGCTACGAGGGCCAGGTGCGCTGGCGGACCTGGCACGCGTACCCGCAGGAGGGCCAGTTGGTCGCCACCCGGACCCGGGTGGGCGTACGGATGGCGGCGGCCGCGGCGGCCGCCGCGGAACGGGAGTCGCCCGCACTGCGCTAGCCCCGCCCCCCGCGGGGGCGGGGGCGCCCGGGCGCCTTCCGGGCGCGGGCGTTCCGGCACGGTTACGCCAACTGGCTGGATCGGTACGCCACTTGCACCCATGTGGGTGACCGGATGTGAGTGGGCGGTGACGTACGGTTCGCTTCATGATCGACCGTTCCGTCCCGCGCCGGGTGCTCCCGGCCCCGGAGCCGCGGGGCGCCGCGCCCGTCCCGTCCGCCCTGCCCGTACGGCCCCGGACCGGCCGACTCCTCGTCCTGGCCACCGTGTTCGTCTGCGCCGCCTGCGGGCTCGTGTACGAGCTGGAGCTGCTCGCCCTCGGCTCCTACCTCATCGGCGATTCCGTCACCCAGGCGTCGGTCGTCCTGTCCGTCATGGTCTTCGCCATGGGCGTCGGCTCCCTGCTCGCCAAACGGCTCCGGAGCCGGCCCGCCTTCGGCTTCGGCGCCATCGAGGTGGGGCTGGCCCTGCTCGGCGGACTCTCGGCCATAGCGCTGTACGCGAGTTTCGCCTGGCTGGGGGAGTCCCGGCCCGCCCTCGTCGGCTTCTCCTTCGCCATCGGGGTGCTCATCGGTGCGGAGATCCCGCTGCTGATGGTCCTCATCCAACGCATCCGCAGACAGGACGCGGGCGGCGCCGTCGCCGACCTCTTCGCCGCCGACTACGTGGGCGCCCTGGTCGGCGGCCTCGCCTTCCCCTTCCTGCTGCTCCCCGTGCTCGGCCAGCTCACCGGGGCCATGCTCACCGGCACCGTCAACGTGGTCATCGGCGGCGGCCTGGTGCTGTGGCTGTTCCGCCGCGACCTGGGCCGGCGCGAGCGCTGGATGCTGCTCGCCGCGAACGCGACCGTCCTGGCCGTCCTCGGCTGCGCGACCGTCCTCGCCGACGACTTCGAGCGCTCCGCCCGGCGCGCCGTCTACGGCGGGGAGGTCCGGGTCGCCGTCCAGACCGGCGTACAGGAGCTGGTGCTCACCGGCCCCACCACCGGCTCCCCGCGCTCCCTCGACCTGTACCTCGACGGGCGGCTGCGGGTCAGCGGCTACGACGAGTACCGCTACCACGAGGCCCTCGTCCACCCCGCCATGACCGGCCCGCACACCCGCGTCCTGGTCCTCGGCGGCGGCGACGGGCTCGCCGCCCGCGAGGTGCTGCGCTACCCGGACGTCGCCTCCGTCACCATCGTCGAGCTCGACCCCGGCGTGGTCCGCCTCGCCCGCACCGACCCCATGCTGTCCGCGCTCAACGCCGGGGTCTACGGGGACCCCCGCCTCGGGGTCGTCACGCAGGACGCCTTCCGCTGGCTGCGCGGACCGGCCGCCCGCAACGGGTTCGACGTCATCGTCTCCGACCTCCCGGACCCCGGGATCACCCCCAGCACGAAGCTGTACTCGCAGGAGTTCTACGGGCTGGCCGCGCGGGCCCTGCGCCCCGGCGGCCGGATCGCCGTACACGCCGGGCCGCTGGCCACGCGGCCCCGTACGTACTGGACCGTCGAGTCCACCCTCCGCGCGGCCGGGCTGCGGACCGCCCCCTACAGCGCGGGCGGCCGCCTCTCCGGCTTCGCCGCCGGGCCCGACCGCACCGGGCTGACCGGCACACCGCCGCAGGACTGGGGCTTCGTCCTGGCCGCCCGCGAGCAGTCGCCCGCGCTGCGCGTGGACCGCGACACGCCGGGTCTGCGCTCGCTGTCCACCGCCTCCCTCCTGGACGCCGCGCGCGACGCGGAGCGCACCCGGATGACCGGACTCCCGCCGTCGACCCTTCCGCACCCGCGGTATTCGTGACCCGGTGCGGTCTCGTCGGTAGGCTCGACCGCATGGAGCATCAGGTGTTCGTTCCGGTTCCGGCAGACCGTCTCCGCGCCGTGCTGCGCGACCCCGTCCGGGTGGCCCGGTGCGTGCCGGGGCTCCAGCAGGACGCCGACACCGACTCCGGGCCCGTCTCGGGCCGGCTGAAGGTCCGGGTCGGCGGAAGCACCGTGACCTACCGGGGGGCGCTGACCGTCACCGAGCGGGACCCGAGCCGCTTCGACCTCGACGGCGAGGGCACCGAGGTCCGGGGCAGCGGGACCGTCACCCTCGCGCTGGCGCTGCGGCTGACCCCGCAGGAGGACGGCACCCGGCTGGACTTCACCGCCAGGGGCACCGCCGGCGGCCGGGCCGCCGCCTTCACCGCCGAGGCCACCGACACCGCCGTACGGCGGCTGCTGGAGCGGGCCGCCGAACTGCTGGGCGCGGCGGCCACGGCGGACACAGCGGACGCGGCGGGTGCCGGGGTCGGCGATCCGGTGGCCGAGGCGGAGGAAGCGGAGGAGGCCGAGGACACCGCGGACGCCGCCGGCTCCGATGACGCGGAGGTCACCGAAGTCACCGCCTCCGTGTTCGACACCGAGGTGCCGCCGCCCTCCCTGGACCCCTTCCTGGCCGGTGAGTTCGACGAGCTGGACGGCGGGTCCCCGCGGCCCCCGGCCGAAGCCGCGCACGCCCGCCGCACGATGATCGGCCGCAGCGCCGAGGAAGTGGACCACGCCCCCCCGCGCGGCCGCTACGCCCCGGTCCCGGCACCCACCGCCACCACGGCCGGCGACAACCTGCGCTGGATCGCACCCGCCGCGGCCCTCGCCCTGGCCTCGGCCGTGCTCCTCGGCAGAGCCCTGCGCCGCCGCCGCTAGGGTCGGCGGTATGAGTACGCAACTGAGCGCCGGCGGCGCCGAGGTGACCGTCGACCAGGAGAACGGCTGCCGGATCAGCAGCCTGCGCATCGACGGGACCGAGCTGCTGCGCCGGGGCCCGCATTACGGGTCCTTCCCGATGGTCCCGTGGTGCGGCCGGACCGAGAACGGCCGGTTCAGGGACGGCGCCACCGTGCACCAGATGCCGGTCAACCACCCGCCGCACGCCCTGCACGGCTTCGGCCGCGACGCGGCCTGGCGCCCGGCCAAGGCCACCGACACCGAGGCCGTCTTCACCTACGACCTCGCCGACCCGTGGCCGTACCCCGGCCGGGTCACGCAGATCTTCGAGCTGGCCGAGGACGCGCTCACCCTCACCCTGGGCATCGAGACGTACGGGGACTCCTTCCCTGCCCAGGCCGGCTGGCACCCCTGGTTCCGCCGCAACCTCGGGACGGGCGGCGCCGACGTGAGCCTGGCCTTCGAGCCCGCCTGGCAGGAGGAGCGCGGCGCCGACCACCTTCCCACCGGCCGCCGCATCGACCCGCTGCCCGGCCCCTGGGACGACTGCTTCGGCATGCCGGACGGGGTCGACGTCACCCTGACCTGGCCCGGTGCGCTGGAACTGAAGGTCACCAGCCGGGCCGAATGGGTGGTCGTCTACGACGAGCAGCCCGAGGCCGTCTGCGTCGAGCCCCAGTCGGGGCCGCCGAACGGGCTGAACACCCTGCCGCGCCTGGTCACCCCCGTCGACCCGCTGGAGATCTCCGCGACCTGGACGTGGCGGCGGCTCTCGTAGCACCCAATTAAGCTCAGAGGCATGAGTGACGTACGCGATGCGCTTCTGCAGCAGATCAAGGACAAGGCCGTCGTGCACGGCAAGGTGATCCTCTCCTCCGGCCGCGAGGCCGACTACTACATCGACCTCCGCCGGATCACCCTCGACGGCGAGGCGGCCCCGCTGGTCGGTCAGGTCATGCTCGACCTGACCGCCGAGCTCGACTTCGACTGCGTCGGCGGCCTGACCCTGGGCGCCGACCCGGTCGCCACCTCGATGCTGCACGCCTCCGCCGCGCGCGGGCAGCGCCTGGACGCCTTCGTCGTCCGCAAGGCGCAGAAGGCGCACGGCATGCAGCGCCGCATCGAGGGCACCGACGTCAAGGGCAAGCGCTGCCTGGTCGTCGAGGACACCTCGACCACCGGCGGCTCCCCGCTGACGGCCGTCGAGGCGGTCCGCGAGGCCGGCGGCGAGGTCGTCGCCGTCGCCACGATCGTCGACCGCGGCGCGGCCGGCGCGATCGCCGAGGCCGGGCTCCCCTACCTCACCGGGTACCGGCTCGAGGACCTCGGCCTGTCCTAGGTCCCGATACGGGCCTGCTCCCGGCCACGTCCAAGTGGTGACAAAGGTCCTCCGAAGCCCCGGGGCAGGGCCTGACCTGGCGTTTTCCGGGTGGCCGGGATGTTTCACGTGAAACGTCCCGGCCCGTTCGGCTCGCACTGTGGACAGCAGGGGTGGAGTGTCGCGCCGAGTCTGGAAAGATAGGCGCGACGGTGACGTCGCCCCCAGGTCAGGGCCCGCAATAGCACACTCCCCGCACATCCAAGGAGCGGACAGATGCCCATCGCAACCCCCGAGGTCTACAACGAGATGCTCGACCGGGCGAAGGCAGGCAAGTTCGCCTACCCGGCCATCAACGTGACCTCGTCCCAGACCCTGCACGCTGCGCTGCGCGGCTTCGCGGAGGCCGAGAGCGACGGCATCATCCAGATCTCCACCGGTGGCGCGGAGTTCCTGGGTGGCCAGCACAACAAGGACATGGTCACCGGCGCGGTCGCCCTGGCCGAGTTCGCGCACATCGTGGCGGCCAAGTACGACGTCACGATCGCGCTGCACACGGACCACTGCCCCAAGGACAAGCTGGACGGCTACGTCCGTCCGCTGCTCGACATCTCCGCCGAGCGCGTTGCCAAGGGTCTGAACCCGCTCTTCCAGTCGCACATGTGGGACGGCTCCGCCGAGACCCTGGCCGACAACCTGGCCATCGGCCAGGAGCTGCTCGCCAAGGCCGCCGCCGCCAAGATCATCCTTGAGGTCGAGATCACCCCGACCGGCGGCGAGGAGGACGGCGTCAGCCACGAGATCAACGACGAGCTGTACACCACCGTCGAGGACGCGATCCGTACCGCCGAGGCCCTGGGCCTGGGTGAGAAGGGCCGCTACCTGCTGGCCGCCTCCTTCGGCAACGTGCACGGCGTCTACAAGCCGGGCAACGTCGTCCTGCGCCCCGAGCTCCTCAAGGACCTCCAGGCCGGTGTCGCCGAGAAGTTCGGCAAGGCCTCCCCGTTCGACTTCGTCTTCCACGGCGGTTCGGGCTCCACGGCCGAGGAGATCGCCACCGCGCTGGAGAACGGCGTCGTGAAGATGAACCTCGACACCGACACCCAGTACGCCTTCACCCGCCCGGTCGTGGACCACATGTTCACCAACTACGCCGGTGTCCTGAAGGTCGACGGCGAGGTCGGCACGAAGTCCAAGTACGACCCGCGCACGTGGGGCAAGGCCGCCGAGGCGGGCATGGCCGCGCGTGTCGCCGAGGCGTGCGCGAACCTGCGCTCGACCGGTACGAAGCTGAAGTAGCTCTCCGCGCACCTGCGTACGAAGGGCCCGGCCCCCGTCTCACGACGGCGGCCGGGCCCTTCGGCTTCCCCTGGATCCCCCCTGGTCCCGCGGCGCCCCCCGACGCCCGGGAGTCGGTCAGGCCATCAGGCCGTCATGCCGTACGGCAGGGCCTCGACCAGGCCGGTGCCGACGAGGGCCTCGAAGACCTCCTCGCCGTTCTGTACGCCGATGACCTTGACCGTGGCGGGGCCGGTGCGCTCGGCGTGGATCCAGACCGGGGCGCCGAACTCGGCGTACCGCTGGTACGTGCTGGTGACGGAGACCGGCATGACGGCGGGGGCGGGGGTCAGCGCCACCGCGGCCTGGCGGGCGGCCTCCATCAGGACCATGCCCGGGAGGTGGTCGCCGGGGTGGTCGAAGAGGACCGGGTGGCGGGTGTCGTACCGCAGCTGCCAGGTGGAGCCGGTGCCGTGCTGCGGCGCGGCGGCGAGCACCACGTCGAAGGGGGAGTAGCGGCCGACCTGGGCGGGCTGGAGCGGGTTGGCGGGCAGCGAGGGCTCGGGCCGCCGGTCCACCTGTCCGGCGCGCAGCCGGCGGTACACGGCGGGGGAGGCGACGTTGTAGCCGACGTCCCCGGTGGCCACCACGAGACCGCCGTGACGCATCGTCACCTGGTAGCGCAGCGCCTGGAGTTGGGTCCCCCGGCGGCGCACCTCGGTGCAGACGACGTCGAGGTCGAGGTTGGCGGGCGTGTCGCCTATGACCAGGTTCTCGGGGCTGGCCGTGTAGTCGAGGCCCCACAGCAGGAACTGGTGGCCGAGCGGGACGTCGAAGGCCTCGTGGGCGACGTACGAGCCGACCTGGCGGATGGTCTCGCAGATCAGCATCGGGTCGTAGTGGGTTCCGGCGATCGGGGCGAAGAAGCTGTGGCCCCGCGGGAGCTGCGCGGTGACGTGGAACCGGTCCTCGGCCGGGCGGCACATACCCGTCAGGAAGACCTCGGCAAGGGCCGCCCGGTGCACGAGCTCGCGGGGGACGGTGGTGGTGAGCCCCCCGTCCTGTCGGTCAGGGCACCGGCAATCGGCAGTGGAGGAAGACAGGTTGGCGAGGACGTCCGTCGGTTCCAAGGTCGTGATCATGAAGTCCCTCGAGATCATGGCCGAAAGCCGAGCCGCACTACTTGCCTGACGCAAAGTACGTACTTTCGGGTTTGCTTGTCAGGTAGAGAATTACCCGAAGATCAGGGGTCCCTGGCTCGAAGGTGACGTAAACCACACCACTCGGAGTAGTGGAATGGCTGCTTCCAGTAGATGTTCTGCCAGGTCAGTGACCGTAATGGGGGGTTCCGCTCACGCTGAGTCGATTTTCGGCCGATGAGGGGACATCAAGGCGGCGTCAGGTATCTTTTGCTCAGCGGCAGCCGCGTACCTGGGAGTATTTTTTGGGGGTCCCCCGGGCGCTCCGTGGCTGCCCGGCATCTCCGCAGCGGCGTGCCGCGTCCAGCCACCGTCCGGGCCCCCGCCGATTGGAGACCCGATGCACGCCCTCCGGCACATCCGCCCGCTCGGGCACCTGCGGCTCGCCGCCGTGAACATCGACGGGGTCCTGCTCAACGACACCTTCAGCCCGGTGATCCACCACTTCGTCACCAGTCGCGGCGGGACCTACGACGCACACGTGGAGCGCGCGGTCTTCTCGCAGTCCCGCACCACCGCCGCCGCGGCGCTCGGCGCGGCGGCCGGGGTGGACTGGACCCCGGAGCGGGTGCTGGAGGTCTACTTCGAGGAACGGGCCGCCTACCTCGCCGAAAACCCGCTCCGGGTACTGCCGGGCGCGGAAGCCCTCCTGCACCGGCTGCGCGCCCTCGGCCTGGGCACCGTCTGCTACGGCGGCCTCGACAAGACCCACTTCGACGCCTACCTCGGCCACCTCGCGCACCTCTTCGACGAGCCGGGCTACATCTGCACCAACGACTTCCGCCCCGGCGTCCGCGAGATCGCCGTGGACTCCTTCGGCCTCGACTGCGACCGGGTGCTCTTCATCGACGACGTCGCCCGGGTCTCCGAGGCCGCCCGCGACCTGCGCGCCCCCTTCATCGGGCACCCCAGCCCCTTCGAGTACGGCTTCCAGGGCCGTCTGATGCGCGACGCGGGCGTACGGCACCTGGTCCGCTCGCTCGACGAGATCGACGAGGACCTGCTGCGCGTGCTCGACGGGGAGGCCGCCGCCGGTCTCGCCTGGGCCGCCTGATACCGGTATCCCGTACTCGTCACGGCGCGGCCGTGAACACAGCGATAACAGGGAGAGTCATGGCAGGGGAGCGCATGCTCGACGGCAAGGTCGCACTGATCACCGGCGCGAGCAGTGGCATAGGCGCGGCCGCGGGCCGGGTGTTCGCCCGCGAGGGAGCACGGGTCGTCCTCGTGGCACGCCGGGAGGACCGGCTCAAGGAGCTCACCGAGGAACTGCGCGGCGCCGGCGCGGAGGCCGAGTACGCCGTGGCCGACGTGACGCGCCGGGAGGACACGGCGCGCGCCGTGGAGCTGGCCGTGAGCCGGTTCGGCCGGCTGGACTGCGCCTTCAACAACGCCGGTTGGGGCACGGGTCGCACTCCTCTGCACGAGATGGACGACGAGCTGTACGACCGGATCATGGACCTCAACGTGCGCGGGGTGTGGAACTGCCTGCGCGACGAGATCGCCGCGATGCTGAGGACCGGCGGCGGCACGATCGTCAACAACAGCAGCGTCGCCGGCCTGATCGCCACCCCGGTGGCCGCGCCCTACGTGGTCGCCAAGCACGCGGTGATCGGCATGACCAAGGCCGCCGCCGCGGAGTACGCGGCCCAGGGCGTCCGCGTCAACGCCGTGGCCCCGGGCACCACCCGTACCGAGGTGGTCGAGGAGTGGTTCGCGGCCGTACCGGGTATGGAGGAGCGGCTGCACGCCGCCACCCCGCAGCCCCGTACCGCGGAGCCGGAGGAGATCGCCGAGGCGGCCGCCTGGCTGTGCAGCTCCCGCGCCTCGTTCGTGACCGGGGTGACGATGCCGGTGGACGGAGGCTTCACGATGGTGTGAAACTGTACTCATAGGTACGTACCCGGGGGCATGTATTGCCGATCGATCTGGGGGCATGGAGAGGGACATACGAATGAGGACGGAACGACCGCAGGTGAAGCAGGATCGCGCCGTGCGCACCCGCCAGGCGATCCTGGAGGCCGCCGCCGTGGTGTTCGAGGACCGCGGCTACGACGCGGCAAAACTGACGGACATCGTCCGGCTCGCCAACGTCACCAAGGGCGCGCTCTACTTCCACTTCGACTCGAAGGAAGACCTGGCGCAGGCGGTCATCGACGCCCAGGTGGGCATCGACCCGGCCTACACTCCACAGGAGTTCAAGGCGCAGGAGTTCGTCGACATCGGCATGATCTTCTCGCACCGCCTCCAGCACGACGTGCTGATGCGCGGCAGCGCGCGGCTCACCCTGGAGCAGAACGGCCGGGCGCTGGACCGTGCCGCCCCCTACCAGGGGTGGATCGACATGCACACCGCCCTGATGGTCGAGGCGAAGGAGCGCGGTGAGCTGCTCTCGCACGTGGATCCGGGCGGTCCCTCGCGATTGATCGTCGGCGCGTTCGCGGGGCTCAACGTGATGTCGCAGACGCTGGGCCTGGAGCTGGACAAGGAGGTCTCGGCGCTCTACACGAGCGTGATGCCGAGCCTGGTGGTCTCGGCCGTCGCGATCCGGCTGGACACCGCCCCGGGCCGCGGCGCCCGGGCGCTCCACGGCCCGAACGGGGCCCATCTGTGCGACTGTTCGGGCTCCCCGCTCGTCGCCCCCGAGGACGACGCGGCCATCGCCGGCTGATCCCGGAGCCGTCATTCCTCGCTCGTGATCCCCCGCCCTCCAGGGCGGGGGATCACGCGTTTCGGGGTGTGCCGGGTGTCACGGCAGGGCAGCCGCGATCACGAGTAGCCAAAAACAAAATCCCGGGTATTCTTTTTCCAGCGGAGCCGCGCGCACGCGGGCTCCTGCCGTGCCTTGCCCTGGGAGAAGACTGTGGACATTGACGTGCTCGGAGGGCTGGAGGTCCTCGAGAACGGCGTGCCCGTCGCGCCCGCCACGCCGCCCGCGCGACAGGTTCTGGCCG
Organism: Streptomyces sp. NPDC057010; assembly: GCF_042673805.1. Taxonomy (NCBI): domain Bacteria; kingdom Bacillati; phylum Actinomycetota; class Actinomycetes; order Kitasatosporales; family Streptomycetaceae; genus Streptomyces; species Streptomyces sp. NPDC057010. Next base: position 9,793 of record NZ_JBHUSC010000002.1, on the reverse strand, counting down.
TGCTGGCCGCGCACGCCGACCAGGTGGTCCCCGTAGGCGTCCTCGCCGCGGAGCTCGCCGTGCTCGTACCGGCCGAACACGCGGGCGCGGCCGTGCACTCCTGCGTGGGCCTGCTGCGCCGGCGCCTCGCCGCGGCGGCCGCACCGGGCGGGCGTCGCACCGGGGAGTCGATCCTGGTGCAGACGCCCGGCGGATACCTTCTCGATACCGACGGCGGCCGCTCTGACCTGCATGAATTCGCCCGCGAGGCGGGGGCGGGATACCGCGCCATGGCCCGCGGGGACCACGAGTCGGCCGCCCGGCGACTGCGCGGAGCGCTCCGCCTCTGGAAGGGCCCGGCCTTCGACGGGGTGACCCCCGGGCCCCGGCTCGAGGAGCGGATCGCGGATCTGGAGGCCACCCGCAAGGCGGTCGCGGAACAGTGGGTGGAGGCCGAGCTGGCCCTCGGCCGGCACCGCGAACTGAGCTCCGGACTGGCCGAACTGTCCCTCGTCCCCGGACTCCGGGACGCGGACTCCGGCTGGGGCCGGCTCCGCGGGGCGGCCCTGCCGGCGGGCCGCGGCACGGTACGCACCACCGCGTACTCCGCGTACCCCTCCCGAAGGGGCGAAACATACCGACGCCCCGCCGCGGTGGTCCGCGCGGACTTTTCTCGCGGTGCGAAGCCCGACCCCGAGACCGCGACCGGCCCCCTGCGCCACTCGCTCCTCCGGGCGGCTCCCGCGCCCTCCATGGCGTGACCGGCGGCCCCACCCCCGGGCCCGCACCGCGGCCCACCCCCTGATCGGCCCCCCGGGAACCCCCGCCCCGGGGGGCTCCCCATCGCTTCAACTCCCGTGTAACGAACGCCACTTGGAGATCCGTCCCCTACTTGACGGATCACCTCGGAGGGAGTTGGCGGGCCCCTGGGCGACGGCCCAGGATGAACTGGAACCAACCCACGGACGCGCAACATTCCAGCGGGTCTTTTTCTACGAACTTCGAGGTGCCCGGCATGATCAACGTCGCCGTCAACCACCACTCGGCCACCAGCCACCACCTGCGTCTGTCAGGAGCCTCGGGCGACCAGGGCTGGGGCGCGGCCCCGGCTCCCCGCGCCTGAGGCCCCACGCCGCGACGCATTGAGCCGTACCGGGCCGCAGGGGCCGAGCTCCGTAGCCCGCACCCCCTGTGACCAGCGCGCACTTGACCCCGCCGCCCCAGGAACCTAGGTTCGGATGGCCTGATTCCGATCCCATCGCGACGCGGAACGGCACCGCACATCGGGGGATGAGGGGCTATGAACGACAGGACGGGTGCGCTCGCCGTACTGGAACTCCTCGCCCGAGACGCACCGGCAGCCCACATCGAGAACCTGCTGCACGACGCCCGCCGCAGCGGCGCCGCCGAGGCCGAACTCACCGAGCTCGGCAGGGCCGTGGACCTGGCCCGCACCATCCGCGCCGGCACCGACCGCGGCCGCGACCGCGCAGCCGCCCTCACCGCGCTCGTGGACACCGCGCACGACCTCACCTCCCCCCACGACCTCGACACCCTCCTGCGCGCCATCGCCCGCCGCGCCCGCCGCCTGCTGTCCTTCGACATGGCGTACGTGAGCCTGCGCCGCACCGACGGAACCTCCTACGTCCACACCTCCGAGGGCGACACCACGGCCCTCAACGCGGGCCGAGAGCTCGGCGAGGGCCCCAGCCTGGGCAGCCTCGCCGAGGAACGCCGCGCGGCGGTCTGGAGCCCCGACTACCTCGACGACGAGTCCGTTCCCCACCGCCCCGACATCGACGACGTGGTCCGCGCCGAGGGCCTGCGCGCGATCATCGCGGTTCCGCTGCGGTCCGGCGACACCACCCTGGGCGCCCTCTACGGCGCGGACCGCGAGGCCCGCCACTTCACCCCCGACGAGATCGGCGTACTGCTCTCCCTCGCGGACCTCGCGGCGCTCGCCGTCCAGCAGGCGGAGCTGCTGGAACGCACCCGCGACGAGGTCACCGAGCTGGAGCGGTTCGGCTCGGCCATGAACACCACCCTCACGCGCGTGCGCCACCTGTGGGACTGCCACGCCCGGCTGGCCCGGATGGTGCTGGACGGGGCCCGGCTGTCCGCGCTCGCACGGGCGGCCGCCGACGCGCTGGACGGCGTACTCCAGGTACGGGACCCGGGCGGGCGGCCGCTGACCGCCGCCGACGAGCTCCCGGACCTGGACGAGGAGGCGGTGACCCGCGCCGCGCTCCAAGCGCACACGGGCCGCGCGCCGGTCCCCCTGCCGGGGGAGGTCTGGGTGGCGCCGGTGACGGCCGGCGCGGAGGACCTCGGGGTGCTGGTGCTGCGCGCTTCGGCGGGGCTGACGCCCGAGGACGTACGGCTCTTGGAGCTGGCGGCCCAGTCGGTGGCCGCGCTGCTGCTGATCCAGCGGGGCACGGCGGCCGCCGAGGGCCCCGTCCACGACGAGCTGCTCCAGGACCTGCTGGACCGGCCGCACCACTCCGAACTCCACCTGCGGGAGCGGACCCGGCGGCTCGGCATCGACCTCGACGTGCCGCACGTGGTGGTGGTGGCCCGGCCGGAGGGCGGGGAGCTGGGCAAGGCGGTGGCGTGGGCGAGCTCGTACGCCTACCGGTGCGGGGGCCTGAAGGGCGTGCGCCGCGGCTGCATCGTCCTCCTGCTCCCCGGCTCGGACGCGTCGGCGGTGGCCCGCACGGTCTCGGCGGAACTCTCGCCGCTGCTCGGCCACCCGGTGTCCACGGGCGCGGCCGGTCCGGCCCGCGGGGCGTCGGGGGTGGCGGGCGTGTACGAGGAGGCCTCGCGCTGCCTGGACGCGCTGACGGCGCTGGACGGGGCCGGCGGCACGGCGTCGCTGCGCGAACTGGGCTTCCTGGGCCTGCTCCTGTCCACGGACCACGACGTGGACGCGTTCATCGCCTCGACGATCGGCCCGGTACTGGAATACGACGAGACCCGGCTCACGGACCTGACCCGCACGCTGGACGCGTACTACGAGTCGGGCGGCAGCCCCACGCACGCCGCCGAGGCGCTGCACGTGCACCCGAACACGGTCTCGCGCCGGCTGGAGCGGATCGCGGAACTCCTGGGCGAGGCCTGGCAGAAGCCGGCCCAGGCCCTGGAGATCCAGATGGCCCTCCGCCTCCGCAAGGCCCGCGCCGCCCTGCGCACCCACCGCTCCGCCTGACCACCGGCGTGTGACGCGCGGGGTCCGGGCGGATCCGGCGGGTGCTTGCGCGGCTAGTGGGACGCCGCGCGGGCGCGCAGGGGGGTGGCGGTCGCCCGGCGTGCGGGGCGAGGCGACGGGAGGTACTGGCCCGGTACCGGGTGCGCGGCCGTCCGCCCGACGGAGTCGCCCAGGCAGCGGGCCGCATGCGCCACCGAAGCCATCGTCACGTGCCGGTGCCACCCCGACAGCGACCGCCCGGCGAAGTCCCGCAGCCCGACCTCCTGCACGCTCTCCGACGCCGCCGCCGACACCCGCCGCGCCTGCTTCGTCAGCCGCAGCAGCGCGGCCGGCGTCAGCCGCGTCAGGTCCGTCACCCACAGCTGGGACGGCAGCCGCCGCGGGTCCGTCCACTCGCCGACCAGCAGCACCTGCCGCCGCCGCGCCGGCGACGGGTCCGGCATCATCACGCGTACCGCCGCCACCAGCGAGGTGCGCCGCGCGCCCGGGTGCGTGGGGTCCGGCCACTCCACCGGGACCCGCAGCCCCTTGACGTTCTGCAGGATGTCCCGGGCGGCCAGCGTCCCGGCCCCGTACCCCGGCAGCGCCGGGTCGGTGACCAGCAGCCGCGCCGCGCCGCCGATCCGCGCCAGCACCGGCAGCCGCGCCTCGGCGAAGCGGTTCATCGTCGACCGGGTCCCGATGTCGCGGATGTCCAGGACCACCGGCCGCGCCGGCATCCGGCACTCCTGCACCGCGTCCAGGACACCGGTGACCGCGCACTCCTCGTACGACTCGTACTTCTCCTCGCCCGCTTCGAACGAGGGCGACGTCGACGGCGACGGCGAGACCGCGGGAGAAGGCACCGGCAGGGGGCCCTCCTCCGCCTCCGGCGGCAGGAACAGCCGCCACCCCACCGGAGTGATCACCTGCGCGGACGTGAACCAGATCCCGAAGGCCTGCTGCCCGCGGAACATCTGCCCCTGGTGCGGGTCGAAGCGGTGCCCGACGCCCACGGAGTGGTCGCCCCCCTTCGGGATCGCCATCGGCTGCGCGACCCACGCCGTGAGCGGGGTGGACTGCTCCAGGTAGTGCGACAGGGCCGTCCGGATCGGCTGCCAGTCCCAGGTGGAACCGGCGATGAAGTGGTGCAGGCTCTGCTCGGCGGCGGGCCCGCCGATCTGCTGCGCGATGTTGCGGATCGACTTGCGGCCCTCGGTGGCGAGCAGCCCGCGCACGTACTGGCGCCCCCGCTCCCGCTGGTCCCTGCGCCGCAGGGAGGTGAGTACCGCCTTGCACAGGTCCTCGGCCGCCTCGTCGACCGGATCGCGCCGGCCCCGGACCGGCCCCCCGACCGGCTGGAACTCACCGCGGACGTCACGGCGGGTGGTGATGGTGTTCACGACATACCCCCTTCGTCGATTGCACCACCACCGTCCGCCCGCGACCCCCCTCACGGGGAGGTGTGCCGGGCACACCCCTGCGCCGCCGAGTGGTGGGGCGCCCACCACCCCCGCAGCCGTCAGCCGGCGTCGGCGGCCAGGAAGTCCCTTACGACCTTGGTGAATTCCTCGGCGCGCTCGCCGATCACGGCGTGGCCGCTCTCGATCTCGACGTACGTGCTGTCCGCCAGCCGGGTGTGCACCTCCCGGGCGTTCTGCACCGGGATCGTCAGGTCCAGAGTCGAGCCGACGACCAGCGTCCGCGCGTGGATCCGGGCCAGTGCGCCGCGGATGTCGGCGCGCAGGTTGAGGTCGATGTGCCGCAGCGTGCCGGGAGTGGGCAGCATGATCCCGAGCATGGACTCGAAGCCGTCGTGGCCACCCGCGTTGAGGGTGGCGTGGCTGAGGGCGGTGATGGTGGCGTACCGGCTGAACGCGTCGGGGTTGCCGGCGAGTTCCCGCCAGACCGTCATCATGTTGCGCAGGTACTGGTCGCCGGGGCCGGCCCAGCCGTTGACCAGCACCAGCCGGTTGACGAGGTCGGGCCGGGCGGCGGCGACGGTGGCGGCGACCAGCGAGCCGAGCGAGAAGCCCAGCAGGTCCACCGGGCCGTTCCCGGCCTCCTCCAGGACGGCGACGACCTGCTCGGCGAGGGCATCGAGGGACAGTTCGCCGCCGTCGTCCTCGGTGTGCGCGTGCCCGGAGAAGTTGGCCTGGATCACGCGGCGGCCGCCCTCGGCGAAACCGGCGACGAGGTGGTCGAAGATGACCGAGCCGGGGCCGGTGCCGGGTACGAGCACCAGGGAGGGCCCGGTGCCCTCGCCGTGAACCTCGTACGGCAGCCGGGCGCTTCCTACGGTGACGTGAGCCATGTGAAACGTCCTTGGTGAGGGTGATGGTCGATATCGAGCCATCGTGGAAACCCCGCCACACCGGTGTCACGCACCCCCACGACAGTCCGTCAACTGCCCCGCTCAGCCAAACTAGGCACATGTCCATTCACCAGAACCTCCTCGGGGGCCCCGCCCCCACCCACCTCCCCGACGAGCCCGGCCGCGAGGCCCTGGCCGCCGGCACCCCCGCCGCCGAGGTGGCGGCCGCGCACCCCACCTCCTCCCTCGCCTGGGCGACCCTCGCCGACGAGGCCTTCGCCGCCGGCCGCACGGTCGAGTCGTACGCGTACGCCCGTACGGGCTACCACCGCGGCCTCGACGCCCTGCGCCGCGCCGGCTGGAAGGGCCACGGCCCGGTCCCGTGGGAGCACGAGCCGAACCGCGGCTTCCTCCGCGCCCTGCACGCCCTGGCCCGCGCCGCCGAGGCGATCGGCGAGAAGGACGAGTACGAGCGCTGCTCGACCTTCCTGCGCGACTCCTCCGAGACGGCGGCGGACGCGCTGAACGCCTGAGACACCGTCTGAGGCCAACAAGCGGAATGTGGCGTACGTCACTCCCCGCTGGAGCCCCGCCCCACCCGTGTCTTACGATGCGGGCAGGGGACCGGGGCTCCACTCACCTCACGGAAGGAGCGGACCGCTACCCGGAAGCACGTGTCGAGGAGACAGCGATGTCGAACACCCTTGATGCCTCCGGAGCCGGCGGTTCGGACACCCCGAACCTCGACTTCGACGGCACGACCCCGTACGAGGACTACGTCCAGGCGGACGTCCTCACCCACCTCCAGCACCTCCGCTCGGACGACCCCGGCGAGATGGTCTTCCTGGTCACGACCCAGGTCATGGAGCTGTGGTTCACCGTCATCGTCCACGAGTGGGAAACGGCGGCGCAGGCCCTGCGCAAGGACGACCTCCCGGTCGCGATGGACGCGCTGAAACGTTCCCTCCGCGAACTGGAGGCCCTGAACTCCTCCTGGCGCCCCCTGGCCCAGCTCACCCCGAGCCAGTTCAACGCCTACCGCTCCGCCCTCGGCGAGGGTTCCGGCTTCCAGTCGGCGATGTACCGCCGGATGGAGTTCCTGCTCGGCGAGAAGTCCTCCTCCATGCTGGTCCCGCACCGCGGCGCGCCGCGCGTGCACGCGGAGCTGGAGAAGGCGCTCCACGAGCCGAGCCTCTACGACGAGGTCCTGCGCCTCCTCGCCCGCCGCGGCCTCGCGGTCCCGGCCGCCGTCCTGGACCGCGACCTCTCCCAGCGCTACGAGCCTTCGCCCGAGGTGGAGGCCGTCTGGACGGCCCTGTACGCGACCCCGGACGAGCACCACGACCTCCACCGCCTCGGCGAGGTCCTCACGGACGTGGCCGAACTGGTCTGGCGCTGGCGCAACGACCACCTGGTCGCCACCCGCCGCGCGATGGGGGCGAAGACGGGCACGGGCGGCTCGGCCGGCGTGACCTGGCTGGAAAAGCGCGCCACGAAGAACGTCTTCCCGGAACTCTGGACGGCCCGCAGCCATGTCTGAGCCGACAGTGATCCCGCAGCCCTCCGCCGCGCCGGCGCAGCACGGCCGGTCATTGGCGGCACGGGCCGAAGCCCTGGACGCGGCCGACGAGCTGGCCAAGCTCCGCGAGCGCTTCACCCTCCCCGACGGAGTCGTCTACCTGGACGGCAACTCCCTCGGCGCCCTCCCCGCCAACGTCGCCGACCGCACCGCGGACGTCGTCTCCCGCCAGTGGGGCGAGCTCCTCATCCGCTCCTGGGACGAGAGCGACTGGTGGACCGCCCCCGAGCGGATCGGCGACAAGCTCGCCCCGCTCATCGGCGCGGCCCCCGGCCAGGTGGTCGTCGGCGACTCCACCAGCGTCAACCTCTTCAAGGCCCTGGTGGGCGCCGCCCGGCTGGCGGCAACCGCCGCCCCCACCCGCACCCGGATGCTGGTCGACGCCACCACCTTCCCCACCGACGGCTACATCGCCGCCTCCGCGGCCCGTATGACGGGTCTCACCGTCACCCCGGTGGACCCGGCCCACGCGGCCGAGGCCATGGGCCCGGACACGGCGGTGGTACTCCTCAACCACGTCGACTACCGCACCGGCCGCCTCCACGACCTCCCCGCCCTCACCGCGGCCGCCCACGCCGCGGGGGCGATCAGCGTCTGGGACCTGTGCCACTCGGGCGGCGCCCTCCCCGTCGGGCTGGACGCGCACGCCGTCGACCTCGCCGTCGGCTGCACGTACAAGTACCTCAACGGCGGCCCCGGCGCCCCCGCGTACCTCTACATAGCCGAGCGCCACCAGGCGGACTTCGACTCCCCCCTCCCCGGCTGGAACGGTCACGCGGATCCCTTCGCGATGACCCCGGACTACACGCCCACCCCCGGAGTGGCCCGCGCCCGCGTCGGCACGCCGGACATCCTGTCCATGCTGGCCCTGGAGGCGGCGCTCGACGCCTGGGACGGGGTCTCCGTAGAAGCCGTCCGCGCCAAGTCCCTCGCCCTGACCGACTTCTTCCTCGAGTGCGTGGCCGCGTACGTCCCCGCGGGCAAGGTCGAATCGGTCACGCCCGCCCTCCACGGCCACCGCGGCAGCCAGATCTCGCTGCGCACCGACAACGCCCGCGAGGTCATGGCGGAACTGATCTCCCGGGGCGTCATCGGCGACTTCCGCGCCCCGGACGTCCTGCGCTTCGGCTTCACCCCGCTGTACGTCGGTTTCGCCGACGCGGAGCGCGCCGCGCGCACACTGGGTCACATTTTCGGGTGACCCGGTAGCGAAACGTCACATCACCGGGCGGGCGGGGCTACGGCTCCGCCCGCCTTCCCGCATCCCGGACCTCGCACGGAACGCCCCGTTCCAGCCTGATACGGTCCCGCTCTGCCGAACCACCGGAACATCTGTCCCCGCTGTCCCACGCGTTACCGAGAGGTTGAGCCGATGACGGACCCCGCCGCAGTGGAACGGGACGCCGCCGAGGCCGCCTCGGCCTTCTCCCATCCGGCGGTCGCGCCGGACGCGACGGCCGCGTACGGGGACCACCCCGACCAGGTCGTCGACTTCTACGCCCCGCGCGGCGAGACCCGGGGCCCGGGCCCGGCCCCCCTCGTGGTCGTCCTGCACGGCGGAGCGTGGCGGGCCCCGTACGACCGGCAGCACATCACCCCGCTCGCCGACTTCCTGGCCCGCCGGGGTTTCGCCGTCGCCAACGTCGAGTACCGGCGCGGCAGCTCCCTCCCGCACCAGAACGCCGAAGGCCCGGTCGCCGGCCGCTGGCCGGAGACCTTCGACGACGTCGCCGCCGCGATGGACGCCCTCCCGGACCTCGTCGCGAAGGCCCTCCCGGCCGCCGACCTGCGCCGCACCGTGGTCACCGGCCACTCCGCCGGCGGCCACCTCGCCCTGTGGGCGGCGGCCCGCCACCGGCTCCCGTCCGATTCCGCGTGGCGGCTGCCTTCCCCGCCGCCGCTGCGGGGCGTGGTGGCACTGGCCCCGATCGCGGACTTCACGGTCGCCGAGGAACTCGGTGTGTGCGGTGGCGCCTGCGCCCAACTGCTGGGCGGTTCCGAGCAGTTCGACGCCCGCCTGCCCTATGCGGACCCGGCCTCCCTGCTCCCGACGGGCATCGCCACGGCGGTGGTCCAGGGCCGCGAGGACATCGTGGTCCCGGCCCGCGTGGCGGAGTCGTACGTCGCCGCGGCCGCGAAGGCGGGGGAGATGGTCGGCCTGACCCTGCTCGACGGGGTCGGCCACTTCCCGCTGATCGACCCGGCGGCCGACGCCTGTGCGGTGGTCTCGGAGGAGATCTCACAGCTGGCCTGGTAGGGCCGGGCGCCGGAGCGGCCACGGGCGGCGGCACGGTGACGTCCGACCGCCCGTTTCGTTGAGTACGGCATGAAGATCAAGAACATGCTCGCCGCCGGCGCCCTCGCGCTGGCCGCCGTTTCCGCAGCCGCCCCCATGGCCTCCGCCGCCACGGCCGACGACACCCCCGGCATCACCGACGCCGTCTCCCTGGCGGAGGTCGCCGACCTCCCGGACGTCGACGCCCTCGCCGGCGCCCCCCTCGTGGGCGAGGAGACCTGGGGCGCCGAGGAGTCCCCCGACGTCATGTCGGACCTCGCGCACTTCACGGACGGTCTGAGCGAGACCGCCCTCCAGGGCCTCGAAGGGGCCCAGTAACCCCCCGGCCCACCGCCACGCCCGCACACGGAAGGGGGCGGGGGGGGCCCGGCGCCCCCCCCCCCCCGCCCGCGGGCCCGCCCGGTGGGGCGACAGGCACCCGGTGATCTCGATCCGGGCGGG
>NZ_JBHUSC010000001.1:230545-560964 GCF_042673805.1 Streptomyces sp. NPDC057010 | reverse complement strand
GCCCAGGGCGAGGACGGTACCCGCGAGGGTCTTCTTCGAAGCGGCGATGCGGCGGATGACGGCGTTGGACACGGATTGACCTTCCGAAGGGGACAGGGACGGTCGCGGGCATGCCGGAGCATGCGTGAGCCACTCACGCGAGGGAGAGGGATTCGTCGGCGGCGGGTGAAGCACCCGGGCCGCCCTGCGACTCATCCAGTTCTACAGACGCCCCCACCCCCTCGCAACGACCCCGCCTACTAGCCGCCCTCGCAGCCGGGGCGCAACGACCCCCTGGCCGTAGCGGGAGATGTCCTCCCATAAGGGGTCAGTAGGGGCTACTATCGCGGTTCGTATGTGACCTGGGTCCTGTGGGGCGGCTCACCGCCCAGGGCCCCGAATCTCACGCTCCGCGACCGCCCGTACCCCTTCCGGCGGCCGGGTCGGAGGCGATTCCGGCCCCCGAATCGAAGGAGACGAGCGCCCCGGAGGCAGCATTGGATCAGCCGGGCAGGCGGGTCCAGGCGCCGACCAGCTCGGCCAGGTAGACCGCGCACGGGGTGTCCCGCAGTTCCTCGCGGAGCCGGTCGATCAGCGTGCCGGGATCGATGTCACCGGGCGTGACCACGCCGGACTCCTCGGCGAAGGGGAGCGCCGTGAGGAGCGTATGGCCCAGCATGACGACGGCCGATTCCCTGTCCGCCGGCGTGGGCACCGCCACGGCGAGGTCGGGGCCTGCCAGCCCGGCCTCCAGGAACAGGGAGTACAGCCGCTCGCCGGTGTCCAGGGTGCGGCCAGCGGCGCGCAGGCAGTCGTTGACCACCGCGATGCACCTCGTCAGCAGTGGCAGTGCGGGCACGGACCGGATCCTGGTGGTGTTGAAGTCCTGGAAGGTGATCACGCCGCCGGGGCGGACCAGCGTGGACAGGGCCCTGATCGTGCCGGCCGGGTCGGGCAGGTGCATGAGGATCAGGCGCCCGACGACGGCGTCGACCGGCCGGTCGAGGGTGACGTCGGGGAGGGTGGCCTGCCGGAAGGTGACGTTCCCGAGGTCCAGCTCCGCCACCCGCTGCCGGGCCGCGTCGAGCACGCTCGCGTCGGCGTCCACGCCCACCACCGAACCGGTCGGCCCGACGATGGCCGCGAGCTGGATCGAGACGTCGCCCGCCCCGCACCCGACGTCGAGGACGTCCATCCCCGGGGTGATCCCGGCCATCTCCAGGAGCCGGTCGGTGTGCTCCGCGTAGAAGACGGCCTGCGTCGCCAGGCGGCGGCTCTCGTGGTCCGAGTGCCGCAGGACGTAGGCCGGCTGGCTGGTCATGGCTGGGTTCTCCCTAGTCCGCGACTTCGATGGTGACCGTGCCGAGCACAGTGGCCTGGCAGGCGAGGCGGCAGTCGGGCGACAACGCCAGTACGTCCAGCACCGAGCGCTCGTCCGGCCCGGCCGGGCTGAGGTTGTCCGCACCGGACATCACCTTGATCATGCAGGCGCCGCACCGGGCCGCCCGGCAGCCGAACGTGACGGGGGTGTCGTGCTCGTCGCAGATGTGCTGCATGGTCGTGCCCGCGACGGTCTCGATCCTGCGGCCCGCGATGTTGACGGTGATCACGGGCGGACCCCTCGGCTTGCCGCCGCGGGCGGGCTGTCCGGTTCCGTCGGGCGGGACACGTCGCCCGCCGCCGCGGTGTCCTCGACCAGGCCGGCCATCTCTGACATGAACTGCTCGTGGTTCGCCGCGGCGCTGTCGAACACCCGGCCGGTGGTGGTTCCGCCCTTGAGCACCTGTCCGCCGAGGTGGCGGTGCATGGTCCGGAACAGGGTGAAGGTCTGCGTGCAGGCCCGGTACGCCTCTGCGAGCGGGCGGTCTCCGGACTCCTGGACCCATGTCCTGAGCGCGGGCTGCGCGTCGTAGATCATACGGAAGAACGCCTTCCAGTCCTCCGGTACGAACCTCAGATTGTTCGCCCGCGCCGCGATGACGCCGGGGTGGCTGTAGTTCACGTGGAACAGCGAGTCGAGCATCAGCATGAAGGGGAGCTGGTAGCCCGAGGCGACGCCGGTCACCTCGTCGCCGACCCAGCCGCACGTGACCTGGATCCGCCGGAACTCGTCGGCGTCGATCCGGGGGATCAACCGCTTGGTGATCATGTAGACGTTCCGGAGCACCGCCTGCACCATGCGCAGCGCCCGTGCACCCTCGGCGCGGTCGTCGGCGGCGGCGCACTCCAGCGCGTGGCAGCCCCAGCCGTAGAGCGGGGCCCCGAACGCCTCCACCGCGTAGAAGGCCTGGTACAGCTCCAGTTCGCTCCGGTTCCCCTCGTTCAGCCAGAACGCCGGGCGCATGCGGTCCACGGCGGCGACGTCCCGGTGGGACAACTCCGCGCCGCCGCGCACCCCCTCCAGCTCGAACGCCAGCATCGTCATCACGATCTGGTTGAACCGGGGGATCGTTCCGACCGCCTCCGCCGCGGGGCCGAGCAGGCTCCCCAGCGGTTCCGGCATCCGGCTCGGCCCGGTGGCCACGTCGGCGCGGGGATCGCCCTGGCGCCACATGTGGTTCAGGTAGATCAGCGGCCCCATCAGCCGTTCCGCCCCTGACGGGGGCAGCAGCGCAGCCTGCCGTACGAGGTCCCGGTCCAGGCCGGCCGCCCGGTCCGCGAGCCACGCGCGGAACCCGGCCGCATGGCCTTTGGCGTACTGCCCGGCGGCCTCCCGGCAGAGGTCCGCGACCGGGCCCCGGAAGTCGGGGGCGCGTTCCAGCAGGAAGCCGGTCCGGGTGGAGGCGAGCGTGCCGAGGGCGCGCAGCGGCCCCAGGGCCAGGAAGCGGGACGCGTCGTCGTGGCCGGGCGGCGTCCGGGCGAACAGCGTGTCCCGGCGCCCACCGCCCAGCACCACCAGCGGAACCTCGATCGGGCGCACCCCGCACACCGGCTCGCCGACCGGGCGTAGATCGGTGCTCAACTCGGCCATCGGCACCACGAGGGGCGCCGTGAGCGGGTGCTCGACGGCCATGTTTGCACGCGGCATGATCCCCCCGGAGCTACGGCTGCACTACCCGCCGGGAGACGGAGGAACCCACCCGCGCACCCGTCGTCACAGCGATCCTAGCCGCGGCCGGCACTCCGGGAGAGCGGTTCCAGAATCTAGACTTCCGCCATGAACGACACCACACTCGGCATACGTATCAGACCGGGCGGCCTGGACGACGCAAGCTCCGTACTGGACATGCTCGACTCCGCCGTGGCCTGGATGAACGACCGCGGCAACACCGAGCAGTGGGGTACGACACCGTATTCGCAGAAGCCCGGCGGGGTGGCACGGGTGGAGCGGTACATGACCGGGAACGCTCCGCACATCGCTGAGTTGGACGGCGCCCCTGTCGGAGTCCTGGTGCTGGACTCCGGGCCCAGCCCGCAGATGCCGATCGCGCCGGCCGGGGAACCCGAGCGGTACGTCCGGCTGCTGGTCTCCGACCGGCGGCACGCCGGCCTGGGCATCGGGGCGGCGCTGCTGGCCCATGCCGTGGAGGAGACCCGGCGGGCGGGCGTGGAGCTGCTGCGGGTCGACTGCTGGGCGGGCGGCGGGGGCGAACTGGTCGCGTTCTACGAGCGCAACGGTTTTGACCCCACCGAGCGTTTCCTGTCCGGGGCGTGGCCCGGACAGGTGCTGGCCAGGCGGGTCGTCTGACGCAGCGGCGGGGCGCTCTTGGTGATGCTGTTACGCCGCCGTCCGCTGCGCGTTCCCGTCCGCGTCCCGGACGCCGCGCGAGGAGCGGAGGGCGCCCCCGACGGCGGTCGCGGGCGTGCCACCGACCTCGACGCGCTCGCGACCGGCATCGTCGACACCCTCCTCCCCGGCGTGGGCCCGCGCCCGTCCCGGGAGTCGGGGTCGTAACGGACGCCGAGCAGGGCGCACGCCCACCACAACCGATCGGACCGGATCCGCGTCCTACTCGCAGAGTCGTCTCCGGCCGCCCGGGCGGAGCCACGCCAACCCTGGAGGGGCATCATCGGCACGTTCACCCCTGACCGGACCGCACGACCGCGGCGGAGGACCCTCGTCGGCTGGGCACTGCTGGGCGCCGTGGCAGGCGTCCTGCTGACCGCAGTGCTCCTGACCGCCCTGTGGTGGCCGCAGCGGGAGATCACGTACCGCGCCGATGCACCCTCATCGGTGGTCTATGCCGACGGGTCGCCGCATTCCCTGGCGCTGGTCCACGAACACACCCTGTCCGGGCGGCACTCCTACAGGATGGTGATCGGCAGGGATGCGGTGGCGTCCTACGGGCACTGGGTGGGCATCGACACCACCCTGGGCGCGAAGGGGATCGAAGCCACCACCTGGACGGAGTCCGGAGTACGCGTCCGCTTCTCGACCGGCCACGAGGTCTTCGTCCCCGCCCGCTTCTTCCTGTACGGCAGGTGAGCTGCGCTCCCTAGTTGGTGCCCGACCTGAAGAGGAGGTCCTCGATCGCGTGCAGATCGGTGTTCCAGTACGTGACGCGGGGGGCGGGGCCGACGGTGAGGGAGCCCACTTCGTCCGACAGCCTGATGTCGAGCGGTGCCACGTCACGGTTGCTGTTCAGGGCGCGGTCCTGGTAGCCGAGGGAGAACGAGGTGACGGTCCGGGTCTCCTGGCCCGCCCGGAAGACGGACACGCCCGCGTACGCCTTCTGCTTGGGCCCGATCGTGGCGACGGCCCGCGGCTTGGAGTCCAACGGGCTGACCGGATCCCGGGTGTCGGTGCCGAAGCGCACGTACGGGTAGTGGTACAGGGTGCAGGGCTTGTCGGTGATGTTGGTGGCCGTGATGAGGAGGTGCTGCCCCGAGTCCTGTCGCCACCCCGACGTGTCGATCGACAGGTCGTTGTCGTTGCAGGCCGCGATGGCCGGACTGCCGCTCGGGCTCTGCGAGGGGCCGGCCGTGCCACCGCCGCCGGACCGAGTGGGGCCGGGCGTGCTCGGGGTGGCGGAGGGGGTGGGTGCGGCGGTCGCGCCCGGGGTGCCCGAGGCGGTGGGGCTCTTGCCGTTGTCCGGGCCTCCGGACTGACAGGCCGTGGTCGAGAGGAGCGCGGCGACGGCCGCGACCCCAAGGGCGTAGGACTTCCAGCTCGTGCGGGCAGTGCGCATGTTGGCCCCCGTATGCCTTCACATGGCTCGAATGATGTGGTCGACCCTTCGGTTCTGCCCTGTGCGATCGCCGAAATCCCGCCTCCGCGGGACCGTTACCGACTCAGGACGTGAAGGTCACCATTCCGCCCAAGTCAGTACTTGATGCGCTCCCATCCCCGGCGCGGAGGGCGGCCCGCGAGCTGCTCGAGGTCGCGGCTCCGGTAGACGACGTACGGGCGGAAGAGGTACTGATCGCGGCGAGCAGGACGACGTACATGAGCTTGTCGAAACCGGCCGCGCAGCCGCCGAAGAGTGCTCGGTCATGCCGAAGGCGTCGGTCCAGGACTCGGGGACGAAGAGGCCCATGAGGTGGCCCACGAGGACGAACAGGAGGCCGTAGTGGAACATCGGCGAGGCGATGTTCAGCAGCCGGGATTCGTAGACCTCGGAGGAGCGGGTGGTCCAGCCGAACTCGTCGTAACGGTGGCGCCAGACGAGGCCGGTGACGAGCAGCGCGACGACGATGTACGGGAGCGCGCCCCACAGGAAGGTGTTCATCAGCGGTCTCCGGTCAGGAGGGTGTCGCTGCCGGTGGCGGCGGCGAACTCCAGCACGGCGGGCAGGTGGTCGGGAATGACATCCCGCCAGTCGAGGCGCGCAGCCGCCGCCGGTGGAGCCCGCCGGGCGGGGAGCTCACTGCCGGGCGATCCCGCACGGTTCACGCGGGCACGGCGTCGAGCAGCAGTTTCGCGGCCACGGCCGCCCCGTCGGTGCGCATCGTGCCGGCCACGGCGCGCGCTCGTGCGCGGGTCTCGGGGGTCAGGGCCGTGGCGAGCGCGGCGGACAGGGAGTCGACGGTCGGGGTCCGGCCGGCGTGTGCCGCGCCGATGCCCAGCTCGGCCACCCGGGCGGCCCAGTACGGCTGGTCCGCGATCTGCGGTACCACCACCTGTGGCGCGCCGGCCCGGGCCGCGGTCGTCGTCGTGCCCGCGCCGCCGTGGTGCACGACTGCGGCCACCCGGCGGAACAGTGCCTGCTGGTTGACCTCGACGACGGAGAAGCAGTCGTCGGAGTCGTCGATCGGGGCCAGGCCGGCCCAGCCGCGGGCGAGGAGTAGGCGCCGCCCGTGTACGCGGCTCGCCTCGACGGCCACCCGGGCGATGTCCTTCGGGGCGTGCGCGGCCATGCTGCCGAATCCCACGTACACCGGCGGGGCGCCGGCGTCGAGGAACGCCTCCAGACCTGCCGGGAGCGGGCGGTCGTCGGGCAGGATCCACGCTCCCGTCTGCACGATGTCGAGGTCCGTCATGCCCTGCGACGGACACAGCGTCGCGTCCGCCGCCAGCCACGGCCGGTCGGTGAACACGTGGTCGCGGACGTTGTCGACGGGGGGCAGGCCGATCGCCGCCCGATGGCTGCCCAGCGCCTCGCCGTACAGCCCGTTCACCCTCTGGGCGTCCTGCTCCCACAACACCCGGTTGTCGGTCTCGTCCTGCGGGGATCGCGGGCCGGGCCGCGCCCCGGGGCGGTAGTGCCGCGACGGCAGTCCGAAGATGTGGAAGCACGCGTACACGTAGCGGATGCCCAGCTTCTCGGCCACGTCTCGCGCGCCGGCCGGCATCAGGCCGGTGGCCAGCAGCGCGTCGCATCCCTCGGCCGCCGCGGTGAGCGTCGCGAACCGCGCGGCGACCAGCTCGGGAGCGAGCCGCAACGCGTCTTGCGCCGTCGGCGGTTCGGCGCCGGCCACCACCGAGCGCACCGTCGGGCCGAGCGGCACCAGCTCCACACCGACGCGTGCCAGCAGCGCCGCGAATTCCTCGTCGGGCGGCGCGCACACCCGCACCTGCGCGCCGGCTTCGCGCAACCCCACCGCCAGTCCCGCCAGCGGTTCCACGTCTCCGCGCGATCCCCACGTCGTCAACAACACGCGCACTTCGCGACTCCCGTTTCCGTAGTTTCCGGCTTTCGGCCGCCGATTCTGCGGTACGACCGGGCTCTTGCCGCAAGCCCCCCGGTCCGCTATAGGTTGACAGGGGCAGGGAGTGGACGGATGTACCCCCGGGCTGCCGGTCAGAGCGGGTCGAGGAGCATCAGGACCTCGCGGCCACGGAACCCGGGATGGGTCTGCAGGTGGTGGACCGAGCCCCAGTGCGCGACGAGCCGGAAGGGATCGCGTCCGAGGACGACCCATCCGGCAAGGGCGTCGTCGGATCCGGCGAGGATGAGTCGGCTGCTTGACGGGTGGGGGCGTTCGAAGAGCGCGTCCGCGACCGGCGCGACGTCGTCGTCGTGGACGGGTGGGAAAGGGAATCCCGCGGCGCCGCCCGCGTTCGTGACGGTGATCCAGCAATCGACGAGCCGGCGCCGCGGTGATCTGGGTGAGGGCCGGCATGCTCTCCTGATGCATGAGGGGGAGCATCGCAGGCGGCGCCGGTCCCTGGGGATCAGGCCGGGGCGGCGGTCCACGGCCAAGCGGCCTCGCGGCCGGCCTCGATGAGGGCGACCATCCGGAACGCGGCGTCCGTGAGACCGCCGAAGGTGTGCCGGTGGGGGCCCGTGGGACCGTGGGCCGGCCGGTACCCCGCCAGGTTCCACGTGTAGACCGGGACGTCGGGCGGGACCGGGTCGGCCGGGCTGCGGGGGCCGTAGGGGGCCGCCTGCTCGTCGGTGGCGATCAGGACCCGGTCGTGCCCCCGGTAGTGGGTCCGCAGCGCCTGCGTGGTCTGGGTGCCTCCGAGGTCGTGGAACCGTTTCAGCACCTCGAGCACCGGCTCGCCCGGCTCGAACGGCACCTGTCGGCTGTCCGAGCCGAACTCCACCAGATCCGCCTGCTCGGCACGCATGGCCAGCGCGGTGCCGAACACGGCGGCCGCGTCCGCCCGGTTCAGCTTGGACCGCTCCGAGGCGGCGTCCCAGAACATGGAGCCGGACCGGTCCACCAGGATCAGGGTCCGGCCGGGCAGGGTCGGCACGTTGGCCAGGGAGTGGCCCAGTGCCGTTTCCAGCGGAGCCGCCCAGCGCCGGGACGGCGCGTGCTGGTGGGCGGCCAGGTAGCGGAAGGGGAACTGCCGGGACCGGGCGACCTCGGCGGGGTCCGAGAGCCGTGCGGCGACCCGGGCCGCGACGTCGTCCAAGACGCCGGCCGCGTCGAAGTTCCGCAGGTTCCGCAGGAGCGCCATCGGCCCCATCGATGGGATCACCGCCTCCCAGACGGCGGCGTCCATCGGTCCGTGGAGCCAGCCCGCCAGGGCCTCCCACGTCATGCCCGCCGCGGCCAGCCGCTCGGCGCCGCCCGGCCCGGTCACCACCGCCCGCCGCTCGTCCGCAGCCGACTCCATCAACGCCCGATGGGCCGTCAACAGGCGGTCGGAGGCCGGCGGAACCGCCTGCTCGGGGCGGTGGGTGCGGTCCAGGGCGTAGCGGAACAGCGCGCCCTGCCAGGGCTTGTCCGGGTCGGGGGAAGCGTGCACGAGGTTGAGCACGTCGCCGAACCGGAAGGCCTTGGAGGCGGTGTCGTACTTGAGCAGGGACCGGGAGGTGTACAGCCGCCGTACGCCGTCGGCGATGCCTCGCTTCACGGGCTGCGGCAGGTTCCGGCCGTACGCCGAGACCCAGTGGGCGAGGAGTTCGCCGGGCTCGTCGGCGCGCTGGAGCACCGAGTCGATCACGGAGCGGTTGGACGGACCTGCGGACACCCCGGCCTCGAGCCGGGCCCGCACGTACGCGGCGGCTCCCACCAGGGACGCCGTACGCATGTTGCCCTCGCCGCGCAGCCAGCGCAGCAGGCCGGCCGTCCATACGGGTTCCCGGACGGCGAGTTCGCGGACGAGACGGGCGTACCGGCCGTCCCGCTCCTCGCCGCTCTCGTAGAAGGTCCGCTGGGAGACGAAGTTGCCTACGGCGAGGAGGAAGAGCTCCTCGCGGGGCCCCCGGACGTAGGCCGGGCCCCTCTCGTAAGTGCGGAAGTGCGGTCCGGCGGGCCGGTGGTGGAGCCATGGCGGGGAGCCGGCGGCCGCCTGGACGTGCGGGGCCACGAGCATCTCGGACCAGACCTTGGAGACGCGTGGGGTGTGACGAGGCAGCGAATCCCCCCCGGATTCAAAGGATGGGACGGCCCCGGCCGAAAGGTACGACGGGGCGAATACGCCCGCGCCTGCCGAGATCAAAGGTGGCGGTGGCGTCACTTGGTTGTCAGAAGGAAGTAGCCGCAGCCGGGCGCATCGGAGGCGCGGACGCGATGCCAAACCTACAAGGGCCATCCGGCCGCGCACCAACGATTAATGCGGGCAACGCCGATTGTCAGTGGTGGGCGGGAGGATGGGACCGTACCGCTCGACCGGCAACACCCAAGGGAACGTTCATGTCCATGCCCTCATCCTCATCCGCACCCGCACCCGCACCCGCATCCGTTCCCTTCCGCTTCCCCACCGGCTGGTGCGCGACCGACCTGGGGTCCTACCGTCCCTGCGAATTCACCTACGAGGTCTACCCCTTGGAGAGCCTGCCCTCCCTGGACGCCGCCGCCCTCGACGGCACCTTCGGGTGGCTTGACGGGTCGGACGCGGCGGGTTCGGGTCACGAGGAGCACCTCACGGCCGTGGAGGCGGCCCTGGCGCCCCTCGGCCTGCAGCTGCCCGAGGATTTCCGCACCTTCTACGGCAAGGGCAGCCTCTGCGGCGCGTTCGACGAGGTGTCGGTGACGGCCTGCTGGAGCGACCTGTCCGGCCCGCTGCCGAGCCCGGCCGAGGACGGCGCCCGCCTCATACGCTTCCTGCGGGACCAGCAGGACTGTGTCATCTGGTACCTGTACCTGCGCCCCTCGGGGGAGGCGTTCGTGGTGTGCTCGCATCTGGAACTGGAGTCCGCCGGGCAGGAGCTGAGCGGGGCGGAGGCGGCCCGGTTCCGTGCCGCTGCTGCCGACTCCCTGGTGCGGTGCGCCTCGACCTTCGCGGAGTTCGCCTTCCGTTTCGTGGTGGAGAACGAGCTGTGGATGCACCTCAACACCACGAACCCCGAGGCGGCGTTGGCCCCTCATGCCCAGGAGTACCTCGACCACTACGCGGCGACCGCGACGTCCTGACCCGGGCGGCCGTGGCGGGCACCTGCCCGGCATTCGGGTGGCGGCGCGCCGTGTCGGGCCGTCGGCGTCGGCCGGGTTCGCCATCCTGGGCCGGGCGCGGCATCGCAGTGGCCGCCGCCCTCCCCACGGCGAGAAGGAGTACGGCATGCCGACGGACGCGGTCGGGCGTTTCCTCGCGGCTTTGGACCCGCACCACCGGGACGCCCTCACCGGCAGACCACAGGAGGAGCAGGAACGGCTCGCGGCCGCCTGGGAGCGGGAGCTGGAGTCGGACGACGAGCTCGACACGCTCGACGAGCTGTCTCCCTCCGCGGCGGAGGCCGAGGCGGCCCGTCGCATCATGGACCGCGAAGCCTGAGCCGGTCGTGCGCCCGTTCAGAGGCGGTGGATGCGGTCGATGCCGTACCACTTCGAGACGCAGGCGGCGACCCAGTCGCGCGCGTAGTCGGAGGTGAAGAAGGGCTCGGCCAGGTTCCCGACGTACAGGGGCCGGTAGCCCACGTCCTCGGTACCGCGGGCGGCCTCGGCGCGGATGCGGGAGTTCTGGGCGTCCCAGGCCACGGCGTGGGTGACCGTGTCGGTGGTGAGCCGCTGCAGGCCCGGGACGAGGGCGGCCAGCGCGAGCAGGGTCAGCGCGCCCGCCGCCACGACGGCCGTGCCCCTGCTCCGGCGACCGGCCGGGAAGCGGTCGGCCGCCCACTGGCCGAGCAGTGCGCCGTAGCCGCACAGCGCCAGTTCCATCACCACGAGGTAGCTGGTCCACGTACGGGCGTACGTCCAGCCGGTCGGGCCGTAACCGCTGCGCAGGCCCACGACCACCGCGAACGACCCCAGTGCCACCACCAGCACGGGGAGCAGCAGCAGGGCGGCCGCGGTCTTCCGGGGGACGGGCGGCCGCGGCTCCCGGCCGGCGGAGGCGGCGAGGCAGAGGCCCAGCAGGACACCGACGGCGGCGGCGCCCAGGTAGGCCCACTGGCCGGCGACCGAGTGCCACATGCGCAGCCAGTCCCCGGCGGTGGCCCTGAGCTCGCCCGCCGAGAGCAGGGACTCCCCGGCCGGCTGCTGCGCCCGGCGCCACCGGGCGCCCGGTGACGTGTAGAGCACGACCAGACCGCATACGAGACCGGCGCAGTAGCACAGGCACCAGGTGAACGGGTGCCGGTTGCGGGCCAGTCCGAGGCGGGGCAGGGCCAGCAGCCCGGCCACGGCGGCGAGCAGGCCGCTGACGAGCGCGAACGGCTCGCTGAGCGTGCCGAGGACGAAACCGGCGGGGAACGCCGAGGCGAGTCCGGCCCTGCGCACGGCGGCGCGGGGACTGCGGGCGGTCCGGATGCCGAGCAGGAGCGCCCAGAGTCCGATGACGCTGGGAACGGTGTGGGAGATCGTGGCGGGAGCCCACAGCAGCACCTGATAGCTGCGCGGGCCACCGTAGTAGAGCAGGGCCTGGACGACCAGGGCGCAGGCGGCCAGGGCGAGCAGGACCGGCGGCCGGGGGCTGCCGCCGCGGAACCGGATGAACTCGCGGCCCAGCAGGACCAGGCCGGCGGTGAAGGTGACGGCGATGAGCGTGGGCAGGATCTTGGGGCCGGCCAGTCCGTCGCCGTAGACGATTCCGCTCAGGAAGGCGTTGGCGATGCGGCCGTTCTGCGTGGTGTAGAAGTCGGAGGTGATGCCGGTGACGCCCAGGTCACGGGCCTTCCAGGCCATGCACCAGTCGTCGGAGGCGGGGCGCACGTAGAGCCCGAGGAAGCATCCGACGGCGATCAGGGCGCCGGCGGCCAGGGTGAGTATCCCGCCCGCTGCCGGCAGGAGCCCGCGGAGCGTCGCGGAGGCGCCGCGGAGGGTCCGGCGGCCTTCGGCCCCGCCCCCGTTCCCGCCGTCGTTCCCGCCCTCGCGCTCGACTTCCGTCGCAGCAGTTCCCATGCACCCACCCTTCACAGCGAGGCGCGGCCGGATGATCTGACGATACGTCCGCCGATTGTGCCTGCACCCTCCGGCGCCGGCTGCCGGGACACGAGTGCGCCGGTGCGCGCGGCGGGGTCGAATCACCCGGGCGGTGGCCGTGCCCTGGCAGGGTCGGTGCGGCTCTTCCAGGATGGGGACTCGACGGAAGGAGGGGCGGTGCCCCGTGTCCTGCTCGTCCGCTGGGCGGTCGTCGCGGCGTCCCTGGCGGGCGCCGCGTTTCCCGTGTGGGCCGCGAAGCCCCCCGCGCATCCCCCCGCGAGGCCCTCTGCGGGACCCTCCGCCGGCCGGCCCGGCGGGGACGAGCGGCCGGTGCTCTTCGTCCAGCCCCTCGGGCACCAGAGCCGCGGCGCCGCCGAGGGCAGCTACCTCCCCGTGTCACTGCTCGCCGCCCCCGCCGTCGGCCTGCTGTCCAACGCGAGCGCCGCCGAGGGCATCTCGCCGGCCACCGCCAAGGGGGCGCGGTACGTCGAGCGGAGCAACGTACTGCGGCTGCCGTCGGGCCGGTGGAAGTACCTTCCGGCCGGCCGGACGACATCGGTCGTGGTGGGCCCGGACGATCCCGCGGCCCGGCTGCAGATCGTACGGAGCCGCGCCTGGCTGGCGTCCGGCACGGTCCCCGGCAGAACGCCCGAGCAGCGTGCCGCGGCCGAGCGGGCCCTCCTGGCGATGCGCGCCCTGCTCCGGCCGAACGGTGCCATGGCGGCCGGGTGGACCCCGCCCTGGAGGTACGACTGGCCGCGCGACTCCAGCTTCGCCGCGGCCGCGTTCGCGCACACCGGCCACGACGCCGAGGCCTACCGGATCCTCCGCCACAACGCCGCGACGCAGCGGAGGGACGGCACCTGGGAGGCGCGGACGAAGCTCGACGGGTCCGGTCCGCCGGACGGCAGACGGTGGCAGCTGGACGCCAACGGCTGGGTTCCCTGGGCGGCCTGGCAGTGGTACCGGGAGGCGCCCCGGGCCGGCCGCCCCGCCCGGCTGGCCGCGCTCTACCCGATGATCCGCAGGGCGGCCGACCGGGCGGCGGCCTCGCTGGGGGCCGACGGCCTGCCTCCGGGCTCCCCCGACTACTGGGAGCTGGCGACCTCCACGGCGAACATCGGGACGGCGGCTCCCCTGCTCGCCGGACTCAACGCGGCCGCGGACCTGGCCGCCGAGGCGGGCCGCCCCGGCGACGCGGCGCGCTGGGCCCGGGCGGCCGGGCGGCTGTCGTCGGGGATCGCCGCGAAGTTCGCGCCCGGGGGCTATCGGCGCACCGCGGACGGGCTGCACGGGCACGACAGCGCGGTCGCGTTCATGGCGCCGCCCTTCAACGCGGCCCCGGCCGATCTGCCCCGGGCACTCGACGCCACGTACGAGGCCCTGCTGCTGCCGAACGGGGGGCTGACCCCCGGGAACGTTCCGACGGCTCCCTGGGGCCAGGACGCCTGGACGCCGAGCACCGCGTTCTTCGCGCTCGCGTGGGCCGGTACGGGGAGGACGGCGAAGGCGGGCCGGGTCCTGGACTGGGTCCTCGCCCGGCGCAACGCGCTCGGCGAGCTGCCGGAGAAGGTGGACGCGGCGGGCAGGCCGGCGTCGATCGCGCCGCTGGCGTGGACGGGCGCGATCACGGTGCTCGCGCTCGTGGCGCTCGACGGGGCGGCCCTTCCCACGCCGCCGCTGCGGCACTAGGGAAGGGCACCAGGAAAGCCCTGCACCGCGCGGGATCAGACGGGCTGCGTGCCGTCGCCCGGGGGCGGAGCGGTGCGGACGCCTTCCAGCGCGGCCAGGAGGCGCTCGTAGGCGCGCCGCTCCGCCGCCACCGCGCGCCGGAACGGCGGGTGGTGCGGATCGCGCCGTGCCCGTGCCTGCCCGGCGGTGGCGGCGCGCAGGGCCCGGGCCCGGTCCAGGGCATTGACCGCCTCGACGCACCCGGGGTCGAGGAGCCGGTGGTCGATGACCTGGCCGAGGGCGAGGTCGGCGAGGGTGCCGAGCCGGTCGAGCTCGTCGACGCAGGTCACGGGGGCCGCCTCGTCGCAGGGCGCGTCGAGGGCGCGGGAGATGGAGCCCAGAGTGGCCTTGAGGTCCGGGTACCCCCAGGCGGGTGAGGTGTCGTTCCGGCAGGCCGTCGCGAAGGCCGCGAGGGTGGCGGCGGAGGCTATGGACGCCGCCGCGCGGAGGGTGCCCGCGCGTACGCGCGGGTGGGTTGTGCGGAAGGGGGTCACGTGGAGCCCGATCGTCCGTTGGCCAGGACCCGGCCGCCGTCGGCCTGCGACGGGGTCGGGCCGCCATCGTCACCCGCCCCGCCCGGCCCGGCCACCCGGCCACCCGGAGCCTGCCGCGGGGGCGCTACGGCAGGGGCTTGACCGGTGAGGGCGGTACCGCCAGGTGCCACGGGGTGGGGGGACGGGTGGCGGAGGGATCGGAACCGGGGGCGGGAGGGGCCGTGACGACGTGCAGTTCGGCGTCCAGGCCGAGGGCCGCCGCGAGGGACGGACCGCCGGGCGGGCCGGCCACGGCCGACGGGGCGCCCGTGTACAGCATCTGGGACTCCTGCCAGGACGGCGGGCCGTCCGTGCCCGCCACGCCGATCGTGCCCGTGCCCGCCCTGCCCGCGAGCAGCCGGCCCGCGACGCCGACGGCTCCGTAGCCGGCCTGGCCGCCGGCCTCGGCGACCGGGGAGAACGCGGGGGCGCCGCCGTCCGCGCCCGCGGTGGCCAGGGTCGTCGCCACGGTGCCGGTGCCGGGCCGGCGGAAGTACAGGCGGACCCCGTCGCCGTCGGGGCTCGCCGAGAGCACGCCGGTGGTCTGCTGCAGCCCGGTCCGCACCGCGGCGCCGAGCGGGCCGCCCGGGGTCGGCTCGACCCAGGCCAGCACGGAGCCGGTGGTCGCGGCGTACACGTGGCGCCGCCCCGATGCGTCGGTCGCGGTGACCGGATCGCCCTGGAGGCCCGCGCCGCCCAGGGACTGCCACGCGCCGAACGCGCCGTCCGGGGTCTCCTGCGCACGGGCGCGCAGGGTGCGCCGGGAGTCCCGCACGTACACCGTCATCCGGCCGGTCCGGTCCACGGCGACGGAGGGGCCGCCGATCGCCGTGGTGTCGGGGCGGTCGACCGCGTCCGGGCTGCCCAGCGACAGCCACGGGCCGAACGCTCCGTCGGGCGCGGCCTGGACGGCGTACACGAGCTGCCTGCGGTATTCCTGCGGGGTCGTGCCCAGGGTGGTGCGGGTGGCGAACACCGCGAGCCTGCCGTCGGGCAGCCGGACCGCCGTCGCACCCGTGTCGAAGCCGGTGCCGGGGAGGAAGCGGGGGCCCTCCCAGGGGGCCTCGGGGCCGCTGCGCGACCAGTACGCCATCCGGCCGTCCAGTACGGCGAAGGCCCGGAGCCGGCCGGGGGCGCCCTCGGCCATCCAGGAGGTGCCGTCGCCGCGGCTGTAGCGGATGGTCTGGCTCCAGCCGGCGCCGGCGGGCCGGGTCGCGGTCTTGCGGTCGCCGCAGCCGGCGGGGCTGCCACACCAGTCCTGGTGGTCGGTCCAGGCGTAGGTCTTGAGGTAGCCGAGCTTCTCCTCGGCCGTCTGCGGGTCGAGGGTCGGGGGCAGCGAGCTGTTGGGGTAGCTGACGTAGTTCTGGACCGAGAAGTGCGGCCGGTCCGCGGACTTCGCGTAGCGTTCGGCGGCGGCCTGGACGAAGCGGGCGCCGTACATGTGGTCCTGGTGGTCCAGGAAGGCACCGCCGCCCTCCGCCCGGCCGGGGGTCGGGTCCTGCGTGCGTATCGTGGTCGGCGCGTACCGGCGGAACACGTTGGCCACGGCTTCTATCGCCTGGTCCTTCGTGTACGAGAACGCCTGCCTGACCGGCGTCCCGGAGGTCAGCTGGGCGCCGAGGGCGGGTATCCGGCCGTCCCACAGGCCGCGCAGGCTGTCCGGGTTGTCGTCGGAGATGCTGCGGGCCTCGCGCAGCTCCATCCACACCAGGTTGACCTCGGGTCTGGCGACTAGGACGTCGACCTCGGCGCTCCCGCCGCCGGCGGTGGGCACGGCCGTCCGCTTCCAGGCGCTGGTGCGCAGACCGGTGGCCATTTCCGCGTAGGCGGCCCGGATGCCGTTCTGGCGGGCCTCGGCGTAGGCGGCGCGGTCGGCGGGGCCCGCGGCGTCGTCCAGGTGCGGGCTGTGGGCCTCGTTGCGGCCGTCGGATTCGCCGGAGGTCAGGTAGACGGTGGTGACCTTGACGCCCGTCGATATGGAACGGCTCACATCGGGGTTCATGAAGAACAGGTCGTCGTCGGGGTGCGCGACGACCTGGAGGACGGATCCCTCGGTCACGCTCGCCGGGACGACCGCGGCGGGAGCGGCCGGACGCGGCGCCGCCCCGTCGGCGTAGGCCCAGGCGGTCACGCCCGCGACGCCGACGGAGAGCACGGCGAGCGAGGCCGCGAGGCGGGTGCGCCTGGCCAGGGACATCTGAGAACGCCTTGAGGATCGGTCCGGTGCGGAAACCCGCCTGGGAGGTCAGTCGGTGCCCCGATGGCTCCACCGCTTCCGGAGACGACCGGCGGCCGATTATGCCCCACTCGATTTGACCTGACACACCATCAACGGGGATATCCAATGAAGTCAGAACAAATCAGACATCTAGCCAATGTCGGTATATGCGCCACCCTTTGAAAGCGAGGTGACGACCCGGGCGTCGTCGGAGCCTTACACCTCTGGTTGTAGGCGAAATCAACTCCTGGGGGGCCGACACGGGCGGCGGTCGGCGGCTACGTTGTCGAGCGTTCCGCCCCACCCGTGACGGAGGAGCGCCGCATGCAGAACCCTTTCGCCGATGGCCCCCGCAAGCGAGTGGTGTGGGAAATGGCACTCGTCCTGACAGCGGTCACCGCGCTCCTCGGGGCAGCCCCCGGGGCCGCCACGGCGACGACCCCCACCGCTCCACCCGTCCCCGTCCCCGTCCCCGTCCTGTCCTGGACCCCCTGCGACGGCGCCGACGGCCCGGGAGACGGCTTCGAGTGCGCGACCGCCCAGGTGCCGCTGGACTACCGGCGGCCCACCGGACGCACGATCCCCCTCTCCGTCACCCGGCGGCTCGCGGCCGACCGGGCCCACCGCACCGGCGTCCTGGTGCTGCACCCGGGCGGGCCCGGCAACTCCGGCGTGAACTTCGCCCGCGACAGCTACGAGGCGCTGCCCGCCGCCCTCCGCGACACCTTCGACGTCGTCGGGTACGACATGCGCGGCGTGGCGCGCAGCGGTCAGGTGGAGTGCTGGAACGACCAGGAGTACTCCGCCGCCGTCGACGCCGCCCGCGGCGTACCCGGCCCGGGAGCCCTGCAGGGCGCCCTCCGGCAGGGTCTCGACTTCGCCACCGCCTGCCGGCAACGGTCCGCGGACCTCGTGCCGTTCATCGGCACGGCCTCGAACGCCAAGGACATCGACCTGCTGCGCCAGGCCCTCGGCGAGGAGACGCTCTCCTTCTACGGCCGTTCCTTCGGCAGCTACGTCGGTACCGTCTACGCCGCGCAGTTCCCCCGGCGCGTCCGCGCCATGGTCCTGGACGGCGCCTACGATCCGCAGCACTACGCCGACGTTCCGTACGCCTACGACGCCGGGCAGTTCGTCGCCCTGGACGCGGCGGTCGGCCGGTTCCTGGACTGGTGCGCGCAGAACGCCGACGCCTGTGGATTCGGCGAGGGCCGACCGCGGCAGGCCTTCGAAGAGCTCAAGCGGGCGCTGGACGCCGATCCTGTCATCACCAGGAGCGGACGCCCGGCCACCGGCTACACCCTCGCCTACCGCCTGATGTTCAACATCAACGCGGGCAAGGTGATCTGGCCCGAGCTGGGGCAGGCCCTGCGGGCGGCCCAGGCGCACCAGGGTTCCTTCCTGCTGAACCCGCCCTCACCCGCGTCCTTCGACTTCCTCAACGTCAACACGGCCGTCGAGTGTGCCGACCGGGTCTATCCGACGAGCCCCCTGCTCCTGGGCGCCCTGGTCGGCGCCCACGTCGCCTCGGCGCCGCTGCTGGGACCCCCCATCGGCCTCGGACCGCCCACCTACGACCACAACCACGCGCCCACCTGCGCCCAGTGGCCGGCCGAGCGCCCGAGCCGCTACGAGGGCTCGTACCGGGCGGCCGGATCGGCCCCGATCCTGGTCCTCGGCACGACCGGGGACCCGGACACCCCGTACCAGGACGCCGTGACCCTCGCCCGGACGCTGGACAACGGGCGGCTGCTGACCTTCGCCGCCGAGGGACACACCGCGTACAACCGGAGCGCGTGCGTCAGCGCCCTGGTCACGGACTACCTCGCCACCCTGGCGCTGCCCGCGCGGGGCACCGTCTGTGCGGACGAGACGCCGCCGGAACCCTTCGGCCGCCGCACCTCCGGCAGCGAGGTCGACGAGACGCGCGATGTGATCCCCGCCCTCCGCTGAGCAAGGCGCCCACCGCCCCGGCCGGGACGGTGGGCGCCCCCGGCCGGTGACGGCGGTTCAGGAACCGGTGGCCCGGACCGAACCGGTGCTCGCACCGGTGGAGTCGCCGAGGAAGCAGGTGACCTCGCGGTCCCCGATGGCCCAGGTGGCGGCCTGCGGGAAGTAGTAGTACACCTCCAGCTTGTCCGAGAGCTTGGCCTTGGCGCCCACGTAGTCGGTGAGCTTGGCGCCGGCGCACTTCTCCTCCGCCATCGCGGTGACCTTCTCCGTGCCGGGGAACGCGCCGTCCTCCAGGTTGAAGACGGCGTACGCCTCCCCCTCGTGCGGCTGGTCACAGGGCACGATCTTCACCTTGAAGGCGGCCTGGCCGCCGTCCTTGTCCTGGTACTCCGCGAGATCGCCGCCCGTGTTGAAGCAGTCCCCCGTGCGGATGTCGTTCACCTTGCTGGAGCCCGAGTCGGTGACCTGGCCACCGCTGTCGCGCTTCGGGGCGGGACCGTCGTCCAGCGCCCCGGACAGTCCGAGGACGAGGAAGACCCCGTAGAACGCGATGGTCAGGCCGTGGATGACGATCGCCGCGATGGCGAGGCCCTTGCCCTGCTCGCCGCGGTTGCGGATCTGGGAGAGGGCGATGATGCCGAGGATCAGCGGGACGAAGGGCAGTGCACAGACGAGCGACATGACGAACGCGACGATGGCCAGCGCGTTGGTCTTCTGCGACTGCATGGGGGGCGGCGCGTACCAACCCTGCCGGCTGCCGTAGGACCCGGGCTGGCCCGGCTGTCCGTACGGTCCCGACTGCGGGTACGGCTCGGGGGACGACGGTGGCTGCGGTGGTATGGACACGCGGGTGGAGCTCCTTGTTCAGAGGGTGGACGCAACCAGCGGCCGGGCGGTGACACCGCGGCCCGGCGGCGGGGCCCGGGCCCGGTCCGCGCGCGGCGGGCGACGGGTGGCAGGGGTGGCCGCGCATACGCTACCCCCCGGATCCGGGGAGGGTTCCCGTGGGGTCGGGTCCTCTGACGGAGCGTGCGGGCGGCTGTCAACTGCCGGGCTGCCGTGCGGCTGAAGGGCGCGGTCCCGGGGCCCCTCGTCCGGCGAGGTGTCTAGGGTGGGCTCATGGATCTGCAGCAAGAGCTCATGGACCGCCCGTACGACGTCTACCGGCGCCTGCGCGAGACCGCGCCGGTACAGCGGATCGCGGGGACGGACGGCAACCCGGCCTGGCTCGTCACACGCTACGACGACGTACGCGCGGCCCTGGCGGATCCGCGGCTCTCCCTGGACAAGAGGCATGCGGCGGAGGGGAGTTACCGCGGTCTCTCGCTTCCGCCGGCCCTCGACGCCAACCTGCTCAACATGGACCCTCCCGACCACACCCGCATTCGCGGGTTCGTGGCCCGTGCCTTCACCGCGCGGCGCGTCGAGCAGCTCCGCTCTCCGATACGCGAGACGGCCGACCGGCTCCTCGACCCGCTGGGCGCGGAGGGCACCACGGACCTCATCGCCTCCTACGCAGCGCCCCTGCCGATCATCGTGATCTGTGACCTCCTGGGCGTCCCGGAGGAGCAGCGCCGGGACTTCCGTGCCTGGACCGACGCGCTCATCGCCCCCGACCCGGCCCGCCCGCAGGCCGCCAAGCAGGCCGTGGCGGCCATGCTGGGCTTCTTCCTCGAGCTCGTCGCCCACAAGCGCCGGCACCCCGGTGCCGACCTGCTCTCCGACCTGATCGCCGTCCGCGACGCCGACGGCGACCACCTCACCGAGGACGAGCTCCTCTCCCTCGCCTTCCTCATCCTCTTCGCCGGCTACGAGAACACCGTGCAGCTCATCGGCAACGCGGTCCTGGCCCTGCTGCAGCACCCCTACCAGCTCGCCGTGCTGCGCAAGGACCCGTCCCGGCTCCGGGCCGCCGTCGAGGAGGCCGCCCGGTACGAAGGTCCCGCCCTCCTCGCCATCCGGCGCTTCCCCACCGAGGACGTGACCATCGGGGGCGTCACGGTCCCCGCCGGCGAGACGGTCCTGCTGTCCCTGTCCGCCGCCAACCGCGACCCGGACCGGTTCTCCGGCCCGGACCTCTTCGACCTCTACCGCGACACGACCGGCCACCTGGCGCTCGGCCACGGCATCCACTACTGCCTCGGCGCGCCGTTGGCCCGGGCGGAGACGGAGATCGCCCTGGCCGCACTCCTCGACCGCTTCGAGACGCTCGCCCTCACCGGCGACGACATCCGCCGGCGTCCGTCCCTGAGGGCCCGCGGCCTCGTCGAACTGCGGGTGCGGTACGGCGGAGCGGACGCCGCCCGCCGATAATGCCTGGCCGACCGGGAGGGAGTGGGGTTACGCTCCCTCCCGATGAACACTCATTCCGCTCTCGGATTGGGGGTCCCCACCGCGCAAGGTGAGTGCTGATGCACACTCCGACCGCTGATGGGGATTCCCGCCCTTCCTTCTGGCCGCGCGTGCGCGAGTTCGCCGTGCCGCCCTCCATGATCGAGACTGCGACCGCCCGCCGGCACGCCGGCGACTGGGCCGGGGCGTGCGCCGCCGCAGGCATCGACATCGATCTCAACCTGCGTTCCACTGCACGCACCCACGGGCACGACCTCGCCTCCCGCATCCGGGCCGACCTGCGTCATCTGGCGCCGGACCTGCTGCGCTGGCACATGCCGAGGATCGCTCCCGACGGGCTGCTGCGGCCGGGCCTGACGATCCCTCTGGCCCGGTACGACACCGCCGGACACGACGACGGCACCCGCCCGGTGCACCTCGTGGCCCGCACCGCGCCCCCCTGGGCGGACGGCGGCCAGCGGATCAGCCTCGCCCTGTGGGACGGGTCCCGCGACGGAGCCGGCGCCTGCCGTCATCCCCGTCCGCGTCCCGACCGGCGGTTCCGCCTCGACCTGCACCGCCACCTGTGGGACGCGCGCAGGACCGGCGAACTGCGCCTGCGTCACGGGGCGGTGGGGCCGCCGCGCTCCGACGGCCGCGCAGAAGACCACCGCGCGGACGACGGCCGTGCCACCGACCGGTGGGCCGCCGAGGCGCAGATCCTGCTCGCGGCCGAGGGGCGGTCCACCGGGGCCGTCACCGTGCGGCTCGGGGCCCGCGACCGGCTGGTCCTGGAGCTGGTCGCGGCCGGCGACGGCGCCGGCCCGCCCACCCTCCGGGCCGCGCCGGGCCGCGCGGACGGCAGCGCCTCCGCGCTGCCGGTGCTGCCGGACGCCGCCACCTGGGTGCTGCCCGACCTGGACCTGCTCCGCACCGGTTCGATCACGGCCGACCGGCTGCACCCGCTGGTGGCCTCCGCACTCGTACCGGACGGCTCGCAGGCCGCTGCCTCCCGGGCCCCGGACCGGGCCGGGGCGCCCCACCTCGTGGAGTGCCGGGGAGCCCTGCACCGGATCGGCCTGGTCGACGGAGTGCTGGCCCCGCTGGACCACCACCCGGACGAGATCCGCCGGGAGGAACTCCTCGCCGCGCTGAGCGGTACCCCGATGCCCTGCCTGCAGGCCATCGACACCGCTCACCGCCAACCGGACTGCCTCACCGGCGTCCGCGAACGCCTGGCCCACGGGGACACCGCCGGTGCGCTGGCCGTCGTGGAAGGCCTGCTCGGCCCCGACGCAGTGCTGCGCGACGGGGCTCTGCGCGACGCCCTGGAGGCGGCGGCGCTGCGGCGGGTCACCTACGGCCTGTTCCGTGCGGGCCTGGCCGGACCCGGCCCCGGCCGCATCCACCCGGGGGCCGTCCGCCCCCGCCACCACCGCCCCCACCCTCGCCAGGCGCACTCCGCCTGACCCCGGTCCCCGGCACCCCTTTCCCTCTTCACGACCCACAGGTGATCACACATGTCCTCATTCGTCCCGTCCGCCGAAATTCCCGCCCCGTCACGCCGTTCCCAGCTCGACGTCGCCGGCCAGCTGACGGCCCTGCTCCGCGACACCACCACCGAACCGCGCCCCGACACTCAGCTGGAGGCGCTGACCCTGGCCGTGGCCGCCGACCTGCCCGTGCTCCTGTGGGGTGAACCGGGCATCGGCAAGACCGCGGCCCTCACCCAGCTCGCCGAGTCCCTCGACCTTCCGCTGACCACGGTCATCGCCAGCGTCCACGAGCCGTCCGACTTCTCCGGCCTGCCCGTCGTCGGGGACGACCCCGCGGAGCAGGGCGTCCCCATGGCCCCGCCGGACTGGGCCGTACGGCTCGTCCGGGCCGGCCGGGGGCTGCTGTTCCTGGACGAGCTGTCCACCGCTCCCCCGGCCGTGCAGGCCGCCCTGCTCCGCCTCGTCCTCGAACGCAGGGTCGGCGCGCTGCAACTGCCGCCCGGCGTGAGGATCGTGGCCGCCGCCAACCCGCGCGCCTCGGCCGCCGACGGCTGGGAGCTGAGCCCGCCCCTCGCCAACCGGTTCGTGCACCTCCAGTGGACCCACGACCACGAGGTCGTCGTACGGGGCCTCGGCGGGACCTGGCCGCGGGCGACCCTGCCGCGCCTCGACCCGGAACGGCTCCCGCAGGCCGTGGCCTACGCCCGCCGTGCGGTGTGCGCGTTCCTCACCGCACGCCCCAAGCTCGTGCACCAGCTGCCCACCAACGAGACCCGCCGCGGCGGCGCCTGGCCCTCGCCGCGCAGCTGGGACATGACGCTGTCCCTGATCGCCTTCGCGACCGCCGCCGGCTCCGCGAAGGAGGTGCTCTCCCTGCTGGTCCGGGGCACCGTGGGGGACGGCCCGGGGCTGGAACTGCTGGCCAGTCTGGACCGGTTGGACCTCCCGGACCCCGAGGAGCTCCTCGCCGACCCGGCCGGCGCCGTCCTGCCCGAGCGCGGCGACCTGCGCCAGGCCGTGCTGGACGGGGTGGTGGCAGCGGTCCGCAAGCGCCCGGAGAAGTCCCGCTGGGACGCCGCGTGGGCGCTCCTGGTCCGGGCGGTGGAGACCGGGGCCCCGGACCTGGTGGTCGTCCCGGCCATGACGCTCGCCTCGCTGCGCCGCGCGGACTGGGAGGTTCCGGCGTCCATCGAGCGGCTCGCCGGAGTGGTGAGCCTGTCCCGGCGGGCGGACGACGCGGCGAACCACACGGCGGCCCGCGCCGGGGTCCCCGCGGGGGCCGGCCGGTGAATGCGACCGCACCGGGGCAGCCGGTCCTGGACCTCGACAAGCTGTTCGCCGCGCGGCTGCACGCCGCCCGGGTGCGCCCCTACCTGGCGGCGGCGCTGTTCGCCCTGCACACCGTGGCATCCCGGCGGGTACCGACGATGGCCGTCGACCGGCACTGGCGGTGTTACGTATCGCCGGGGTTCGTGGACCGCACGCCGGTGGAGGAACTCGCCGGGGTGTGGGTGCACGAGGTGTCGCACCTGCTGCGCGACCACCACGGGCGCGGCGACCGGGTCGCGCGGGAGCGCGATCTGACCGGGCCGGGAGAACGGCTGCGGATGAACATCGCCGCCGACTGCGAGATCAACGACGACGCCTTCGGCGACGGGCTGATGTGCCCCGAAGGCGCCGTGACGCCAGGGTACTTGGGGCTGCCATCGGGCCAGCTCATGGAGGACTACCTGCGGCGGTTCACCCTCGGCGCGAGCACCCGGGAGCTGGTCTGGCTGGACTGCGGCAGCGGCGCCGACGGACTGGACCGGGAGTGGGACCTGGGCGCGGACGGCGCGGACGGGCTGAGCCCGCAGGAACGGGACGCGGTCCGGTTCCGTGTCGCGCAGGGCATCAACGGCCGTCCGGGCAGTGCGTCGGAGGGCTGGCAGCGGTGGGCGGAGGAGGTCTTCCATCCGCCGCAGCCGTGGCGGGAGTTGCTGGGAGCGGCCGTCCGCTCGGCCACCTCCGGTTCGGGCGCGGGCCAGGACTACAGCTACGGCCGGCCCGCGCGGCGCTCGGCGGGGCTGCCCGGCGTCGTCCTGCCCAGCCTGCGGCGCAGGCCGCCCCGGGTCACCGTGATCATCGACACCTCGGGGTCCGTCAGCGATGCCGAACTGGGCAGCGCGGTCCTGGAGGTCGCCGCGATCACGCGCGCCGTGGGCGGCCGCCGGGATCTGATCACCGTGGTGCCGTGCGACGCGGCGGCCCGCATCGCGTACCCGCTGTGCCGCGGAGAGGGCATTCCGCTGCTGGGCGGCGGCGGCACGGATCTGCGCGCGGGCTTCACCAGGGCGCTACGGTCGGGCCCCCGGCCGGACGTGATCGTGGTCCTGACGGACGGGCAGACGGGCTGGCCGCAGACGCGGCCGCCGTGCCGGACGGTGGTCGGCCTGTTCTCCCGGGTGGCGGCATCGTGGGACGAGGACGACCCCGACTACGTACCGGACGCGCCGCCCGCCTGGGCGCAGGTGGTGACCATCGGCTAGGACCCCGCCGGGGGTCCTTCGAACGGGCGGTTCGCCGTGCGCGGGGGCGGCGTGGCGAGTGTCGGTGCGCCCGGCGGCCGTGGGTGGTGGGGTTGAGTGGCCGGGCCGTCCCTACTCCCGAGGAGCTGCCATGGCCGTCCAGGAACGTCCTCCCGCAGGCACGATCCTGCTCTGCGACTCCCAGGCCTTCGGCTGCGCCGGTGCGGTGTTCCGCGTCGACCCGGTCACCGGCGAGGCGCGGCTGCTCGCCATGGGCGGCGAGCTCCAGGGGTCGACCGGGCTCGCCCTCGCGGCCGACGGCAGCGTCCTGATCAGCAAGGACCGGTTCTTCCCCGGGACCGGCGCGGTGCTGCGGCTGCCCGCCGGGGGCGGGACGCAGAGCGAGGTGTCGTCCGGCGGGAAGTTCGCCGCCCCGGTCGATGTCGCCGTCGAGGCCGACGGGCACATCCTGGTCGCCGACAGCTTCGCGGGCGGGTTCGGCGCCGTGATCCGGGTCCATCCCGCCACGGGTGAGCAGACCGTGGTGTGCGAGGGCACGGGGGGAGGCGATACTCCGCCGAGGCCCGTGAAGCTGTGCACCGCTGCGGACGGCGGCATCCTCGTCGTCGAGCAGGCCATGGCGGGCGGCGGGGCCCTGTCGGCCCGCGTGGTCCGCGTCGACCCGGCCACCGGATCCCGTACGACGGTCACCTCTGGCGGCGAGCTGCGCAGCCCCATCGGGGTGGCGGTCGGCGGTGACGGCGGCATCCTGGTTGCCGACGCCAATGCCTTCGCCGGCTTCGGTGGCGGCGTGATCAGGGTGGATCCGGTCAGCGGGGCGCAGACCACCGTGGCCTCCGGTGGTGGGTTCGCCGCCCCTCAGGCGCTGGCGATCGAGGCCGACGGCAGCCTCCTGATCACCGACAACGAGGCCCTGAACGGCGTGGGCACCCTGTTCCGGGTGAACCCCGCGACCGGGGCGCAGCAGGTGCTCGCCTCGGGCGGGGACTTCAAGCGCCTGACCGGAGTGGCGGTCGTACCCGCCGCTCAGGCGGCGGGTCCCTGACCCCGGCGGCCCCAGGTCGTGAGCATGCCCGGTGACAGTCCGGTGCACCGGGGGGAATCCAGGTAGCGCAGGGCCTCGTCGATCTGCGCGTCGTCGACGAGGCCCGTTCCCGCCATGGCCTCCCGGGCGCGGTCCCAGGTGTCGGCCCAGAACCGGCTGATCGCACTGCCGGGTTCGAGGGGCGGTACGTGGATCTCGGCCGCTACGGATTCCAGCCCGGCCGCGCGCAGCAGCTCGGGGTGGCGGGGGACGCGCGAGACGTCGGTCCCGATGGTGGCGCGCAGTCCCTGCCACATGGCCCGCATGGCGCGGGTGTAGGGCGTGTCGGGGGCGGAGTCCGTCGTCAGGTCGACGGCGTCGCTGATGACCAGTACTCCGCCGGGGGCGAGCAGCCGGCTCAGCCTGGCGACCATGCGCTGCGGGAAGGGCAGGTGCATGAGGACGAACCGGGCGTGCACGAGGTGGAAGAGCCCGGGAGTGAAGTCGTCGGCGGTGATGTCCGCCTGCCGCACCGTCAGTCCGGGCAGGGGGTGCGCCGCGAGGAACCGTACGTCGCGGTCCACCGCGAGGACCTCGGCGACGCCCGCCTCCTCCAGGAGCCTTCGCGCGACGCTTCCGGTGCCCGCGCCCACGTCCAGGCACCGCCAGCCGGGTCCGGCTCCGAGCAGCCGCAGTCGGGTCATGGTCGTTTCGTCGTAGGTGAGGGCCCCGAGGTCGATCCGGTCGCCCTCGCCTCCCTCGTCGGGACGGAAGACCCGCTCTCCGTAGCGCCCCTCGCCCGGGGGCGCCGCACCGTCCGACGGCAGACCTGCGCCAGCCATGGCCCCATTGTCACCCGACCGTGGCCGCCGGGCGCGCCCGGCGGGCCCGGCGGCCGGTGCGGCTACGGCTGGGGTGTGCCGGACCAGCGGATCGGGTGGCGGGTGGGGCCTGCGGTGAGCCAGGAACCGTCGCCGAGGGGCTGGAGCTCGTACGCGCTGTCCGCCTCGACGGTGAGCTCGCCGCCGACCGCACCCGTGCGCACGTCGACCAGGTGGTAGCGGAACCACTCCTGCGCGTCGTCGTCCTCGTTCTCGCCGCCCAGGGCGACGACGGCGGTGTCCGGGGTCAGGTAGCCGCCGGCCCATTCCACGAAGACCCGGTCCGGGTCGTGGCCGAAGGCCTCCACGGGGAGGGTGAAGATCACGTCGCCTGAGGGGTGCCGGTGGAAGGCGACGTCCGACTGGTCGTGGTTGACGGACATGAACTGCTCGCCGCCCGGCGACAGGCCGATCAGGCAGCGGTCGTCCCACGGGTAGGTGACGAACTCCGGCTCGCCGTCGTCCGGCACCGCGCCCCGGATGATGACGGAGCCGTCCTGGCCCTCGCCGACGTCGAGGTAGACGCTGCCGTCGGTGGGGTGCACGAGCTGGATGCCTCCGTGCCCGACCGTCTCCAGCTCGGTGCGGGCCACGACCGCTCCGCTGCCGACGTCGTACGCGACCCACTGGTCCGCTCCCCCGCGGCCCGCCATGGCGTCCGGCCGGTAGACCCACGCCGTACGGCCGTCCCGGGACAGCGCACAGCCGGGCCGGTGGCCGTAGGGCTGGTCGGAGTGCGGTTCGAACGCCGATGTCCACACCACGTCGCCGGCGCGCGTGAGGCAGACGGCGGAGTTCAGCGTGGTGTACACGACCCGCTGCAGGTCGGCCGGCACGGCCGAAGCCACGACCTCGTCACCGTCGAGCGGCCGGAACACCGCGACGGGCTCCAGCCGGCCGAAACCGCCGGAGGCCACGTCGTAGGCACGGATCTGCCCGTCGACGTGCCGGGTGACGACCTGCGGCACGGGAATCCCAGTCATCCGCCGAGGCTAACCCCGGGGCCGTCCCGGCCGGCGGCCGGGGTTCGGTACCGGCCCCGGCGGAAATGGACTGGCGACGCATCGATGCGGTGCCCGAGGATCGGGATCGTGGAAACAGTGGTGCAGTGGGTTCGTACGTCGTGGACCAAACAGTCACGCGGAGGGCCGGGAGCCGCGCTCCGCAACGCGGCCCCGGTCGCCTTCCCGCTGCCGCGCACCGCAGCGCCGTTCGTGCAGGAGGTCCTGATGCACGAAGCCGACGCGTTCGAGCCGCGGTTCGTCACCCACTCGGTCCCGCCCGAGCCCGACGCGGAGCCCTCCGTGCTCCTGCGGGAAGAGGACGGTCTGCTGCGGGTCCAGCCGGCCGTGACGCCGTTCGGGATGCCGCGCAGATGGCGGCGGCCGCCTGCGGTCCGGCTCGCCCGTGGCGAATGGCTGCGCTGGCAGGTGAACCACCGCTTCGCGGGCTCGCACGGCGACGCGTGGACGTACCGCCTCGACACCCTCAACCTCGCCTACGGCCCGCACACGCCGGCTGACCTCTTCATGGGCACGCCCACCCGGCAGGTCAGCGAACTCGCCGCGTTGCGCTGACGCCATCCGGGGATGCGCTGCGCCGCCCGGGTGCCCGTCCGCCGTGTTGTCGTGGGGTTGGCCCGGGCTCGGTACGAAGATGTGGCCGATCCGACTGATGGTATTCACGCAGCTACGCACCGCTTCCGGCCGCTCCCACGAGTACCGTGGAAGGGTCTCCCGGGGGCACCGGCGGACGGGGTTGAGAGTCGTGTCGACATCGAGTCACGAAACATTCGGCGCGCCCTGCTGGGTCAGTCTGATGGCCCGCGACCTCGGCGCGGCCCAGGAGTTCTACGGGGCGGTCCTCGGCTGGGAATTCGGGCCCGCCCACCTGGGAGAGGGGTTCTCGGTCGGCTTCGCCGACGGGGTCCCGGTGGCCGGGCTCGGCGCCCTGCCGCCGGCGATCACGGTTCCCGTTGCCTGGACCCCGTACTTCGCCGTAGACGACGCCGACATCACGGCGGCCCGCATCCTCGAGCGCAGCGGTACCGTCGCCGTCGGCCCCCTGCACTTCGGCACCGGAAGGGCCGCGATCGGCGCCGACCCCGACGGGGCGGTCTTCGGGATCTGGCAGGGGGACGCCATCCCCGACTGGGGTATGGGCGGCGAAGCCGCTCCGGCCTGGCTGGAGCTGCGGACGCGGAACGCCTTCGACGCCGCGATCTTCTACGGCGAGGTCCTGGAGTGGGCCTGTGATCACGCCGGCTGCTGCGAGGTCTCCTACATGGAGGAAAGCGACCGGATCCTGCTGCGCCACGCGGGCCGGACGGTGGCCCGCCTGCACGGCGGGGGGCTCGCGGAGGCTCCCGATCCGCACCTTAGGCCGCGCTGGCACAGCCTCTTCCGGGTGCCCGACCCCGAAACCGCCGTGAAGGCGGCCACCGCACTGGGCGGCAGCACCCTCACGGTGACGGATTCCGGCCCCCTCCCCCGCGAGATCACCCTGCGGGACCCGGACGGTGCCCTGTTCGGCATCGTCGGTCCCGCGTAGCGGTCAGGCGATCGTCTCGATCCGCTGGCCGTTGACGAGGTAGGCGGGCAGGCAGGGCTGTGTCCGGTCGACCGGGAAGCCCTGGTCGTGGGCCAGGCAGGCCATGGCCAGCGGGCCCAGCGCCACCCGGGCGCGCGGCGCCGCCGAACCGTCCCAGTAGCCGCCGTGTTCCGCGAGGGCCTCGGCGAGCGCCTCGCCGAAGGCCTCGGCGTCCCGCGCGACGATTCGGTGGAAGAGGGCGGCCGGCTGGAAGTCCACCCGGTTCACGAAGTCGCCCGGTGCGTGCGTCAGGGCCTCCGGCATGGACGTCTGCATGGTGGCGACCAGCTTGTCGACGACCGCGTCCATGGAGCCGTCGGCGGAGAAGTAGGTCTGCAGGGTGTCGATCCAGTGCAGGACGTAGGCGTCGACGGAGTCGTCCTGCCGCAGCGTCTCCAGCGGCACCCGGCACAGCCGGGCGATCCGGTCGTGCTGGCGGCACACGACGGCGAGGTAGAGCGCGTCGAGCCAGGCCCGTGCGTCCGCGGGCGGCGCGGCGGGCAGGGCGGGCAGCTGCGCGACGTGGTCCTCCCCCAGGTGGCACTGGGTGGCCTCGGCTCCGGTGAACAGCGCGGAGCCGAGCTGCACGGCGGCGGCCCAGGCGTCCCAGCTGGTGACGTCCGCCACGTCCGGATCGGTGGCGCAGTGGGCGTGGGCGAGCGACAGGGCGGAGGCGAAGGCACCGGCCGTTGCGGACTGGTCCTGTGCGAGGCGGGATATCGACTCGGCCGTGTCCCGGGTGAGCGCGGCGACGTCGGGCGCCCGGTCCGCGGCGCGGGTGGCGAGGCGGCCGGCGCCGTCGAGGCGGACGAGTCCCTTCATCAGGGCGAGGAGCTCCGGCGGCGGCTGCAGCGAGAAGGTGCGGGTGTCCTGGTCGATGGCCGTGAGCGAGGTGAGGCCGCCGCGGTGCCACCAGTAGACCCGCGGCGACAGGGGCCCGGGGCCGTCCTCGTACGCGCCGAGCGCGTAGGAGGCGAGGTCGTTGAGGGCGTCCACCACCGAGCCGTCGGCGATCGGGTGGTAGGCGAGCAGGTGCCGGGTGGGGACCACGACGAGGGCGCCGGCCGGCGGGAGCGGCTCGCCGATGACCTGCCGGGCCAGTTCCGACAGGTAGAGCGCCTTGGCGGCGACGAAGTGGGAGTCGCCGTACACGGAGTGCAGCGTCGCCCGCCCCTCGATGGGGACGTCCTCGTGCGTGACCGGTACGCGCATCAGGTTCGCGTACGCCGCCTGCCCCAGCTCCTGGATGCCGACGCGCGCGACGTCGTCATCGGTCAGGATGCGCACGCCGGTGGGTGCGTCGAGGGCGTAGGCGAAGACGAGCCCGTCGGCAACGAGGCGCGCGTACCGCAGGTTTCCGGCCATTTCCTGCGTGAGCGACTCGACGGGCAGCAGACGGGCGCTCGTCCCGCGGAGCAACTCCTCGGCGCTCTCGCCGCCGAGGCTCGTCCACGGCAGACGGGGGTCCGGGATGCCGTTGGTTTCAGGGTAGTTGTCTTGATCCACCCCTTCGACTCTACGAGACGGGAGCGGGTCGGCGTGCGGCCGGGTGGCCCGACAGCCCAGGACCCACCGCCGGTGAGGGTTCATGACGGAACGGTTACGTGCCGCCACATGGACCGGCCGGGGTCGTTGGAACCGGGTATGGACCAGAAAACCGTTTCGTCTCCGGAGTGGGCCGGATTCGCCCGGCTGGCCGAGGAGTTCTGGCAGGCATCCGACGCGCCGATCTACGACGCCCTGGAGCGTCAGTGGCTCGCGCAGGGCCGCGAGGTGCCACGGCGCCCGGGCCTGGCGTGGGACGGCCCGCGTCCGGCGCGCTCCGACGACCTGTTCCGCCGCGCCTGAGGGTCCGGCTCCGCGGACCCACGGCGTGACTCCAGTCACTTCCGGTTACGGATGGGACATGAGTTCCGGGGCAGGGGGCATGCGCGGTGATTGCCAGGTCACCGCGGGTCCGCCGCGTTGACGGAACCCGGAGGTACAGAGTCGTCGTGTCGGAGCAGAAGACCATCTACACAGCCGGAACGTGGCGGTCCGCGATATCGGGAGCCTCCAGGGAGATCCTGGACCCGGCGGACGCCTCCGTCCTCGCCGTGGTCGCCGAGGGCGACACCGCCGACACGGACGCGGCCGTGAGCGCCGCACGGGACGCCTTCGACGGCGGCGAGTGGCCGCGGACCCCGGCCGCCGAGCGGGCGGCGCTGCTGCGGCGCACGGCCGGCCTGCTCCAGCGCGACCGCGAGCGCATCGGCCTGCTGGAGAGCCTGGACGCGGGCAAGACCCTCGAAGAGGGCCGGGTGGACGTGGACTGCGTCGTCGACGCCTTCCGCTACTTCGCCGACCTCGTCGCAGGCGAGGGCACGGGCCGGGTCGTCGACGCCGGATCCCCCGACATCCACAGCGTCGTCGTCCACGAGCCGGTCGGCGTGTGCGCCCTGATCACCCCGTGGAACTACCCGCTGCTCCAGGCCAGCTGGAAGATCGCCCCGGCCCTGGCCGCGGGCAACACCTTCGTGATCAAGCCCAGTGAGATCACCCCGCTGACGACCGTCGCCCTCATCGAACTGCTGGCCGAGGCGGGCCTGCCCG
Organism: Streptomyces sp. NPDC057010; assembly: GCF_042673805.1. NCBI lineage: Bacteria > Bacillati > Actinomycetota > Actinomycetes > Kitasatosporales > Streptomycetaceae > Streptomyces > Streptomyces sp. NPDC057010. The sequence continues at coordinate 528,974 of NZ_JBHUSC010000001.1, read as the reverse complement.
CCGGAGTCGCCAACCTCGTCACCGGAGCCGGTGATCCGGTCGGCGCCCGCCTCGCCTCCCATCCCGATGTCGACCTGGTGTCCTTCACCGGCGGACTCGCCAGCGGCACGAAGGTCATGCGCGCGGCCTCCGACACGGTCAAGAAGGTCGCCCTGGAACTCGGCGGCAAGAACCCCAATGTCGTCTTCGCCGACGCCTGCGCCACCGAGGACGGCTTCGACACCGCCGTCGACCAGGCCCTGAACGCGGCCTTCATGCACAGCGGCCAGGTGTGCTCGGCCGGCTCCCGCCTGATCATCGAGGAACCGCTGCGCGAACGCTTCGTCGCCGAACTCGCCCGCCGCGCCGAGAAGATCCGCATCGGCCGCGGCACCGAGCCCGGCATCGAGTGCGGCCCGCTGGTCTCGGCGGCCCAGCTGGAGCGGACCGAGTCGTACGTCGCCTCCGCGCTCGCCGAGGGCGCCGTACTGCGCGCCGGGGGCGAACGACCCCCGGGCGGCGGCTACTTCTACCGGCCGACCGTCCTCGACCGCTGCCACCGCCGCATGCGCGTGGTGCGCGAGGAGGTCTTCGGACCGGTCCTGACGGTCGAGACCTTCCGCACCGAGGCCGAGGCCGTCGCGCTCGCCAACGACACCGAGTACGGGCTGGCCGGCGGCGTCTGGACCGCGGACCTCGACCGGGCGGCCCGGGTGGCGGGCCGGCTGCGCCACGGCACCGTCTGGATCAACGACTTCCACCCCTACCTGCCGCAAGCCGAATGGGGCGGCTTCGGCAAGTCCGGCATCGGACGCGAGCTCGGCCCGTCCGGACTGGCCGAGTACCGCGAGACCAAGCACGTGTACCAGAACCTCGCTCCGCGCCCCGTGCGCTGGTTCGCGGGCTGAGGAGGCAGGAGAGACATGACCAAGGACACGAACCAGTACGTGCGGTACGCGCACGAGGACGAGCGCGAGTACGACTACGACTACGTCGTCGTCGGCGGCGGCACCGCCGGCTCGGTGATCGCCTCCCGGCTGACCGAGGACCCGGACGTCACCGTCGCCGTCATCGAGGGCGGCCCGAGCGACGTCGACCGCCCCGACGTGCTGACCCTGCGCCGGTGGATGGGCCTGCTCGGCGGCGAACTCGACTACGACTACCCCACCACCGAGCAGCCGCGCGGCAACTCGCACATCCGGCACAGCCGGGCCCGCGTGCTGGGCGGCTGCTCCTCCCACAACACCCTCATCGCCTTCAAGCCGCTCCCGTCCGACTGGGACGAGTGGTCGGACGCGGGCGCCGAGGGGTGGCACGCGGCGGCCATGGACCCGTACTTCGACCGGCTCCTCAACAACATCGTGCCGGTCGGCGACGCGGACCGGAACGCCATCGCCCGTGACTTCGTGGAGGCCGCCCGGGGCGCGCTGGGCGTGCCCGTCGTCGAGGGCTTCAACCGCAAGCCGTTCCACGAGGGCGCCGGATTCTTCGACCTCGCCTATCACCCGGAGACCAACAAGCGCTCGTCGGCCTCGGTGGCGTACCTGCACCCGATCATGGACGAGCGCCCCAACCTGCGGATCCTGCTGGAGACCTGGGCGTACCGCCTGGAGCTGGACGGCACGCGGGCGCGCGGCGTCCACGTCCGCGCCGCGGACGGCACGAAGTCGCTGATCACCGCACGCCGCGAGGTGGTGGTGTGCGCGGGCGCCGTGGACACCCCGCGCCTGCTGCTGCACTCCGGCATAGGCCCCCGCGAGGACCTGGAGGCGCTCGGGATTCCCCCGGTCCACGATCTGCCCGGTGTCGGCGAGAACCTCCTCGACCATCCGGAATCCGTGATCGTCTGGGAGACGAACGGCCCGATCCCCGAGAACTCGGCGATGGACAGCGACGCGGGGCTCTTCGTCCGGCGCGACCCGGACTCCCCCGGTCCCGACCTGATGTTCCACTTCTACCAGGTCCCGTTCACCGACAATCCGGAGCGGATCGGCTACGAACGCCCCGCGCACGGGGTGTCGTTGACCCCCAACATCCCCAAGCCGCGCAGCCGCGGCCGCCTCTACCTCACCAGCGCCGACCCCGAGGTCAAACCGGCCCTCGACTTCCGCTACTTCACGGACGAGGACGACTACGACGGCCGGACGCTGGTGGACGGCATCAAGCTGGCCCGCGAGATCGCCGCGACCGAGCCGCTGGCGGGCTGGCTCACACGCGAGGTGTGCCCGGGCCCGGAGGTCACCGGCGACGAGGCGCTGAGCGCGTACGCCCGCTCGGTGGCGCACACCGTCTACCACCCGGCCGGCACCTGCAAGATGGGCGCCGCCGACGACGAAGGGGCAGTGGTGGGACCGGACTTGAAGGTGCGGGGCCTGGAGGGCATACGCATCGCGGACGCCTCCGTCTTCCCGACGATGCCCGCCGTCAACCCGATGATCGGAGTACTCATGGTCGGCGAGAAGGCCGCCGAGCTGCTGGGCGGTGAGGTCCGGTGACCGCCGCGCATACCGGCCGGGGCGCGGCCGCCGCGGTCGACACCGCCGCCGCGCCCGTGTTCTCCGTGCAGGGCCTGTGGAAGGTCTTCGGCCCCTCGCGCAAGGCCGCACTGGTGCCGGGCTCGGAGGACGCCGCACTGCCCGCCGCCGAACTGCGCGAGCGCACGGGCTGCACCGCCGCCGTCCGCGACGTCACCTTCGACGTGCGCAGGGGCGAGGTCTTCGTCGTCATGGGCCTGTCCGGTTCCGGCAAGTCCACCCTGGTGCGCTGCCTGACCCGGCTGATCGAGCCCACGGCCGGCTCACTCGCCATCGACGGCGAGGACGTCCTCGCCATGGATCCGGCCCGGCTGCGGGAACTGCGCCGCCACCGCGCCGCCATGGTCTTCCAGCACTTCGGCCTGCTGCCGCACCGCACCGTCCTGGACAACGTCGCCTACGGCCTGGAGATCCAGGGCGTGAGCCGCGCCGACCGGCGCGCCAAGGCGGCCGAGATGGTCGGCAAGGTCGGCCTCGAAGGCCTGGAGGACCGCCGGCCCGGGCAGCTGTCGGGCGGCCAGCAGCAGCGGGTGGGCCTCGCACGCGCCCTCGCCGCCGATCCGGAAGTGCTGTTGTTCGACGAGCCGTTCAGCGCGCTCGACCCGCTGATCCGGCGGGAGATGCAGGGCGAGGTGGCCCGGCTCCACCATGAGGAGGGCCGCACGATGGTCTTCATCACCCACGACCTGTCCGAGGCGCTGCGCCTCGGCGACCGGATCGCGCTGATGCGCGAGGGCCGGATCGTGCAGCTCGGCACGCCGGAGGAGATCGTGGGCTCTCCCGCCGACGACTACGTACGGGACTTCGTGCGCGACGTGCCGCGCGAGCAGGTGCTCACGGTACGCAGCGCGATGCGCCCGGCGACGGACGGCGAGGCCGGCCAGGGCCCTGCCCTGACCCCGGCGACCACGGTGGTGGAGGCCATCGAGGCCGTGGCCCGCAGCGGTGGCCCGGCGCGGGTCGTCGACGACGGCCGCTGCCTGGGCGTCGTCGACGACGCGGGCCTGCTCGCGGTGGTGGCCGGTCTGCCGGCCGCGGCCGGGCGGGGGGTGGCGGCATGACGCGCCGCAGCGGCTGCGCCGCCCCGGCCGCCGGCGCGGGGAGGTGGCGCGGATGAGCGCGACCACCACCAGACCCGTACGGGAGCCCGAGCCGGGAGGCCGGTCCGGGCGGCCGCAGCGGTCGCCCGGCGGCGGACGGGCCGAACGGGCGGGGCGGGCCGGAGAGACCGGTCCCCGGCGGTCCGCCGCCGGCCGGAATCCGGCCCGGCGCCTGCGGGCCCTGCTGCTCGACCACCGCGCCGGCCGCCGGGTCCTGCCCCTCGCCGTCGCCGCAGTGGTCCTGCTGCCGCTCGCGATGGCCTTCCCGGGCGGCGGGAGCTGGCCGGCCGCCCTCTCGGTGGACCTCTCCGGGCCGCTCGGCCGGGCCGGGGACTGGATCATCGACAACCGTGACGGGCACCCGCTGTTCCTCTACTTCTTCGGGCACGTCAGCAACGCCGTGGTGGTGTCCGTCCGCGCGGTGTACGTCATCCTGCTCGCCGCGGGCTGGACCGGCGTCACCGCACTGGCCGGACTCATCGCCCTGCGCCTGGCGGGCCTGAGGCTCGCCCTCACCTGTACGGCCGCCTTCGCGGCGTGCGGGCTGCTCGGCATGTGGGTCCCGACGATGCAGACCCTCGCCCTGATGGTCGTCGCCGTCGCCGCCTCCGTCGTGGTCGGCGCCCTGCTCGGCCTGGCCGCCGGGCTGTCGCCGCGAGCCGGGCGCGCGCTGCGCCCCGTACTCGACACCATGCAGGTGCTGCCCGCGTTCGCGTACCTGCTGCCCATGGTGCTGGTCTTCGGCATCGGCGTACCCGCCGCGGTGCTCGCCACCGTCGTGTACGCGGCTCCGCCGATGGCCCGGCTCACGGCACTCGGCCTGCGCGAGGCCGACGCCGGGGTGCTGGAGGCCGCGGCCTCGCTCGGTGCGACGGGGCGCCAGCGACTGCTGACCGCGCGGCTGCCGCTGGCCCGCCGGCAGATCCTGCTCGGCGTCAACCAGGCCATCATGATGGCGCTGTCGATGGCCGTCATCGCCTCCGTGATCGGTGCGGGCGGCCTCGGCGACCGCGTCTACCAGGCCCTCGCCTCGGTCGACGTCGGCGCGGCGCTCGCCGCCGGCATCCCCATCGTGCTGCTCGCGGTGGTCCTCGACCGCACCGCCGACGCGGCGGGGGAGCGACTGGGCGCCAGGCCGGTGCCCTCGTACGAACAGCCCCTGCTGCGACGGGTGTTCGCGGGCTGGTACGGGCGTCTGCTCACGGTCCTCACGGCCGTCGCCGCCGCCGTCGCGGGCCGTATGGCGGGCACGTCCCTGTGGCCCGGCTCCTGGACCGTGCCGATCGCGGAGCCCGTCAACCGGGCGGTCGGCTGGATGACCGATCACCTCTACTCGGGAGTGCCGGTGGTCGGAGGCACCGCCGACTGGGCGGCCCGCTTCACCGGCTGGATCCTCGATCCCCTGCGCTCCGGACTTCAGGGCACTCCCTGGTGGCTGCTCCTGCTCGTGGTCGGCGCGCTCGGGCTCCTCGCCGGCACCTGGCGCACCGCGCTGACGGCCGTCCTCGCGCTGGCCGCCATCGGTGTACTGGGCGTGTGGGAGCCCTCCCTCGACACCCTCTCGCAGGTGCTCGCCGCCGTGGCCGTCACCCTCGTGCTCGGTTTCACGATCGGTGTCGCGGCCGCCCGCAGCGCCCGCACGCAGCGCGTGCTGCGTCCGGTGCTCGACGTGTGCCAGACCATGCCGCAGTTCGTCTACCTCATCCCGGTGGTCGCGCTGTTCGGCGTCGGCCGGGCGCCGGCCGCGGCCGCCGCCGTCGTGTACGCGCTGCCCGCCGTCGTACGGATCACCGCCGAGGGCCTGCGCGAGGTCAGCCCGGCGGCCCTGGAGTCGGCCCGTTCCCTCGGCGCCACCGGGTCACAGCAACTGCGTCAGGTCCAACTCCCGCTGGCGCGGCGCGCGTTGCTACTGGCCTTGAACCAGGCGGTGGTGCTCGTACTCGCCGTCGTCATCATCGGCGGGCTCGTCGGAGGCGGCGCGCTCGGCTACGACGTCGTACTCGGCCTCGCCCAGGGCGACTTGGCCACCGGTCTGGTGGCCGGCGCCGCGATCGTCTGTCTCGGTCTGATGCTCGACCGGGTCACCCAGCCCGCGAAGGAGGCCTGACATGAAGGCGCACCATCAGGGGCGCGGCCGTCGCCTCCTCGGCGCGTTCGCCGCCGTGACCGCCCTCGCCGTGCTCACGGGATGCGGCGCGGCGGACATGACCCGCCAGACCTCTCCGTACGCCGCCGCGGAGGGCGCGAAGACCGTGACCCTCTCCGTGCAGTCCTGGGTCGGCGCCCAGGCGAACACCGCCGTCGCCGCCTACCTGCTCGAACACGAGCTGGGCTACCGGGTCGACACCGTGCAGGTGGACGAGGTCCCGGCCTGGGACGCGCTCAGCCAGGGCCGGGTCGACGCGATCCTGGAGGACTGGGGACACCCGGAGCAGGAGAAGAGGTACGTCCGGGACAAGAAGACCATCACGGCGGGCGGCGAGCTGGGCGTGACCGGTCACATCGGCTGGTTCGTCCCTACGTACTTCGCCGAGGCCCATCCGGACGTCACCGACTGGAAGAACCTCGACAAGTACGCCGACCAGCTGGGCACCGCCGAGAGCCGCGGCAAGGGCCAGCTGCTGGACGGCTCCCCCTCGTACGTCACGAACGACAAGGCGCTGGTGAAGAACCTGGGCCTGGACTTCGAGGTGGTGTTCGCCGGCTCCGAGGCCGCGCAGATCACCCAGATCAGGCAGTTCGCGAAGGAGCACAAGCCGTTCCTCACCTACTGGTACAAGCCGCAGTGGCTGTTCGAGCGGGTACCGATGACGGAGGTGAAGCTGCCCGAGTACAAGGAGGGCTGCGACGCCGAACCGGAGGCGGTCGCCTGCGCCTATCCCCACACGCCGCTGCAGAAGTACCTGAACACGCGGTTCGCGGAGACGGGCGGGAAGGCGGCGGAGTTCCTGAAGAGGTTCCGGTGGAGCGTCGAGGAGCAGAACGAGGTGGCCCTGATGATCGCCGAGGAGAAGCTTTCGCCGCAGGAGGCGGCGAAGAAGTGGGTGGAGCGCAACGAGCAGGTGTGGAAGCCCTGGGTGCGCTGATCCGCCACCGGTGACGCCGGGGCCGCCGCAACCCCCTCAGGTGCGGCGGCCCCGGCATGCCCGCGGGCGCGTCCGCCTACTTCTCGGACACCTTCAGCAGCTTGTTCGGGGTTCCGCTGCTCGGGTTGGTGATCTTCCCGGGGGTCGCCCCCGCGGTCAGGGCCTGAGCGACCTGCGCGGGCGTCGCGTCCTTGTGCCCGGCCAGGTAGAGGGCCGCCGCACCGACCACGTGCGGGGTCGCCATCGACGTGCCCGAGATGGTCTTCGTACCGCTGTCGCTGTCGTTCCAGTCGGAGGTGATCTCCGAGCCCGGCGCGTAGAGGTCCACGACCGCGCCGAAGTTGGAGAAGGAGGACTGGGAGTCGTCGGCCGCGCTGGAGGCCACCGTGATGGCCTCGGGGACCCGCGAGGGGGAGCCCTGGCCGGCGTCGGTGGACTCGTTGCCCGCCGCGACGGCGAAAGTGACACCGGCGGCTATGGAGCGGCGCACCGCCTCGTCGAGCGCCTCGTCGGCGCCGCCGCCCAGGCTCATGTTGGCCACCGAGGGCCCGGTGTGATGCTTCGTCACCCAGTCGATGCCCGCGACGACCTGCTCGGTGGTGCCCGAGCCGTTGTCGTCGAGCACGCGGACGGCGACGACCTTGGCCTTCTTGGCCACCCCGTGGGAGGTGCCCGCGATGGTCCCGGCGACGTGCGTGCCGTGCCCGTTGCCGTCGTCGGCGCTCTGGTCGTTGTCGACGGCGTCGAAGCCGTGCGAGGCCCGGCCGCCGAAGTCCTTGTGGCTGATCCGTACGCCGGTGTCGATGACGTAGGCCGTGACGCCCTCGCCGCCCGCGTCCGGGTAGGTGTACTTCTTGTCGCCCGCGGTCGCCGTCTGGTCGATGCGGTCGAGGCCCCACGACGGGGGGTTGTCCTGGGTGCTGTTGATCGTGAACTTCTTGTTCTGGACCACCTTGCCCACGGCCGGATCGGCGGCGAGGCGCTTGGCGGCGGTCTCCGAAAGCCCGGATGCGGAGAAGCCGTTGACCGCGGAGGTGTAGGTGCGCTTCAGCTCGCCGCCGTACTTCTTGGCGAGTGCCTGCTGGTCCGCGTCCTTCTCGAGTATGACGATGTAGCTGCCGCTGAGCGCGCCGGGGGCACCGAGGCCGTACACCGTCCCCTCGGCGGGGGTGTTCGCGCCGGCGAGGGGGGACAAGAGCATGCAGACACCGGTTGCAGTGGCGACTCCCGTGGCCACTGCAAGGATCCGGAAGCCGCGCGAACGGGTGCGTGCGTGCTGGGGAGTTGACATGAAGAGAGTGCTCCTCGTGTTGACGTGTGGGGCGTCAAAGCGTGCTGCGCAACCCCTGTGGATCCGGAAGATCTCCGGGGGGTCAGCTCGAAACCCTGACCGATTACGGGAGTTGGTTCAAGGCCGCCCCTGGCGTCGGGGTTATTCAACAACCTTTCTCAAAGAGACCTCCGCACCGGCCCCTCCGAATGGCCACACTCTTCGAACCACCCACACATCCACGCCACTTCTCGATGCATTCGCGAACGCGGCCCGGCGCGGGCAGTCGAAGTGCGGGATATGCGTGCGCCTCGGGGGGTTTGCGTGAGGAGGTCCGGTAGATCTCAACATCCCGTTGACCGGGCGCGGTTGAACGTTGAAGCATGCACGGGTCCATCCGTTCGACTGACGAAGGACTCACCCGCATGGGTAAAGGACCGTTACGCAGGACACGCGCGGCCTTCGCGGCCATCGGCACGGCCGTGCTGATTTCGCTGGCAGTCGCCACGCCCGCAGGCGCCGCGCCCGAACCGAACGACTCCGGATCCGGTCAGCTCGCGATCACCCTGGGCACGCCGGAGAAGGCGACCACCCTCACCGACGCCGATACCGGCGCCGGGGGTGAGGTGAGCGCCCAGGCGCTCGACTGCGCCGAAGGGTTCATCCGGCTCACCCGTACCGAGTCGTGCTCGAACCTGAAGATTCCCGTGGTCTACACGGTCAACGGAACACCCGCCGGCAGGGCGACCCTGCACTCCAAGGTCACGTCCACCCTCAACCCCCGGAACCGGTACGAGTCGAAGTACAAGGTGGAGCTGCGGCTGACGGACCCGTCCTCGTGGGCGGGTTGGGTGACCAACGGCAGGGTCGGCTTCGAGTGCAACCACTGCGACGTGAACGAGTCCGGTGAGCAGCTCCTGTTCCCGAACCAGACGCGTACGTACGAGTTCACCGTGTCGTCCCCCGGCCGGGCCCTGGTCAACGACAGCGTCCGCCCGTACGCCACCCTGGACGCGCCCCGGCACGACGAGGGCAGCGCGCTCATCGGGGAAACGTTCCGGCCGCGCTGCGACAGCACGCCCCGCATCACGCCCGTCGGGACCGGCGGCTGCGTGTACCCCGACGTCGCCGCCGTGTGGGTGCTCGACACGGCCAACCCGAGGGTCGACGCGGTGGCCTGGCACGTCGACTGGGCGCAGCGCAACCTCGACCAGCCGTGGGGGAAGCCGGGTACCCGGTACGCCCTGCACCGCACGTTCGACGACACGATCATCGATGCGAACCGTGACGTGGCCTGCGGCCGCGGCGTGCCGCGGCCGCCGCCGGGCAGTGGGCTGGCCTGTGACGAGTACCCCTTCGCCCAGTCGCTGGAGGGCGCGAGCCGGAACCCGGACTACTCCTGTCACTTCCTCGACGGGAACGACAACTCCCGTGAGGGCAGCCTGCGCAAGGCGTCGCTGAACGGCCAGCGGGTCCTGGAGGGCGACGCGTTCTACGTCCGCGTCCTCAAGGCCGCTGGTGCGGTGGCGCCGCCACAGGCGATGGGGCCGGTGGGCTGCGGCAGCGACTGAGGCGGCCGTACGCCGCCGGTTCCGCGGAACCGGCACCGTGAGAGCAGGGGCCGCACCCACCATGGGTGCGGCCCCGTTTCCGATCCGAGACCGAGGGGAAGACCCCGCATGCCCGCCCCACAGCACACCGCCGCCGGCACCGTCCGCATCGACGCCGGTACGATCGACCTCACCGGGGAGGATCTCGTAGCCGAGTTCGAACCCGAGTGGACGCTGAACGGCCTGGTCGAGGCCGACCCGGACGACGGCAGCGCCCGCATCCTGTGCGGGCAGGAGATCGGCCGCGTCGCCGTGACCGCCGAGCTCTGGGAAGCAGCCCCGCCGCTGGAGGCGGACGGCTGGCAGGACGTCGCCGAGGTCTCCGTGTCGTGGGATTCCCCGTTCATCGACTTCGCCACGACCGGCACCGAAGTGGACCCGGCCGCCCGGCTCGCCCTCCCCGGCCCCGGCGCGTACCGGATCCGCGTCCACGGCAGGAACCGCGACGACGGCGACCCCCGCGTCCCGGGCGACCCCGTCGAGGAGTACCTGATCCAGGTCTGGCCCGCCCCCACGGAAGCCCCCGGGCTACGGAAGTCGACCAGCCGCACCGCGGCACTGTGGCGTACCCCCTGACCGGTGCGCCGCGCCTCCCGGACGCCACGGACAATGGCAGCACCGCGGGCCGCCCCCGCGCGTGGGACCAGGGAGAAGAAGAAGCATGGCGCTGAAGGAAGGCCAGCGGGTGAAGCTGGCGGCGGACATCAGGCTCACCGACACGGTCGCGATGGAGGAGGGCTCCTCGGCGGGGGCGAGCCCCGCCGCCGGGTACCCGTCCCTGTCCCTGGCCCTGGCGGCGGGCACGGAGGGCATCGTCGAGGGGGTGGTCGAGTACCGGCAGCCGAGCCACGAGGTCCGCGAGTACGAGCGGCTCACGTCGCTGCGCGACTCCTTCGGCCATGAGATGCCGCCGGAGAGCAGGCGGCGGCTGGAGGAGGAGATCGGCTCCCTGGAGCCCGACTGGGTCGCCTACCAGGAGCACGGGCTCCGCGCGACGGTGCGCGTGCGCCTCGACAACGGGTTCATCCTCGACGGGGCGCCCGAAGACGCCTTCACCCCCGCCTGAGCAGGCCGGTCAGGCCTTCTTGACCACGCTCGACTTGAGCTGCATGGCGCCGAACCCGTCGATCCTGCAGTCGATGTCGTGTCCGTCGACGCCGTCGACCAGGCGGATGTTGCGGACCTTGGTGCCCGCCTTGATCCCCGAGGGGCTGCCCTTCACCTTCAGGGCCTTGACGACGGTCACGGTGTCGCCGTCGTTCAGCACGTTCCCGACGGCGTCCTTGACCACGCGCTCTCCTGGGGCGCTCGCGTCACCCGCCCCGGCCGCGGCGGGAACCCACTCGTGGGCGCACTCGGGGCACACCATCAGAGCGTTCATCTCGTAGGTGTACTCGCTGGAGCACTTCGGGCACGGGGGCAGGTTCGCCGTCATCTGTTCTTCTGTCCTGGTTCGGTCGTGGGCCGTTCAGGATATCGGGCCGGACCACGGGAACGGGGCGAGGTCGGGCTCCACCCAGCCGGTCCTCGCCCGCGCGCCGGCCAGGGTCGACGGACGGTAGAAGCGGGTCAGGAGGCGCTTGTCGAACAGGGCGGGGTGGTGGCCGGCGAACGAGGCGAAGTCGTCCTCGTCCCGCTCGCCGGCGTGGTGGCCGACCAGTTCCACCCAGGCCCGGCTCACGGTCGCGTGGTACTTCTGGGGCGCGCCGGCGTAGCGGGCGGTGCGCTGGATCCCGTCGCTGACGAGGCCGATCGCCGCCGGCACGCCGAACCGGCGCACGGCCAGCCATGTCAGGTGGACGTGCTCCCGGTGGCCGAACCGGTCGGCGGCCGCCGTCACCTCGGCCATCAGCGCTTCGAAGTCGGCGGCGCCCTGCGGAGTCATGCCGATACCTCCGTCAGGGCTTGCAGGGCGGTGCGCAGGCTGTCGATGGCCTCGGCCGGGAGGCCGTCGAGCGCACGGCGCTCCAGGCCGGCGATGGCCTGCCGGATCGTGGTGGCGGTCAGCTGCCCGGAGGCGGTGAGTTCGATGAGCACCGCCCGGCGGTCTCCCGGGCGAGCGCCGCGGGTGATGTGGCCGCGCCGCTCCAGCCTGTCGAGGACGCTGGTCAGCGTGGTGGGGCGGGTGCCGACGGCCGCGCCCAGTTCGGACACGGTCCGGCCGCGGCCGTCGGCCAGGTTGGCCAGGGCGTTGATCTCGGAGGCGGTCAAGTCGAGGTCGACGAGCTCTGCCGCGAGAACCTGCAGGGTAGCGTGGGTGGCCCGCTGGAGCGCGAGCAGGGCCGACCACTCGGATGACACGGATTCGGACTTCACGATTCCGGACTATACGATTTCGTATTACCTGCTGCAAGCGCGAGGGCCCGGCCGGGTGCCCCCGCCGCCCGGGGGAAAACGCCGGCCCGGTCCGGTTCGAGACCGGCGGCGCCGGGCTCCGAGGTGGTTGGCTGTGCCGATGAAGTACTTCGTGACGGTCCAGGCGAGCCAGGCGGACTACGACGCGATGGAGGGGAAGGACGCGCCCCCCTCCCCCCGGTGGAGCCCTGACGAGATCACGGCCATGGTCGCCTTCATGAGCGGACTCAACGCGGAACTCGCCGCCTCCGGGGAACTGCTGGACGCACAGGGGTTCACCGCACCGGCCGAGGCCCGCTTCGTCACCGGCTCTCCCGGCCGCGAACCGGTGGTCACCGACCGCCCGTACGCCGGGACCGAGGTGGTCACCGCCGGCTACTGGCTGCTGGAGTGCTCCGGCCCCGACCGCGTCACCGAGATCGCGGCCCGCATCACCCAGTGCCCGGTGCCGGACGGATCCCCCGCCTACCCGGTGGTCATCCGGCCGGTCGGCGAGGCCCCGCCGGCCTGAGCGGCGGCAACGAGCCCCGGAGCGCCGAGCACACATGAGCAGCGAACCCGCCGAGGGCGAGACCCCCGCCCCGCCACCGGAGGAGCCCGTCGTCTCCCGCGCCGAGTTCGACGCGCTCTTCGAGTCGGTCCGCACGTGGGGCCGGTGGGCGAACGCCGAGCGCGGCGCCTGGAACCGGGTGACGGCGGGCCACGTACAGCGGGCGGCCGCCCTGATCCGGTCGGGCACGGTCGTCCCGCTGGGGCTGCCCTGGGACACCCGGCCCGGCCCGGACAACGCGAAGCCCGCGCTGCACTACATGTCCGACCTCGGTGACGTGGAGGCCCCGGAACCGGCCGTCTACAAGGACTTCCTCGCCGCGGACTACCACGGCAAGGGCGTGAGCCACCTCGACGCACTGTCGCACGTCGCCTACCGGGGGCGACTCTACGACGGCCGCTCGGCGCGCGCGGTGATCGATGCCGGGGGTGCCCGCTTCGGCGCCGTGTCGGAGCTCGGCCCCCTGGTCACCAGAGGCGTGCTCCTGGACCTGCCCGCCGCCCTCGGGGTCGCCTGGCTGGAGCCGGGGCGCGCGGTGCACGCGCGGGACCTCCTCGCCGCGGAGGCGGCCCTCGACGTGAGGGTCGGGGACGGGGACGCGGTGCTGCTGCGCTCGGGCCGCTTCCGCCGCCGCCGGGAAACCGGCCCCTGGAACCCCGACGAGGCCAGCGCGGGCTGGCACGTGGACGCCGTGCCGCTGCTGGCCGAGCGGGCCGTCGCCCTGCTCGGCGGGGACGGGGACAGCGACCTTCGGCCGTCGCCCGTCGAGGGCCTGCACTCCCCCGTGCACGTGCTCGCCGTCGCCGCGATGGGGGTACCGCTGCTGGACAACCTCGACCTGGAGGCGCTGTCCGCGGCGTGCGCCGAGGCTGGTCGGTACGAGTTCATGCTCGTCGTGGCGCCGCTGAACGTCCCCGGCGGGACGGGCTCGCCCGTCAACCCGGTCGCGATCCTGTGATCACCGGCCTGCCGATCACCCGCTCCAATGTCCACCGCAAAACCTGAGGAATATACTCAAATCGGCTTATCGGGGCGGTTCCGGTGAGGGGAAGTGGTGCAGATGGGGGTGGTGGCGGAGCGCATCGGCCCCGTACGTTCCCGTGACCGGTTCCTGCACGGCGAGTCGGCCGAATCGGTCGAGGGGAGCGTGAGAAGTCCGATCCTGAGCTCGTGGCAGCGCAGCCGGCTGCTGGGGCTCTCGCCCGACCAGTCCGAGCTCCCCTTCAACCAGGACTTCGACCCCGACGGCCGGATCGTCCGCGCCGCCGAGCCCGTACTCGACCGGCTGGAGGCCATCTTCGCGGGCAGCCAGATGAACATCTGCCTCGCCGACGGACAGGGCACGGTGCTGGAACGCCGGTTCGGCGAGAAGGCCATGGCCAGGCAGCTCGCCCCGATCCAGAGCGTTCCGGGTTTCGTGTTCGCCGAGCAGTTCGCGGGGACCAACGGCATCGGTCTCACGCTCGCCGAGCGGCGGCTCTGCCAGGTGTACGGCGCCGAGCACTTCGCCGAGCGCTCCCAGTCAAGCGCCTGTACCGCCATCCCCGTTCGCGACCAGCTCAGCGGGCACATCGAGGGCGTCCTGTGCCTCGGCTACCCCTACACGGACGCGGATCCGGCGCTGGTCCCCCTCGTACGCAGGGCGGCCGAAGCCATCGAACGGCGGCTGATGGAGCAGAGTTCGGCGCGCGAGCGCGGCCTGCTGCAGGCGTACCTCGACGCCGGGAACCACGTCCACACCAGCGGCGGCGCGCGCAACGGCTACACCCTCGACATGGACGATCTGCTCCAGAGCGACCTGGACCAGAACGATCAGATGCTCCTCAAGCAGAAGGCCACGGAGCTGATGACCGCCGCCCAGCGGGCCGCCACCGAAGTCCCCCTGTCCCACGACCGGCGGGTCACCCTGGTGAGCCGTCCGGTGACGAGCCCCTCCGGAGTGGAGGGCGTCGTCGTCGAGGCGCTCCTGCCCGACGACTCGGAACGCCACGCCCCGGCCCCCTCCCACGCCTCGGCACCCCCCGCCCCGGCCCGGGGGCTGGTGCTGGTCGGCGAGCCGGAAGTGGGCAGGTACGCCGTCGCCGCACGGCGGCGCCTGGAGCTGCTCGCCGAGGCCAGCAGCCGCATCGGAACCACCCTGGACGTGAGCCGCACCGCCTGGGAACTCGCCGAGACGGCGGTGCCACACCTGGCCGACTTCGTCACCATCGACCTGCCCGAGGCCGTGCTGCGCGGCGAGGAGTCCGCCCATCCCACCACCGAAATGCACCGTACGGTCGTCCACGGCATCCGCGAGGACCACCCCTTCCACCCGGTCGGCGAGCAGGTCCCCCTGCGCCCGGGCACACCCCACGCGCGCTGCCTGGCCACCGGGCAGCCCGTGCTGGAACCCGACCTGAAGGCCGCCGTGGGCTGGATCGCCCAGGAACCCGAACACGCCGAACGGCTCTTCGCCCACGACATCCACTCCCTGATCGCCGTCCCCCTGCTCGCCCGCGGCGTCCTCCTCGGCATCGCCGCCTTCTACCGCGCGCAGGACCCCGCCCCCTACGGCGACGACGACACCGCGCTGGCCCAGGAACTGGCCACCCGCGCCGCCCTCTGCATCGACAACGCCCGCTGCTACACCCGCGAACACACCCTCGCCCTGGCCCTGCAGCGCAGCCTTCTGCCGCGCGGGCTTCCCGAACAGGGCGCCGTCGAAGTCGCCCACCGCTACCTGCCCGCCGAGTGCGGGGTGGGCGGGGACTGGTTCGACGTCATCCCCCTCTCCGGCACCCGCGTCGCCCTCCTCGTCGGCGACGTCGTCGGCCACGGACTGCACGCCGCCGCCACCATGGGCCGGCTGCGCACCGCCGCCCGCACCTTCGCCGAACTCGAACTCGCCCCCGACGAGGTCCTCACCCACCTGGACAACCTCCTGGTGCGCCTCGACCGCGAGGAGGACGGGGACAACCCCGCCTTCGGCAGCACCGGCATCGTCGGCGCCACCTGCCTGTACGCCATCTACGACCCCACCACGCAGCGGTGCACCATTGCCCGGGCCGGCCACCCGCCGCCCGCGCTGGTCCGGGCCGACGGCACCGTCACCTTCCCCGACCTGCCCATCGGCCCCCCGCTCGGCCTGGGCGGGCTGCCGTTCGAGGCGGCCGAGGTCCGCATCCCCGAGCACAGCCAGCTCGTCCTGTACACCGACGGACTCATCGAAGACCGCCACGGCGACATCGACGTGGCCCTCGCCGACCTGCGCCGCGCGCTGGCCCACCCGGACCGCACCCCCGAGGACACCTGCCGGGCGGTCCTCGACGCCATGGCACCCGAGCACCCCGGCGACGACATCGCGCTCCTGGTCGCCCGCACCAACGCCCTGGCCCCCGACCGGATCGCCACCTGGGACGTGCCCGCCGACCCGGCCCTCGTCTCCGAGGTCCGCGCCGCCGCGGTGGGCCGGCTGGGCCGGTGGGGGCTGGAGGAGTCCGCCTTCGCCGTGGAACTGCTGCTCAGCGAGCTGGTCACGAACGCCGTGCGCTACGGCACCGGGCCCCTGCGGGTACGTCTCATCCGCGACCGCTCCCTGATCTGCGAGGTGTACGACGGCAGCAGCACCGCCCCGCGCATGCGCCACGCGGCCACCACCGACGAGGGCGGCCGCGGCCTGTTCCTCGTCGCTCAGCTCGCCGAGGCCTGGGGCACCCGCTACACCGCCGACGGCAAGGTCATCTGGGCCGAGTGCGCGCTGCAAGCGGCGTGACCCGGACCTGATCACCGGCGCGTACGGGCGGGGTAATGCCGGATGAATGCGGGCAGATCGGCATAGAATTCCCCATGCAGTCGGGCAGAACTCGGAGGCCGACCCCCGGAGAAGTCTGTGCATGACGCTCCCGACACCCGCACGGGCCCGCCCCCGCGCTCCGGTGGGGACCCCCTCGTCCGCGTGCGCGGCCTCGGCAAGCGGTTCGGCGGCACCCTCGCGCTGTCCGCGGTCGACCTCGACATCCACCGGGGCAGCGTCCTCGCCCTGCTCGGTCCCAACGGTGCGGGGAAGTCCACCCTCATCAAGGTGCTGGCCGGCGTGCACCACGCCGACGAGGGCGAGGTGACGGTCGCCGGGCAGCCGCTCGGCTCCCACGCCGCCACGCGGATCATGTCCTTCATCCACCAGGACCTCGGTCTCGTCGAGTGGATGACGGTGGCCGAGAACATCGCCCTGGGCACCGGCTACCCGCGCCGGTACGGACTGGTCTCCTGGCGGCGGACGCGGGAGCGCTGCGCGGACGCCCTGCGGATCGTCGCCGGGCACCTGGACGCCGACGCCCGCATCGCCGACCTCGCCCCGGCCGAGCGCTCGCTGGTCGCCATCGCCCGCGCCCTGGCCACACGGGCCGAGCTCATCGTCCTCGACGAACCGACCGCCACCCTGCCCGCCGCCGACTGCGCCCGGCTGTTCGACGTCCTGCACACCCTGCGGGACCGCGGGCACGGCATCCTCTACGTCAGCCACCGGCTCGACGAGGTGTACGAGGTCGCCGACCGGTTCGCCGTCCTGCGCGACGGGCGCGTGGTCGACCGGGGGGTGCTCGCCGGCCACAGCCCCGCCCGCCTGGTGCGCGCCATCGTGGGCCGCGAACCGGCCGGCCACGCGTCCGCCGGCCGCCCCGCCGGCCGCCCCTCCGGCGGCCCGGTCGTCCTGAGCCTCGACGCCGTGCGGACCTCCTCCACCGCAGGGGTCAGCCTGGATCTGCGGGCCGGCGAAATCCTCGGCATGGTGGGCCTGACGGGCGCCGGCCACATGGAGCTGGGCCGCGCGCTCGCCGGCGCCCGGCCGATCCACGGCGGGCGGGCGCTGCTCGCCGGCCGCCCGTACCGCCCGCGTACGGTCGCCGACGCGCTCGACGCGGGCGTCGGCTTCGTGGCGGGGAACCGTCAGGAGGAGGGCTGCGCGGCCGAACTGACCGTACGGGAGAACTTCCTGGCGAACCCGCGGGCCGCCGGCGTGCCGGCGCTGCACTGGATCAGCCCACGGCGCGAGCGCGCCGAGGCCACCGCCCTGATCGACAGGTTCTCGGTGCGCCCCCGCGACAGCGAGGTGCCCATCGCCACCCTGTCCGGCGGCAACCAGCAGAAGGTCATGGTCGGCCGGTGGCTCCGCGGGAACCTGCGTCTGCTCGTCCTCGAAGAGCCGACCGCAGGCGTCGACGTCGGTGCCAAGACGGCCATCCACCGGCTGCTCGACGAGGCGCTGGCCTCCGGGCTGGCCGCCCTGCTCGTCTCCACCGATTTCGAAGAGGTCGCCGCGGTGTGCCACCGCGCCCTGGTGTTCGTCCGCGGGGCGGTGGGCGCCGAGCTGACCGGCGAAGCCCTGACGGTCACCGAACTCACGCGCACCGCCTCGGCCATGCCCCCCATCACCGGACCCGCGACGAGCCCATGACCACTCCTCCCCCGCGACGCACCCCGCCGGGCCGCCTCCAGGGGCACCACCTCATCGGCACCTACGGGCTCCTGGTGCTGGCCGCCCTGCTCTTCCTGGTCTTCTCCCTCACCCTGCCCGGCACCTTCCCCACCCGGGACAACGTCTCCTCGATCCTCTCCAACCAGGCGATCCCCGCCATGCTGGCGCTGGGCGCGACGATCCCCATCGCCACCGGCAAGTTCGACCTGTCCATCGGCTACGGGCTGGGCCTGGCCCACGTCATGGTCATGCAGCTCATCGTCGTCGAGGGCTGGCCCTGGCCCCTCGCCTGCCTCGCGGTGGTCTGCGGTGGGACGCTGGTCGGCGTACTCAACGGCGTCATCGTCGAGTTCGGGCAGATCGACTCCTTCATCGCGACGCTCGGCACCGGCAGCATGATGTACGCCTGCACCGGCTGGATCACCGAGGGCACCCGGATCGTCCCGGGACCGCACGGCCTGCCGGCCTCCTTCACCGGCCTCTACGACTCCCGGTTCCTCGGCCTGCCGGTCCCCGCCTTCTACGTCCTCGCCGTCGCGGCCGTCCTGTGGGTGGTGCTGGAGCGGCTGCCGATCGGCCGGTACCTGTACGTCATCGGCTCCAACCCGCGCGCCGCCGGCATCATCGGCATCCCCACCCGCACCTACTGCGTCTACGCCTTCGCCGGATCGGGCCTGGTCGTCGGCTTCGCCGGTGTCCTGCTCGCCGCCCAGCAGCAGGTCGGCAACCCCAGCGTCGGGCTGGACTACCTGCTGCCCGCGTTCGTCGGCGCCCTGCTCGGCTCGACCACGATCAGGCCCGGCCGTGCCAACGCGCTCGGCACCCTCGTCGCCGTCGCCGTCCTCGCCGTCGGGCTCGCCGGCATCGGGCAGCTCGGCGCCCAGTTCTGGGCCACGCCGCTGTTCAACGGCGGCACCCTGCTCATCGCCGTCGGCCTGGCCGGCTACTCGGCCCGCCGCCGACTGCGCGGCCCCCGCTAGGACACCTCCGGAACACCTCGTACGCGCACCCGCGCCAGGAGCACCGTGTACTCGAACCGCAAGAGCACCCTCACCGCCGCAGCCCTGCTCACGGCGGCCGCCGCCCTGGCCACCGGCTGCGGGAGCGGCCCGTCGACCGGCACCGGCCCGTCGAGCGCCGGCTGCCCCGCCGCCCTCGCCGGGGCCGAGACGGCCGTCCGGCAGGCCGAGAACACCGCCGCGTCGTGGACCGGCCCCACCAGCGGCCCCGCGGCGGTCCCCGGCAAGACCGTCGTCTACGTCGCGCAGACCATGACCAACCCCGGGGTCGCGGGCGTGGCCCAGAGCGTCGAGGAAGCCGCCGAGGCCATCGGCTGGGACGTCCGGGTGATCGACGGGGAGGGCACCCCCGCCGGCATCCAGGCCGCGTTCAGCCAGGCGGTCACCCTCAAGCCCGCGGGCATCGTCATCGGCGGCTTCGACCCGCGTCTGACCTCGCAGCAGGTGGCGCGGGCCCGGGAGGCGCGGATCCCGCTCATCGGGTGGCACGCGGTGGACTCCCCCGGCCCGAGCGAGGACCCGGAGCTGTTCACCAACGTCACCACGAGGGTGGAGGACGTGGCGAGGATCAGCGCGGACTGGATCATCGCCCGGTCCCACGGCGACGCCGGGGTCGTCCTGTTCACCGACGATTCGATCCCCTTCGCCAGGAACAAGGCCGACCTGATCAAGAAGGAGCTCGCCACGTGTTCCGGCGTGCGGCTCCTGACCTACGAGAACATCCCCATCCCGGACGCGAGCAGCCGCACCCCCCAGGCGGTCTCCTCCCTCCTGTCGCGCTTCCGGAACGAGTGGACGTACTCCGTCGCCATCAACGACCTCTACTTCGCCGACGCCGCCCCGGCCCTGCGCGCGGCGGGCAAGCCGGGCTCCGGGCCGCCCTTCAACATCGGCGCGGGCGACGGCGACCCCTCCGCCTTCCAGCGCATCGACAGCGGGCAGTTCCAGGCCGCCACCGTCCCCGAGCCGCTGTCGGAGCAGGGCTGGCAGGTCATCGACGAGTTCAACCGCGCGTTCGCCGGCCGGCCGGCCAGCGGCTACGTCGCCCCGGTCCACATCGCCACGGCGGAGAACAGCCGCGGCGCCGCGTCATGGGATCCGTCGGGTTACCGGGAGGCGTACCGGAGGATCTGGGGCAGGTGACGGCCCGGTGCCGGACTGGGCCAGGAGGCGCCGGAGCCAGCGGGTGCGGGTGTCGCGGGCGTCCCGGGTGAGCGCCGCCTCCGGGGCGATGCCGTCGAAGCCGTGGCAGGCGCCGGGCCACACGTGCAGTTCGGCCTGGCCCCCGGCCTGCCAGACGGCGTTGGCGTACGCCACTCCCTCGTCCCGGAACATCTCGGCCGACCCGACCTCGATGTAGGCCGGGGGGAGTCCGGAGAGGTCCGTGGCGCGGGAGGGGGCCGCGTAGGGGGGCAGGTCCGCGGCGCCGTGGCGGTCGCCCAGCAGTGCCTGCCACGCGGTCGCGTGGGAGGTGAGGTCCCCCGTGCCGAGGCCCGTCATCTGCCGGCTGGAGAAGGTGCTGCCGCGGTCGTCGAGCATCGGGGACAGCAGCAGCTGGCCCAGCGCCGCGGGACCGCCGCGGTCACGGGCCAGCAGGGCGAGCGCCGCGGCGAGCCCGCCTCCGGCGCTCTTCCCGCCGATGACGATGCGGTCGGCGTCGAGGCCGAGTCCGGCCGCGTGCCCGGCCGCCCAGACGAGTCCCGCGTAGCAGTCCTCCAGCGGCCCGGGGTACCGCGTGCGCGGCGCGAGGCGGTACTCGACCGAGATGACGGCCAGTTCCAGCGGGAGGACCCACTCGCGCAGGATCCGCGGGAGCACGGACCACGCATTGCCCATGATCATGGCGCCGCCGTGCATGTAGTACAGCAGGGGCAGCGGGCCGGCGAGCCCCGCCGGCCGCGCGCTCACGAGCGTGACCTCCGGGCCGTCCGGCGGTCCCGGCACACGGAACTCCTCCACCTCGAAACGGCCGTCGGCACGCAGGTCCTCGGCGGTCGGCCTGGGCCGGGCCGTGGCGTCGCGCTCCTGCCGGGCCTCGAGATTGTCCGGAGTGATCGGTTCCGTCGCCTCCGCGCCCAAGGCCGACAGCGCGGCGCCCACTTCGGGATCGAAGGGGGGCGCGGCCGCGCGCCCGGGGAACTCACGCCGAAAGCCCATACGGCGTAGCCAATCACACCGGCGGGCTCCTTCGCCCGGTGTGTATCAGTCGCGTATCGGGCAGCGCTTGGTTGGCCATCGGCTCGCCCCGCCGGGCCACGGCGCGCAGGCAACGCCCGACCTCTGCCATAGGGTGGCGATGCCTCGAGCCCCCGAACAGGAGTCGTCCGCCCGTGTCCCCGTCCGCCCCGGCCCCGGCCTCTTCGCATCCCGTGCGCGTGCTGCTGGTGGAGGACGACGAGCTGATGCGCCGGTCGTTCACCGTCGCCCTGGAGCGCTACGGCTACCGGATGCGGGCCGCGGCCGACGGACTGACGGGGCTGGAGCTCTTCCGCGAGGAGAGCTTCGACCTGCTGATCCTGGACGTGATGCTGCCCGGTCTGGACGGGATCGGCCTGTGCCGCAGGGTCCGGGAGAGCAGCCTGGTGCCGATCCTGATGATGTCCGCGCGCGGCGACGGACTCGACGTCGTCGCCGGTCTGGAGGCCGGGGCCGACGACTACGTCGTCAAACCCGTCGACACGTACGTGCTCGTGGCGCGCATCCGTTCCCTGCTGCGGCGCGCCACCTACGCGCCCGCGCCGGAGCCCGGGCAGGTGCCGGGCGATACGCCGCCACCGTCGCCGTCCTCGGGTGAGCTGCTGGTCTTCGGTGACCTGACCATCGACACCGGCGGGCTGGAGGTGTCCGTCTCCGGCCGCCCGGTGGCGCTGACCCCGACCGAGCTGAAGCTGCTGCTGGAGTTCGCCGCCCACCCGGGCATCGTCCTGGAGCGGCACACCCTGCTGCGGGAGGTGTGGGACTACGGCTGGGACGGCGACAGCCGGGTCGTGGACCTGTGCGTGCAGCGGCTGCGCGGCAAGCTGGGCCGCGACCGGATCGAGACGGTCCGCGGCTTCGGCTACAAGCTCAGGCGCTGAGGGCGGTGCGCCCGTTCCGCCGGCCGCCACCGGCCCGCGTACCCCTGCGCTGGAAGATCGCCGCGCTGGCCGCCTCCACGGCGTGCCTGGTCGCGGCGGCGGTGGGCGTGCTGGTGCACGTGTGGACCGCCGACGACATCCGCAGCCGGGCCGAAGCGCGGGCCTTCAACGATCTGTACTCGGCCATGGACGTCTACCGGCGCACCGGAACCCTCGCCGACGGCGCCGAACTCGATCCGGCCGAGCTGCCCGCCGCACTGCGCCGCCCGGCCGACGGCGTCCGGCACACGGCCTACGACGAGCGCGTCGAGGGGAACGAGGGCCCGAGCGTGTGGGCCGCCCAGCGGGTCGACGGCCCGGGCAGCGCGGTGCTGGCCTTCCGGGTCAACATGAGCTCCGAGCTGTACGGACTGCACCGGCTCGACGTGGTCATGGCGGTGGCCTCGCTGATCGCACTCGCGGCGGCCACTCCCCTGGCGGTCTACGGAGCCGGGCTGCTCGGCCGCCGGCTGCGGCGGGTCTCCGAGACCGCGGGGCGGATCTGCGCCGGGGACCTGGACGCCCGGACCGGGCCGACCAAGGGCCGCGACGAGGTGGCCGACATCGCCGCCACCGTCGACCTCATGGCGGACAGCCTGAGCCGACGGCTGCGCACCGAGCGACAGTTCACCGCGGACGTGGCCCACGAGCTGCGCACCCCCGTCGGCGGGCTGCTGGCCGCCGTTGACCTGCTGCCGGCCGGTGAGACGGAGGACCTGCTCCGCGGCCGGGTGCGTGATCTGCGCGGGCTGGTCGAGGACCTGCTGGAGATCTCCCGGCTGGACGCCGGCGCCGAACAGCCTGTCCGCGCCAGGGTTCCGCTCGCCGCGGTCGTCGCCGAGGCGGTGGCGCGCACCGGCCTCGACACCGAGGTCACCGACGCCGGCACCGGTACCCCACCCGAAGGGGCCACCGGGACCGTGGAGACCGATCCGCGCCGCCTCGAACGGATCGTCGGCAACCTCGTCGTCAACGCCCACCGGCACGGATCCGGCCCCGTACGGGTCACCGTCGAGGGGCGTACGGTCCGCGTGCGCGACCACGGCCCCGGCTTCCCCCCGGACCTGCTGCGCGAGGGCCCGCGCCGCTTCCACACGGGCGCCTCGGAGCGCGGCTCGGGCCACGGGCTGGGGCTGACCATCGCCCTGGGCCAGGCCCGGGTCCTCGGTGCCGAACTGCGGCTGGACAACGCCCCGGACGGCGGGGCCGTCGCCACGCTGCACCTCCCGGCCTGACCGGCCCCTACGGAACCGATACACAGCGGAGCGGACGCCGATACACGGTGGCCCGGGCTCCGATACGTGCCCCCGGCATTCTTCGACGTGCCCCCCGGCACACGAAGAGGAGTCCCCGTGACCGCCGCCCCCCGTCACCAGCCCCCCGGCCCGCTCATGCCGTACCCGGCCACCGGGACCGCGGCCGCCGCCGTCACCGACCTGTCGAAGGTCTACGGCAGCGGCGACACCCGCGTCGTCGCCCTGGACCGTGTCAGCATCTCCTTCCGCGAGGGCGAGTTCACCGCGATCATGGGCCCGTCCGGCTGCGGAAAGTCCACGCTGATGCACTGCGCCGCCGGGCTGGACTCGTTCAGCTCCGGCTCCGCGCGCATCGGCACCACCGAACTGGGCGCGCTCGACGACCGGCAGCTCACCCGGTTGCGCCGCGACAGGATCGGCTTCGTCTTCCAGGCTTTCAACCTGCTGCCGACGCTGACGGCGCTGGAGAACATCACGCTGCCGCTGACCATCGCGGGCCGCCGGCCCGACCGGGCATGGCTGGACCGCGTGGTCTCCATGGTCGGCCTCTCCCAGCGGCTCGGCCACCGGCCCGGACAGCTGTCCGGCGGGCAGCAGCAGCGCGTCGCGGTGGCCCGCGCCCTGGTCTCCCGTCCCGCGATCGTCTTCGGCGACGAACCGACCGGCAACCTCGACTCCCGGGCGGGCGCCGAAGTCCTCGGCTTCCTGCGCGACTCGGTGCGCGAGCTGGGCCAGACCGTGGTCATGGTCACCCATGACCCGGTGGCCGCCGGCTACGCCGACCGCGTGGTCTTCCTCGCCGACGGGCGCCTCGTCGACGAGATGACGCACCCCACCCCGGACCGGGTCCTGGACCGGATGAAGGACTTCGACGCCCGCGCTCGCACCAGCTGACCCGCCACCGAACCGGCCACCCGCTCGCAGCCGCCGAGCCCTCCTCCCAGGATCCGCACCCCATGTTCCGTACCGCCCTGCGCAACGTGTTCGCGCACAAGGCCCGCCTGCTGATGACCGCCTTCGCGGTCATGCTCGGCGTCACCTTCATCACCGGCAGCCTCGTCTTCGGCGACAGTCTGAACCGTGCCGCCACCGACCGGGCGACCGACGGCTACGAGCGCATAGCCGTCAACGTCGCGCCCGACGGCCCTCCCGGCGGCGCCGGCGGGCCGGCCGGCATCGACGCCGGCACCGTCGCAACCCTGGCCAAGCTCCCCGGTGTCGCCGTGGCCGCGGGCCGGGTCGACGGTTTCGCCGCCGTCGCCGACCGCGACGGCCGGCCGATCGGCAACGGCTCGTCCCACCAGGGCGGCAACTTCGCCCCGGGTGCGGACGGCACGGACCCCGCCTACCGCTTCACCCACGGCTCCGGCCCGACCGGCGACGACACGATCGCCCTCGACGAGAGCACCGCCGCGCAGGGCGGCCACCGGGTCGGTGACACCGTGCGCGTCGGCACGAACCAGGGCGCGGCCGCCTACACCCTCAGCGGCGTCTTCCGCACCGACGGGATGCGGATCCCCTCCGGGGGCAGCCTGGTGCTGTTCGCCAACGCCACCGCCCAGCGGCTCTTCCTCCAGCCCGGCCACTACCGGCACGTCGAGCTCACGGCCGCCCCCGGAACCGCCCCGCAGGAGCTCCTCGCCCGCGTCGAAGCGGTGCTGCCCGAGGGCGCGGGCGCGGTCACCGGCGCCCGCCTCGCCCAGATCAAGACGAACCTCGCCACCAGCGACGGCGACACCATGAGCCAGATCCTGCTGGGTTTCGCCGCGGTCGCCGTGTTCGTCGCCACCTTCCTCATCTCCAACACCTTCACCATGCTGGTCGCCCGACGCACCCGGGAACTGGCCCTGATGCGGGCCGTCGGCGCCTCGCGCCGGCAGGTGCGCCGCATCCTGCTGACGGAGTCCCTCCTCGTCGGCGCGATCGCCTCCGCGGCCGGCCTGGCCGCCGGCGTCGGGGCCGCCGCCCTGCTCCGGACGCTCTTCGCCCCCGACGACGCCACGGCCGCCCCGCTGGTCCTCACCCCGGGCACCGTGATCACGTCCATGCTGGTCGGCACCGCCCTGCCCATGGTCGCCGCATGGCTTCCGATCCGCCGGGCCATGGCCATCCCGCCCGTCGCCGCACTGGGCGCGGCCGAGCCCGCGGCGCCGGCGCGCACCGGCTCCCTGCGCACCGGCGTCAGCGCCGCACTGCTGCTCACCGGCACCGTCGCCGTCGTGTACGGGGCCCTCACGACGGGGAAGGACGCCCGGACGGTCATCGGCCTCGGAGCGGCCCTCGCCCTGACCGGGACCATCGGCTTCATCCCGCTGCTGTCCCGGCCGTTCGTCGCGCTGCTCCGGCCGCTGCTGACCCGCCTCCACCCGGTGCACGGCGACCTCGCCGCCCGCAACACCGTGCGCGACCCGCGCCGGACGGGCGCCACCGCCGCCGCCCTCGCCATCGCGCTCACCCTGGCCTCGGGGCTGTCCGTTCTCGGGGCCTCCGCCGCCCGGTACCTCGACCGGGCGACCACCCACGACTTCACCGCCGACTACCTGGTGAAGCCCGCCGGGGGCGGCACGGGCATGACCCCCGCCACCGCGGAGCCCCTCCGCAGGCTGCCCGGCGCCTCGTTCAGCCCGCTCAACCAGTCGACCGAGTACCGCCTGGGCGGCTCCCCTTCCGTGCTGACCGGAGTCGACCCCGCCACGATCGGCCGACTCCTGCGCTACGACGTGATCGAGGGCTCCCTCGACTGCCTCGCCAAGGGCCAGATCGCCGTGGCCGACTTCAAGGCCGCGCAGGCCGGCTGGCACGTCGGTCAGACCCTGCCCCTGCAACGCCAGGACGGCCGGCCCGGCACGGTCACCATCGGAGCCGTCTACGAGGCGGACGAGCAGAGCAACCTGCTGCCCAGCATCACCGCCCCCGACTCCCTCGTCGCCCGCTACGACTCCGCCCCGCACACCGACGCGATCCTCGTCGCCACGGACGGCGGCCCCGGCCCGGCCGCGCTCGCCGACGTCACGCGTGCCCTCGGCGACAACCCCGCTCTGGCCGTCCTCGATCAGGAGGGCATCCGGGCCCGGGACAGCGGAGACATCGGCGACCAGCTCAACGTCTTCTACGCGCTGCTCGGCATGGCGCTGGCCATCGCCGCACTGGGCATCGCCAACACCCTCGCCATGTCCGTACTGGAACGCCGCAAGGAGATCGGCACGCTGCGCGCCCTCGGCCTGGACCGCCCCGGCGTGGCCCGGATGATCCGCCTGGAGGCCCTGCTCCTCGGCGGTCTCGGCGCGACCCTCGGCACGGTCATGGGGGTCTTCCTGGGCTGGGCACTCGGGCGCACCCTCCAGGAGCGCGTCGTGGGCTACACGTTGGTGCTGCCCTGGGAACGCCTCGCCCTCGGGGTGCTCATCGCCCTGGCGGGCGCGCTGCTCGCCTCCCTCTGGCCGGCCCGCAGGGCCGCCCGCGTCGACATCCCCGCCGCGACGGCGGGACCGTAGCCGGGGCGGGCGGCGCGCCGAGGGGTCAGGCCAGGGTCGGGTAGTCGGTGTAGCCGCGGTGGTCGCCGCCGAAGGCGCCGGCGTGGTCGGGCGTGTTGAAGTCGCCGCCGGCGGCGAGGCGGGCCGGCAGGTCGGGGTTGGCCATGAAGAGCGCCCCGTAGGCGATCAGGTCGGCGGTGCCGTCCTCGATGAGGGCCAGGGCTTCGGGGCCGGTGGGGTCCGTGCCGGTGAACGGGTTGAGGATGAACGTGCCCGGCCACGCCTTGCGCAGCCGCAGGAGCAGGTCGTGGACGTCGGGGACCTCCAGCTGGTGCAGGTAGGCCAGGCCGAGCGGGGCGAGCGCGTCCACGAGGGCGGTGTAGGTGGCCTCCAGATCCGGCCGGTCACTCTCGTCGATGTCGTTGTAGGGGTTTCCGGGCGAGATGCGGAAGCCGAGCCTGTCCGCGCCGATGGCCTCGGCCACGGCCTTCGCCGTCTCGACGGCGAAGCGGATCCGCCGCTCGGGGCTGCCGCCCCACGCGTCGGTGCGCCGGTTGGAGTTCGGGGCGAGGAACTGGTGGATGAGGTAGCCGTTCGCGCCGTGCAGCTCCACACCGTCGAAGCCGGCGTCGATGGCGTTGCGTGCGGCCGTGGCGAAGTCGGCGATCGTCTCCGTGACCTCCGCGTCGGTCAGCTCGTGGGGCGTGACGAAGTCCTGCGGTCCTTCGTGGGTGTACACCTGCCCCTTGGCCGTGACCGCGGAGGGGCCGACCGGCGTGAGGCCCATGAGGCTCGGGTGACCGACCCGGCCGGTGTGCATCAGCTGCATGAAGATCCTGCCGCCCTCGGCGTGCACGGCATCGGTCACCTTGCGCCAGGCCGCGACCTGCTCGCCGGAGTGGATGCCGGGGGTGTCCGGGTACCCCTGGCCGACGACGGACGGCTGCGTGCCCTCGGTGACGATGAGGCCGGCACTCGCGCGCTGTGCGTAGTACGTCGCCATCAGGTCGGTCGGGGTCTGTCCGGGTCCGTAGGCACGGCTGCGGGTCATGGGGGCCATCACGATGCGGTTGGAGATGCGGATGCCGCCGAGGTCGTAAGGGGCGAAGGCTGTGGTCATGATCGGTTCCTGTTCAGGATCGGGATGCCGTTACCTGTCCGAACAAGTAAATCCGCCGAGCGATTCCCGCTTCGATGTGACCCGCATCACATTAATGGGATTTGTGGCTGGTGCTACCGCTCGCCCGGCCACGGAGAGGAGTCGGTAGAATCTCCCTGGCCGGGCAGGAATCAGCGAAGGGCTGGACACACATGTCGAAGGATCCGGACGCCGCATTGCCTGCGGGCACCCCCGCGGACATGGTCCGCCCTCCCATGCCGCCTTCGATCCGGGCAGGGGCGATGACCCACGCGATCTTCCGCGTGGCCCGGCTCCACCGCATGCTGGCCGGACAGCTCCTGCGCCGCGTGGGGCTGCACACCGGGCAGGAGCTCGTCATGATGCAGCTGTGGGACCTCGGCCCGCAGCGTCAGACGGACCTCGTACGCCTGCTCGGCTCGGACGCCGCCACCATGACCCGTACGGTCAAGCGGCTCGAGAACGCGGGCTTCGTCCGTCGGCGGCCCAGCGAGAGCGACAAGCGCGCCACCATCATCGAGCCCACCGCGGCCAGCCTGGCGCTGCGCAAGGACGTCGAACAGGTCTGGGCAGAGCTGGAGGACAGTGTCGTCGCCGGCTTGGGCGAGGACGAACAGGGCGCCATGCTCCGCGCCTTGGCCCGTATCGAGGACAGGCTCGTCCTCGCGGTCGAGCGCCAGGCGCCCCCCGCCTGAGGGTGCGGGCGGGCCGGCCTACGCCGCGCAGAATTCGTTGCCCTCGGGGTCCTGCATGATCCACCAGTGCCCGGCAGGTCCCTTGTCGAACTCGCGGACGCGGGTCGCGCCGAGGCCCTCCAGGCGGGCCACCAGCTCGTCGAGGCCGCCGGGCTCGCCGTGGACGTCGATGTGCAGCCGGTTCTTGGCCGCCTTGGGCTCGGGTACGTCCTGGAAGAGAAGCCGTCGGCCGCGGCCGACGCCGCTGGTCGGGTCGTACGGGTCCTCGGGGTGGCGGATCGCGGCGTAGCCGCGGAAGGTCTTGCGGCCGCGGTGCTCGACCACCGCTTCCTCGCCGATGTGACCGGCGGCCAGCAGCTGCTCGATGAGCGCGCCGGGATCCTCCACCTCGTACTCCAGGGCCGCGGCCCAGAAGTCCGCGAGGGCGGGTGCGTTCGTGCTGTCGATGACCAACTTCCAGTTCAGTGCCATACGGCCAGTTATACGGCGCCGCCCGCCGCGTTGAGATACTCCGGCCATGGATACGAAGTGGGCGCTGCGTTCCGCGGGGCCGGATGACATCGAGGCGATAGCGGAGCTGCGGGCGGCGGTGATGCGTCCGGACCTGGAGCGGTTGGGCCGGTTCGACGAGCATCGGGTCCGGCAGCGGCTGCGGGATTCCTTCTCCCCGCACCACACGTCGGTCATCGAGGCCGACGGCGCCTTCGCGGGCTGCGTCACGGTGCGCCCGGCCGAGGAGGGGTTGTGGCTGGAGCACTTCTACCTCGCTCCGGAGGTCCAGGGCCGGGGGCTCGGATCGGCCGTGCTGCGTGCGCTGTTGACGCGGATCGATGCCGACGGCGTGGCCGTCCGCCTGAACGTCCTGCAGGGCAGCGCGGCGCGGCGGTTGTACGAGCGGCACGGCTTCGCCCTGGAGGCGCAGGACCCGATCGACGTCCACATGGTGCGCCGGCCGGCCGCGGGCTGATGCCCACGGTCGTCAGGGGCAGGTGTGGAAGGTGCAGAAGCGGACGTCGACGACTCCCGGCAGTCCCGCGATCTGCGCCCTGAGTGCCTCCCTCTGCCCGGCCGGGAAGGCCTTGGGCATCCCCACGTCGAGTTTTCCCTGCCCGGCCATCTCGAACACCTCGGTGCCAGTGGCGCCGAACTCGCGCAGCTGTTCCCTGCGCTTTCTGAATTCCGGGTCGCGGTAACGGTTCTCGGAGTCCAGCGTCGCGTTGAAATGGGGGGGCTGGTTCGTTGTTCTCGTCGTGTTCGTTCGGCAGGTGGGCGAGCGTGACGAGCGCCGCGGCCGCGATGGGTGCGGCCAGCGAGCACCTGACGCCGGGGCGGTCGCCGGGGCCCACGAAGGCCGCGACGATCAGCAGCACGGCCGTCGGCAGGAACATGAACATGCCGATGACGGCACCGATCTGGCCCCAGGCCAGCAGGCCCGTGCCCACGGCGAGGCACATGCGGGCGAACGCCCGGGCATGACCCCGCAGGAGGAGCGGCGTGGCGGCCGCGGCCCCGGTGACCACGAAGAACCCCGCCAGGTACGTGGACATCATCACTCCCAGGACCGTCACACATCCTGCGAGCACCACCCCCGTCACGGCGCACGCCCACTGCCGGGACGGCACCCTCTGACTTTCCGCCACCACGGTCCCCCATCCTTGAACGTGTTCAGTTGAACGCGTTCAAGGTAGCTCAGGACCGGCTCCCGATCAACGCCCCGCCCGCCCCGAGGACCGGCCCGTGATGGTGGCGAGGGCGTCGCGGAGGGTGGAGTCGTGCGGGGGCCGGTCGTGCCAGCGGGCGGCGACGTGGCCGTCGGGCCGCACGAGCAGCGCTCCGTACGGGGGCAGGCCGCAGCGGTCGAGGTGCTCGTCGGAGAGGGTCTCGATGCGCAACGGCCAGGGGGCGGCGGCCTGTTGCTCCCACGGGGTGGGGTCCGAGGTGAGCAGGGTGAACCACGCGCCGAAGGCGTCGAGCGTGGAGCGCCCGGGTGCGAGCCACAGGTGCGGCATGCGGTGCCCCGGCTCCGCGGTGGGGACGTAGTCGGTGCCCACCTCTGACGGGTCGGGCGGGGCGCTGCCGTCGGTGAGCACGGCTGCCGAGCGGTAGGCGACGCCGAGCACGAGACCGAGCTGGGCGAAGTACCGTTCCGACCAGGGCAGTTCCATCTGCGTGGGCGCGGCCGCCGCGCCCGCCTGGAGCTGTTCGCGGCGGCGGGTCAGCACGTGGATCGCGAGGTGGGCGTTGGCGACCGCCTGGCGGAGCGTCAGCCGGGCGACGGGGAGGCGTTCCTCCTCGTACGTGTCCAGCACGCGCGGCCCGGCCCACCCGTGGAGGACGCCCGCGAGCTTCCAGCAGAGGTTGTGCACGTCGGCGACTCCGGCGTTCATGCCCAGGCCGCCGAAAACGGGGATCGCGTGCGCGGCATCACCGGCCAGCAGGATCCGGCCGTGGCGGAACCGTTCGGCGACGAAGCCGTTCATCACCCAGTGCTGGACCCGCAGCACCTCGGCACGTACGTCGGCCTTGGGGCCGAGGGCGCGCGAGACGAGGCCGGGCCAGTCGGCGCCCGCCGTGTCCTCGGGTGTGGGACCGAACCAGGCCCAGCCCCCTTCGGGGTAGAGGGGTGCGAAGGAGCCGTGTGCGGTGAAGTAGACGCCGGCGGGCTGCTCGGCGCACCAGCGGCTCAGGTCGGCGTCGAAGACGACGGTGGTGAAGCCGGCCATCGCCCCGGGGCCGGTGGTCTCGATTCCCAGCCGCTCCCGGACGGTGGAGTTCGCGCCGTCGGCGGCCAGTACGTAGCGGGCGCGGACGCGGGTCTCCGCGCCGCGGCGGCCGTCGGCCAGCACGGCCACGACGCTCTCGTCCTCCTCGGCCAGTCCGATGAGCTCGGACCCGAACCGCAGCTGCGCGTCCGCCCCGGCGAGCAGGGTGGGTTCGAGGCGGTCCTGCGAGGTGAGCACGCCGGTCACAGGGCTTTCGGGAATGGGGGCGTTGACCCCCACCATCCCCGCGGTGGCGAAGTCGTCGTCGTACAGGGTGTCGCGGAAGCGGACCCGGCCGAACTCCGGCGCGAACGCGCGTGCCGCGATCTTCGCGGCGAGGCCGAGCTGGCGGTAGATCTCCATCGAACGCGCGTTGACCAGCCGGGACCGCGGGAACGGTGACAGCTCTCGGTGCTTCTCGACCGACAGCGTCCGCACGCCCCAGCGTTCCAGCAGCGCGCGGGCGGTGAGCCCGACCGGGCCGCCACCGACGATCAGTACGTCCACTTCGGCATCTGCGACGGGCATCTCGGCCTCCTCCTGCTCACCGCGGCCATCCCACCCCGCCGCCGCCCCGATCCCCACGCATTCACCCGATGGTCGGCGCGCCCGTGGAACCGGCGCCAGTGGGCCGGCGCCCGCCCGGCCGGCAGGAGGGCCGGCCGGACGGGCGCCGCTCGTGGGTTCAGGAGATGGTGAGGAAACGGGCTGTGCTCGGTACCCCCTGGGCGTCGAGGGCGAAGAGCATGTAGTTCCCCGGCAGGACCACTCCGGTGTCGGCGGGTATGGACACCTTGTAGGTGCCGGTGCCCGTGGCCGTGGACACCAGGGGGACCCGCCGCTGGTCGTTGTCGGTGGAGTGGGTGGCGGCCGCGGCCCGCATCAGGACGAAGGAGGCCACCGGGGCCTGGGTGGTCACGGTGAGCGCCGTGCCCGGAGCCGTCCTGGAGGGCACGCCTCCGGTGATGGCCGGGCGCGGCTTCGGCGATCCGTCCGCGTTGAGCAGGTACGGCGGTGTGAAGACGGCCCCGTCGGCGTGGTTGGTGGCGCAGTCCCCGCACAGTCCGCCGCCGCCGGAGAAGATCCGCCCGTCCGGCAACAGGTTGGCCACGCTGTGGTAGTTGCGCGGGATGGCCATCGAGGCGAGCGGGGTGAACTTGCCGGTCGCCGGGTCCCACAGCTCCGGGGTCAGGACCGAGGTCGCGTCACTGAAGGGCACCGGACGGGCCTGTCCGCCGAACACGGCCACCTTGCCGTCGGGCAGCACGACGCTGTTGCTGAACCCGCGGGCGTGCTCCATGTCGCCCGTACGGGCGGCCTGGACCTGGCTGCCCGAGACGCCCACGGTGTACGCGCGCTGGGTGGCCGGGACGTTCTCGTAGGCGGGCGAGCCGCCCAGGGTGAGCAGCTTGCCGATGTCGTAGGCGACGGCGTTTCCGGTCATGGCGTCCTGGCTGTCCGCCCGGGTGCCGGCCGCGGTGATGCTGCCCGTGCCCGTGGTCGAGATCCAGTTCATCTGCTTGCTCGGACCCAGTTGGAGGACCTTGCCGCCCGAAGTGGCGTGCAGCCACATGTGGTTGTCGGCCCGGTAGGCGCCGGCCGGGTCGGCCGTCATGGCGGGGACGGCGGAGACGCCGGGGAGCCCCCGCCAGGTGCGGGTGTCCGGCGACCAGACCTCACCGGACTTGTCCCCGGCTGTGCCGCTCCACGATCCGCCGAGGACGAAGGCCTCACCGGTGGAGAGCAGGGTCATGGCCTGGTAGCCGCGGGCTATGTTCATGCTGGTGGTGGCGGACCACTGGTCGGTGGCCGGGTCGTAGATGCTCGCCTTCTCCGCGTTGCTGCCGCCGGTGACCAGCACGCGGCCGTCGGCCAGCATGGCTATGCCGGGGCAGAACATGTCGTGGCCGGTGTTGTCGATGCGGCGCTGGGTGACCTTGCCGGTCTTCAGGTCCAGGATCGCGGTCTGGGTGTAGCCGTTGCTGCCGCCGAAGCGGTCGACCGCGTACGCGGACCAGGCGAGCAGTTTGTCGCCGGGCAGGGCGGCGGTGGCCACGGGCACCAGGGGGAAGCCGGTGACCCGGTCCCAGGATCCGTGGACGGCCGGGCTGGACGGTCCGCTCAGGCGTATCTCGGCCGCCGAGGTCCACGGGCCGCGGGCGCCGGCTTCGGTGGTCACGGTCAGCCGTACGTAGCGGGCGTTCTCGGTACGGGTGAAGGTGGCGGTCTTGACCGTGTCGTCGTCCCGCCAGGTGCCCGTGGCGACCGGCGTGCCGAAGGCGGTGCCGTCGGTGCTGGTGGAGATGGTGTACGCGCCCGCCCGGCCGTTGGGCCCGTCCACGCGGGGGTGGTAGACCAGCGCGGCCACGGCCGCCGTGCGGTGCATGTCGATGGTGATGCTGTGCGGCAAGGGGGTGAGGGTGCCGGCGTACTTGCTGTGCCAGATGGTGTTGTCGTTGCCGTCGAGCACGTTGGCCGCGCGGCCGTTCTCGGCGCCGGTCTCCTCATCGCTCGCCGTCGCCGTCCAGCCGGTCCGCGAAAGGTCGACGGTGGCTGCCGGGGTGCCGGGGTCGCCGAGCAGGTTGATCTCGGCGGCGGAACTCCAGGGCCCGCGGCCGCCGGCCTCGGAGAGCGCCGTGAGCCGTACGAACCGGGCTCCCTGCGGGGCGAATCCGAGGGTCTTGGTGCTGGCGTCGTCGGCGAGCGTGCCGGTGGCGACCGGGCTTCCCCAGTTCTGTCCGTCCGTACTGACGCTGATGCTGTACTCGCCGATGCGCCCGTTGGCCCACGTGTCGCCGCGGGGGCGGTAGATGAGCGCGGAGACGACCGCGGTGCGGTGCATGTCGAGGGTGATGCTGTGCGGGAGCGGGGCCGGGGGCGCGCTCCAACGGCTGTGCCAGATGGTGGTGGCGTTGCCGTCGAGCACGTTGGCCGCGCGGCCGTTCTCGCCGGTGGTCTCCTCGTCGCTCGCCGTCGCCGTCCAGCCGGTCCGGTCGAGAACCGGAGCTGCCGGTTCCATGGCGTTCGCCGGGGCGATGCCGTGGTGCGGTGACTGCTGCGCCGGCTGCTGCTCGAAGGGCACGGCCGAAGCCCGGGGGTCCGGGGCGCGGTTGGCCGCCGCCGGTCCCGCGACACCGAGCCACGGCATCAGCCCGATCAGCAGCGAGCCGAGGCCGAAGGCTATGAGCAGGTGGGAAGGGCGTATCACGCGGGAAAAGGCGAAAGAGCGTCGCCTGTACTGCAATCTGACCTCCTGGGGCGAACTGGCGTACGCCATAGAAGATAGGCGAGCAGGTCGGTAACTCACCCAAAACAAGAGAGCCTTGGCACTAAGCCGTGACCTGGGCCATTCGCCGACGGATCCGGCATTCGAGCGTGATCGCCGCCGACCCCGTACGCGGACCCCCGTCGATCGTTTGACCGGGCAGCCCGTAGCACAGCCGAACGGAGTCCGCCCCTGTGACCGCAGCCGAACTCGAACTCCCGCCGTCCCCCCGCCCGGTCCCGCCGCCCGGCGCGGGTGCGGCTGCGCCCGCCGGTGGGCCGTGGCACCGCGGTCACCGCGTGCCGCTGATCGCGACCGCGCTCGTGCTCCCGCTGTACGCCCTGTGGGCGGGGGTCCTCGCGACGGGCGGCGGCGACCTCGCCGCGCAGGAGGCGTGGGCCGGGTTCGCGGCGCGCCACCCCGGCTCGGTCTACAACCTGTCCTGGTACGGCGGGCTGCACACGGGCGGCTACAGCCTCATCTCCCCCTACCTGATGGCGGCCTTCGGGGTGGTCCCCGTCACGGCGGCGAGCGGACTCGCGGCCACCTGGCTGACGGGGCTGCTCTGGGCTCGCTCGCCGGTGCCGCTGCCCCAGTGGCCCGCGCTGCTGGCGGCGCTGATGCTCTGGTGCCAGGTGGCCTCGGGGCGCTCGACGTTCATGCTGGGCGTCGCCTTCGCGCTCGCCGCCGTGCTGGCGTTCACGAGCGGACGCCCCACCGCGCTCACGGCCGCCTGCGGGCTGCTCACCGCGATGGCGAGCCCCGTCGCCGGGCTGTTCCTCGCGGTGGCCGGCGCGGCGTGCGCGCTGCGGTCCCGGTGGGCGGGGGCGGCCGCGATGGCCCTGCCCCCTGCGGCCGTTCTCGGTGCGACGGCCTGGCTGTTCCCGTTCCAGGGCGCACAGCCCATGCCCCTGCTGCGGGTGTGGCCCCCGCTGCTCATGGCCGTGGCCGTCGCCTTGGCCGCCCCGCCCTCCTGGCGGCTGGTCAGGTCGGCCGCCGGGGTGTACGCGGTCGGCGTCGTGCTCGCCGGTCTGGTCCCCTCGCCGGTCGGGACCAACGCCGAACGGCTGGCCAATCTGGTGGCGCCGCCGCTGCTGCTCGCCGCCGTGATGACGGCGCGCGGCGCCGGCGCGCTCCGGCTGCGGGTGTGGCGGCAGTGCTCCGCGGTGCTCGTCCTCGCCTTCGCCCTGACCTGGGTGGGCGGGCACACGGTGGCCCACGTCACCGACACGGCGGCCGTGCCCCGTTGGGCGGCGGACACCGGGGGTGTCGTACGCGCCCTCGCCCGGCTCGGCGCGGGCCGCGGCCGGGTGGAGGCGGTCATGGCCCGCAGCCATCGCGAGGCGGCGGTGCTGGCCCCGTACGTCAACTTGGCGCGCGGCTGGAACCGGCAGGCCGACGTCGACCGCGGGCCGCTGTTCTACGACGGGTACGGCGGGGCCGGCGTCCGGGCCGGAACGTTTACCCCGGCCGCCTACCGGGCCTGGCTCGACCGCTGGGCCGTCGGGTTCGTCGTCCTGCACGACGGCCCGCTGGACGCGGCATCGGAGCGCGAATACGCCCTGGTGACGAGCGGGCCCCCGTACCTGGAGGCGGTGTGGCGGGACGCGAACTGGCGGATCTACCGGGTCAGGCAACCGGTGCCCCTGGTGGATCCGCCCGCGTCCGTGGTGCGTTCGGACGGCGCCGAGGTCGTCGTACGGATGCCCGTGCCCGGAGCCGTGACGCTGAGGATCGCCTACTCGCCGTGGCTCCGGGCGCAGGGCGGCTGCCTGGCTCCGGCGGGCGGCAGCGGGCTCACCCGGCTGACGGTGCGCCGGCCGGGAGACGTCATGGTCGGCTCCTCCTACGGGATCGGGGGCCGCCGGTGCGCCGGTTGAGGACCAGTCCGGCCGGCAGGCCGGTGTCGGCCCGGCTCGCCCTGGCGTGCGTCCGCCACCACCGGCTCGTCCTGCTGGGGTGGCTGGTGCTCCTGGGCGCCGGCCTGTGCGCGGTCGGTCCCGTGATGGACCGGCTGGACCGGCAGCCGTGGAGCGTGGCCGCGCACGAATCGGTCCGGGGCAACCGGCTCGCGGACGCCGGCCGCTCCTTCGGAGGGCAGATCGACGCGGTCGTGTCGGGGGCGCCGGTGGCCGATCCGGGGTTCCAACGGGAGCTGGCCGCCGTACGGCGTGACGTGGCCGCGATCGCCGGGGTCGTGGCGGTGACCGCCCCGACCGGCCCCGCCGGCCCCGGCGGCGCGGCCGACCGGGCGGGCCCGAGCCCCTACGCGCCGGGCGTCTCCGCCGACGGCGAAGCCGCCCTGGTCTCCGTCCGGCTGGAGCGGACCCTGCCCGACGGGGCCCGCAAGAGCGCGGAACGCGCCGTCGAATCCCGGTTGCGCCGGATCCCCGGAGCCGTCCCCGGCCTGGAGGTGACCCTCGGCGGCAGCGACCGGGCGCGCCGCGCGGTAGCGGACAGGTCGCTGGCCGACACCCGGCGCAGCGAGCTGATCACGCTGCCCCTGACCCTCGCCGTGGTCTACGTGCTCTTCGGTGGCCTGGTGGCCGCCTCGGTGCCGGTGGTGGCGGCCGTGTGCACGGTCGGCACGGGGATGCTCTGGCTGCTCGTGCTCTCGCACTGGTACGGCCTCACCTCCCCCGCGCTCTCCACGACCACCATGGTGGGGCTGGGCCTGGCCATCGACTACGCGCTGCTCACGGTGGGCCGGTTCCGGGAGGAGCGGGCCGCGGGACACGACGTCCCGGAGTCGGTCGTGCGCACCATGGGTACCGCGGGGCGGGCGATCCTGTTCGCGGCGCTCATCGTCGCCGCCGCCCTCTGCGGGCTGGCGGCCTTCCCCAGCGAGTTCTTCGCCGCGATCGGCCTGGCCGCGGCGGGGACCGTCGCCCTCTCCCTGGCCGCCGCGCTGACGCTGACCCCGGCGCTCCTCGCGGCGTTTCCGGGGCGGATCGGGGCGTGCGCCGCGCCCGATGCGGACTTCGGCGCGTTCGCCCGGCTGGCCCGCTGGACCAGGCGGCACGCGCCGGCCGTCGCCGTCGGCGTCGGGGTGCTGCTGCTCGCCTGCGCCACGCCCTTCCTCCGGGTCCACCTGGTCAGCCCCGTCGGGGAACGCCAGCTTCCGCCCGCCGCCGAGGCCCGCCGCTACGCCGACGCCGTGGCCGAGCGGTTCCCGCAGCACCGCGCCGACGCGGTGGTGGTCGTGGCCCGCGCCGCACCGGGCCGTCTCGCGGCGTGGGCGGCCCGGTTCGAGGGCCGGCCGGACGTGGAGTCGGTGGGCGCCGCCACCGCCTCGGGGCCCGGGGTCGCGGTCGTCCGTATCGTGCCGAGGGGCGGGGCCGCAGCCGCGACCACGGCCGGCGACCGGCTGGTCCGTGAGGTCCGGGCCGACCGGCCGGCCGGCTTCCCGGTCTGGGTGACGGGGCGCAATGCCCTGGACATCGACTTCCGGGCCGAGGTGACCGACCACGCACCGCAGGCCGCGGCGCTGATCGCCCTGACCACCTTCGTCCTGCTGCTGCTGATGACCGGCTCGGTGCTGCTGCCGCTGAAGGCGATCGTCATGAACACCCTGTCGCTGGGTGCGTCGTTCGGCGCCCTGGTCCTCGTCTTCCAGGACGGCTGGGGCTCCGGGGTGCTGGGAGTGCACACCCTGGGCGGACTGGGGTACTGGCTGCCCGTGGTGGTGTTCGCCCTGGCGTTCGGCCTGTCGATGGACTACGAGGTGTTCCTGCTCTCCCGCATCCAGGAGTTCCACGACTCCGGCCTGGACAACGACCGCGCGGTCGAGGTCGGCGTGCAGCGCTCCGCCCGGATCATCAGCTCGTCCGCCGCGCTGATGTGCCTGGTCTTCGCCGGTTTCGCCACGGGCGAGCTGATGGTGATGAAGCAGCTGGCGACGGCCCTGGCCATCGCCGTGGCGGTGGACGCCACCCTGGTCCGCTGCCTGCTGGTCCCCGCCACGATGACGCTGCTGCGCAACGCCAACTGGTGGGCGCCGCCGGCCCTCCGGCGGGCCTGGGGCTTCGGGTCACCACCAGTAGGCGGGGTACCTCGGCGCCTTGCGGCGGATGCGGGAGGCGGCGTAGCCGGTCAGGACGAGCAGGACGGTGGAACCGAACAGGAGGGGTACGAACCGGCCGGCCGCGGGACTCTGTAGGACGACGATCACGGCGGTGGCGACGCCCGGCGAGTGCGGGGTGCGGGCCGCCATGTTCACGGCGAGGGTGAGTCCGGCCGCGGCGGCCGCCGCCCAGGCGCTGCTGCCGGCGACGGCCAGGACCGCGTAGCCCAGGGCGCAGCCCACCAGGTGGCCGACGATGACGCTGCGCGGCTGGGCCAGCGGCAGGGCGGGGGCGCTGTGTACGAGGGCCGCGCTCGCCGCCAGCGGCGGTATCAGCACGGGCTCGTGCAGCATGGCGCCGATCGCGACGAGCCCCAGCAGGACCGCGGTCGCCGCGCTGACGCTGTGGAAGGCGGCCGCGGGGGTGGGCCGGGCGGGTGCGCGGCCGGTGACCCTGCGTCGCCCCTCCCTCTCGGGCGTGGGCCCTGTGACGGGAGACGGCGGGGTGTGCGGGGATGCTTCGGTGATCATGGGTGCGGGGGTGTTTCCGGGGCAGGCGGCAGGCGGTCCGCCCCCGTGCGGGGGGTGGCGGTCCGCTATGACCCTATCCTCCGGGTCTTCGGCGACCGCCTCCGGGGGTGAGCGCGGTGGCCGGCGGCCCGCGTCGGCCCGGAATATTCGGTGTCGCGCCGGTCGGGGGCCGATGCAGACTCGCCGCATGGTGGACATACACGCGTTCCGGCAGGCGGTCGGCCACTGGGCGGCCGGCGGCCCCGGCGAGGCGGCGGGCGATCTGTCGCTGGAGCTGGGGCTGCGGACGGCGGTGCTGCTGGAGGGACCGAGCGACCTCGAGGCCGTCGAGGCGCTGGCGGCACGGCACGGGCGGGACCTGGCCGCCGAAGGGGTGTGCGTGGTGCCGATGGGCGGGGCGATGAACGTCGGCCGCTACGCCCGCCTCCTCGGGCCGCCCGGTCTCGGCCTGCGGCTGAGGGGACTGTGCGACGAGGGCGAGCAGCGCTTCTACGACCGCGGCCTGAGACTGGCCCGGGCGCCGCAGCGGGGATTCTTCGTGTGCGTGGCGGATCTGGAGGACGAGCTCATCCGCGCGCTGGGCACGGAGCGGGTCGAGGAGATCATCATGGACGAGGGCGACCTGCGGCCGTGGGAGACGTTCCTGCGCCAGCCCGCACAGCACGGCCGGTCCCGGCACCAGCAGGTGCGGCGCTTCCTCGGCACGAAGAAGGGCCGCAAGATCCGCTACGGCCGTCTCCTGGTGGAGGCCCTCGCCCCGGGGCAGGTACCGGCCCCGCTCGACGGCCTCCTCTCCGGCCTGTGAAGGGTCCGCTAGGCGGGCCGGGTGTGGCGGTTGCCCAGGGCCATGCGGTTCCAGGTGTGGCGGCGGCCGCGGATGGCCACCGAGTAGGCGTACATCACCTCGGGGTCGCACATGCCGGGGACGTAGGAGTCGCCGAAGTGGTGGGCGTCGAAGCCGGCCTCCTTGGCGTTGAGCGCGAGTTGCGGGACCACGTTCGCGTGGGAGCCCTCCTGGCTGGTGCCGATGGCGCCCAGCACGATCGCGCCCGCGTCCTGGACGGCCGCCACCGCCTCCGCGGCCAGTTCCCGGGTCACGCCGGGCAGGGTCCCCGGCAGGGGCATGACGACCCCGTCGGCGCCGGCGTCGACCAGGGCGGTCAGCCGCGCCGTGGTCAGCCGCTCCGGACGGCCGGCGTGGTGCATCTTCCCCGACCACAGTGCGGCCCCGTCCCCCAGACCACGCCGTAGCTCCTCGGTCACCCGCGCCATCGCCCCGTACGAACCGCCCGTGCCCGGGTTCGCCGTGATGCACAGCATCGCCGCGCCCATGTCGATCAGGCGCCTGGCGTACTCGGGCTTCGCCCGCCTGATCTCGGGCACGTCACCGGGCTCCAGGTTCACCGCCACGGGCCGCCCGATCACCCGGGCCAGCTCGGTGAAGGAGGTGAACTCGCCGAGCCCCGGCAGCCGAAGCCGCTCGCCGTCCCACGCCCGCTCGATCAGGTTGAGCACCACGATGTCCGCGCCGAAGGCGGCCACCAGCTCGGCGTTGTGCACCCCGCGCCCGTCGGGGTGCGGTGACAGCGCGGCCCGCTCGGCGAAGACCTCGGCGACCACGGTCCGACCCTCGGCGGCGGCCACGGCGCGCGTCAGGGCACGGCCCCGGAGCGCGCAGAGCCGGTCACGGTCGAGATCGAGGATGCGGGGCGCGGCGGCGTCGGTGCTCATACCGCCAACCTAGACAGCCGCCGCGCCGCCTCCCTCCGGCTTTGGTCCGCGAAGGCAGGGACTTACGGCCTTGATCCGCGCCCGGCACCGCCGGTCTTTTTACCGAACCCTGATGGCATGCTCCGGTCAACCCTGCCAGGCTGCCGCTGCGCAACGACACACCGCAGCCCTCCCTCCGGCGCACCCTGGCCGGCCGGGCGGGCACCGAGCAGGCCGGAATCCCGGCCCCGCCGCAAAGGAGTTCCGCGTGAGATCCACCCCCCACAGGGTCCTCGCCCCGACCGCATGCGCCGTCGCCGCATTGGCCGCCGCGTCCTTGCCCCTTACCCCGGCGGCGGCCTCGCCGGCCGTCACCCAGCGCGCCGCCGCCTGCACTCCGGCCCAGGTCGTCGCCAACGGCGGTTTCGAGAGCGGCACTTCGCCCTGGAGCCAGTCGCCGGCCGGCGTGATCTCCGACCGTGCCGGCCAGGCCGCCCACGGCGGCACCCGCTTCGCCTGGCTGAACGGCTCCGGCCGCACCCGCACCGACACGCTCTCCCAGCGCGTCACGATCCCGTCCGGGTGCGGCAGCGCCACCCTCACCTTCTGGCTGCACGTCGACACCGCCGAGACGACCTCGTCCACCAAGTACGACAAGCTGACGGCGAAGATCGGCAGCACGACGCTGGCGACGTACTCGAACCTCGACAAGAACACCGGCTACGCGCAGAAGTCCTTCGACGTCTCGGCGTTCGCCGGCCAGAGCGTCGACATCGCCTTCACCGGCACGGAGGACTCCAGTCTCCAGACCAGCTTCGTCATCGACGACGTCGCCCTCGACACCTCCGGTGGCACGACCCCGCCCGGGGACCCCGTCCGTACCCCGGCCGCGCCCTCGTACGACGTCAGTCTCAGCAGCAACGCGAGCGGCACCGTCTGGACCGGCCACGAGAGCGCGACCTTCACCAATGCCGCCGCCACCCCGCTCGGCGAGGTGTACCTGAGGCTCTGGGACAACTACCACGGCACGTGTTCCGCCCAGCCGATCACGGTCACCAACGTCACCGGCGGCACCGCGGGCGCGCCCTCGGTCGCCTGCACGGCCCTCAGGATCGACCTGCCGGCGCCACTGGCCCAGGGGCAGAGCGCGACGATCGGCTTCGACCTGGGCATCACCGTGCCCAGCGGCGCCGACCGCTTCGGCCACGACGGGGCGTTCAGCTTCATCGGCAACGCCCTGCCCGTGCTCGCGGTGCGGGACGCGGCGGGCTGGCACCTGGACCCGTACAC
Organism: Streptomyces sp. NPDC057010; assembly: GCF_042673805.1. Taxonomy (NCBI): domain Bacteria; kingdom Bacillati; phylum Actinomycetota; class Actinomycetes; order Kitasatosporales; family Streptomycetaceae; genus Streptomyces; species Streptomyces sp. NPDC057010. The sequence continues at coordinate 486,720 of NZ_JBHUSC010000001.1, read as the reverse complement.
CAACAACGGCGAGTCCTTCTACTCCCTGGCCGCCGACTTCAAGGTGACCCTCGACCACCCGAGCTCCCTGCTGGTCCCGGCGACGGGCACCTCGGTCGACACCCCCGGGTCCAGCGGCCGTACGATCACCACCGCGACCGCGTCCAAGGTCCGCGACTTCGCCTGGGCGGCCGGCCCGTTCGGCAAGATCTCCGGTACCTCCGCGGCCGGCACACCGGTCAACGTCTACTCCGTGTCGGGCATCAGCTCCGCCGACGCGCAGTCGATGCTCACCACCGCGAAGACCGCGGTGGACGCCCACTCCGCCCGCTTCGGCGCCTACCCGTACGGCGAGCTGGACGCCGTCATCGACAACAGCTTCTGGTTCGGGGGGATGGAGTACCCCGGGTTCGTCCTCGACCTGGTGAGCACCACGGCGCTGACCCACGAGATCGGACACCAGTGGTGGTACGGCATCGTCGGTGACGACCAGTACAACAGCCCCTGGCTCGACGAGGCGTTCACCGATTACGCCACCGACCTCGCGCTGAACAAGACCGGCGCCAACTGCTGGAACAGCGTCTCGTGGGCCTCGGCAGAGGAGAAGATCACCAACCCGATGGCCTACTGGGACACCCACTCCTCCCGGTACTCCACCGTCATCTACGGCTACGGCAAGTGCGCCCTGCACGACCTGCGGCGCGTCCTCGGCGACAGCGCCATGGCCAAGCTGCTGAAGGACTACGCCGGTTCGCACTGGTACGGCGTCTCGACCACGGCCGAGTTCAAGGCGGCCGCCCAGGCGGCCACGGCCACGGACCTGACCTCGTTCTGGACCCAGCACCGCATCGAGGGCTGACGGTCCGCCGAGCGGCGCGGGACGCCCCGGGGGCGCCCGCGCCGCTCGTGTCGGTCAGCCGCTGGGGACGAGGTCGGCGGTGGGGCCGCTCGCGGTGAGTCTGCCGGAGTCCAGCAGGTGCACGGTGTCGGTGTGGGCCGTGATCAGGTGGAGCTCGTGGGAGACCATGACGACGGTCAGGGCGCGTTCCGCTCGCAGTCCGGCCAGGAGGACCATGACGGATTCCGCGGTCCGCGGGTCCAGTGCCGAGGTGATCTCGTCGCAGAGGAGGAAGTCCGGGTCGGTCGCGAGGGCGCGGGCGATGGAGACGCGCTGGCGCTGCCCGCCGGAGAGTTCGCCCGGGTAGCGGCCGGCGTAGTCGGGCGGGAGTTCCACCTGGCGCAGGAGCTCGGCGACCTTCGCGGCGACGGCCGGCCTCGGCAGGCGGCCGTGCAGGCGCAGCGGTCGGGACAGTGCGGCGCCGACGGTGCGGGAGGGGTTCAGGGCGTCCAGTGGGTTCTGCGGTACGAGCTGGATGCGCCGGTGGTGGGCACGCGGGCGCTTGCGTGCCGTGGGGGCGAGCGGTTCGCCGTCCAGGCTGAGCGTGCCGGAGTCGGCCGGGTGGAGGCCTGCCAGGACGCGGAGCAGGGTGGTCTTGCCCGAGCCGGAGGGACCGACGATCGCGGTGGCGGATCCGGGGGCGGCGCTGAAGTCCACGGCGTCGAGGGCCTGGTGGCGGGTGGCCCGGTGGGCGAAGGCGACGCTGACGCGGTGCGCCGCCAGCCCGTTCTCCTTCGGGGCGGCCGGCGTGGAGCGGGGTGTGGGTACGGCGGCCCGCCGGCGGGGTGGGTGCGGGGTTTCCCGGGGTGCTTCGGGCGGGGTGAGGCGGACGACGTCGTCGGCGCAGGCCTTGACGAGTGCTGGGTCGTGGCAGGCCATGACGAGGGCCAGGCCGCGGGTGGCCGCAAGGTCGCGGAGCAGCTCGGCGATCTCGTCGCGGAGGGCGGAGTCGAGTCCGGCGGTGGGCTCGTCGAGGAGCAGGATCCCGGGGGTCCTGGCCAGGGCCCGGGCGAGGGCGACCCGGCGCTGCTGGCCGCCGGAGAGCGCGGTGGGGCGCCGGTCGGGAAGCCCGTCGTCGACGGGGAGCCGGCATTCGCGGAGCAGGCCGAGTACGGCGGCCTCGCTCGGGTCGGTGGCGGTCTCGGCGACGATGCGCCGGATCCTCATACGGGGGTTGAGGGCGGAGCCGGGGTCCTGGCCGACGTAGGCGATGCGGGTGCGGCGCAGCCGGCGCAGCGCGTCGGGCGTGAGGTCGAGGGGCCGGTGGCCCAGGACCTCCAGGGTCCCGGCGGTGGCGGCCGCGCCGGCGGGGAGGTGGCCGAGGAACGCGCGGAGCAGGGTGGTCTTGCCGGAGCCCGAGGGCCCGGTCAGGGCGGTGATCCGGCCGGGCCGGACGGTCAGGGAGGCCGGGCGCAGCAGGACCGGTCCGCCGGGGATGCGGATCTCCAGACCGGCGGCCGCGGCCAGGGGCGTGCCCCGGTCCGGAACCGAGGTGGGCTCGGTGTGGCTCACGAGGGGGTCACCGCCTTGGGTGCGGAACGGGAGGCGAGGGAGGCGGAGGCCAGGTTGAAGCTGATGGCGAGTACGGCGATGGCCAGGCTCGGGGCGAGGACGGCCCAGGGGTTGAGGAGGATGCCCGGCGCGTTCTCCCGGATCATCAGGGCCCAGTCGGCGGCCGGGGGCTGCGGGCCGATCTGGAGGAAGCCGGCCATGGAGATGACGTAGACGGCCTCGACGAAGCGCAGTCCGAAGAGGGCCAGCACGGTGGCGCGTACGTTGGGCAGGAGCTCCCTCAGGGCGATGGAGGAGGGGCGCTCGCCGCGGGCGGTGGCGGCTTCGACGTATCCGGCGGTGGCCAGGGGCGCGGCGGCGGAGGCGACGATCCGGACGGCGTACGGGGTTCCCAGAACGATGGCGGCCGCGATGACGGCCCGGCGTCCGCCGCCGGGCCAGGCGAGGGCGATGAGCATGATCCCGAGGACCGGCGGCAGCAGGATGAGGACGTCGGCGGCGCGTTCGACGGCGCTGCCCAGGCGGGGCCGCAGGACGGCGAGGCAGCCCAGCAGCGTGGCGAGGGCGGTGACGGCCACGGCGATCAGGAGGGCGCCCGCGATGAGGGCGGCGCCGCCGTGCAGCAGTCGGCTCAGCACGTCGCGCCCGAGTTGGTCGCCGCCCAGCACCGCTCCGTCGCCGGCGGCCGCGTAGGGCGCGGTGACGGGGGTGTCGAGGGGGTGGGCGGCGAGCCACGGGCCGGTCAGGGCCAGGGCGACGAGGAGCAGGCCGGGTGCGACGCGCCGCAGGGCCCGGCTCCTCGTACGGGCAAGGGCGGATCGGGCGTCGCCGGCGGGGGCGGTGGTCTCGGCAGTGCTCATGGCCGTCCTCCCAGGATGCTCGCGCGCAGCAGGTCGGCGGCCAGCAGGACGAGGCTGATGGCGGCTCCGGCGCAGGCGACGACCCCGGCGATCAGGGGGGTGTCGCGGCTGCTGACCGCGGAGGCCAGGAGGGAGCCGATGCCGGGGTGGTTGAAGAGGGTTTCGACGACGACGGCGCCGCCGAGCAGCATGCCGGTGGAGGTCGCGACGCCGGTGGCGATGGCGGGGAGCGCACCGGGCAGGGCGTGGCGCAGTACGACGCGGTGGACGGGCAGCCCGTCGAGGTGGGCCGCTTCGACGTGCGGGGTGCGGGCCTGGTCGGCGAGGGCGCCGCGGACGATCCGGGTGTTCCAGCCGGTCTGCGGGATCACCAGGGCCAGGACCGGCATGATCAGCATGGTCCCGGTGGCGGGGGATCCGTCGGCGCCGGTGAGGGTGACGGCGGGGAGCCAGCCCGTCCACAGGGAGAGCACGAGCAGCAGCCCGACCGAGACGACGAACTCCGGTACGGCGAACGCGGCCGTGGCGGTGTGGCCGATGACGCGGTCGGCGGGGCGGCCGGGGCGGCAGGCGGCCCAGCAGCCCAGGGCGAGGGAGGCGATGAGGGTGAGGACGAAGGCGGCGCCACCGAGGAGGAGGGTGTTGGGGAGCGGGTCGGCGAGCAGTTCGGTGACCTTCCGTCCGCGGGAGCTGGTGCCGAGGTCGCCCGTGGGCAGCGCGCTCATCCAGCGGGCGAAGCGCTCCCAGACGGGGCGGTCCAGGCCGAGCAGGTGGCGGCGGGCCTCGACGTCTGCGGCGCTGTCGCCGCGTTCCGAGCCGGCGGTCGCCGCGTCGCCCGGGAGCAGTTCGACGGCGGCGAACACCACGGCGAGCAGCACGGCCAGCATGAGGCCGCGGCGGGCGACGGCGGCCGCGAGGAGCAGCGGCAGCCGGGAGCGGCGCGCCGCCCCCGCCGCGGCGGGGGCGGCCACGGCGGGCTCCCGGGCGGTGCGGCTCAAGCCAGCCACACGTTCTCGAGCTGGACCCGGCCGTAACCGGGGAGCGTGGGAAGGCCCTTGACCTTGGCGGCGGCCAGGTCGATGCCGTCGCCCATGCCCCACAGGAGGTAGCCGGAGCGCTCGTACTCGATCTGCTGGAGTTCCTTGAGGGCGGCGGCGCGTTCCTTCTCGTCGGCGGTGGCGATGGCCTTGCGGTAGGCGGCGTCGAAGCCGGGGTCGGCCCAGCCGGCCTCGTTCTGGCCTGCCTCGGCGGCCATGGTCTTGGAGGCGAAGAAGACCACCGAGTCGTTGGTGCCCCAGTAGGTGGTGTAGAAGGCGCCGGTCTTCCAGGTGCTGTCGTAGAAGGCGCCGGTTTCCTGCTTGACGACCTGGACCTTGACGCCGGCCTCGCGGGCCTGGTTGGCGAAGAGGGTCGCGGACTCGGCGAGGCCGGGGACGTCCTCGGTGGTCACCAGGTCATAGGTCTTCGACAGGTCGAAGCCCGCTTCGGCGAGCAGTTTCCTCGCCTTGTCCAGGTCGCGCCCGCGCTGGGGGATGTCCTTGGCGTAGGCCGGGTCGCCGGTGCCGAGGATGTCGTTGGCGACGGTGCCGTATCCGGAGAGGACCTGCTTGACCATGGCGTCGCGGTCGACGACCAGGCGCATGGCCTCGCGGACGCGGGGGTCGGCGAAGGGGCTGCCCGCCGCGGCCCGCATGACCAGCGGCATCGCCATGTCGTTGGGCCGGCGCAGGACGCGGACGTCCTTGCGGGCTCCGGCGGTGCGGGCGGCGACGGCGCCGGCGTTGGAGGCGACGTCGATCTGTCCGGCGAGCACGGCGTTGGCCATGGCCTGCGGGGTCTCGAACATGGTGACCTCGATGGCGTCGAGGTGCACGGTGCCGCCGTACCAGGTGTCGTTCCGGACGAGGCGGGCGTTGCCGTTGCGGTACCAGTCGAGCTTGAACGGGCCGGTGCCGGGGGCCTTGTCGAGCGCGTTGTCGGGGGTGTCCTTCTTCATGACGAAGGTGGTGAGCCTGGCCATGAGGGGGAGGTCGGCGTTGGCGTAGTCGGAGACGACCACAACGGTGTCGGCGCCTTCGGCCGTGATGCTGTCCGCGCCCTTGACCCCGGGGAGGCGAGCGGCTCCGGAGGGGGTGCCCCGCAGGCGGCGCAGCGACCAGACGACGTCCTCGGCGGTGACCGGCGTGCCGTCGTGGAAGGTCGCGCCCGGGGCCAGTGTGAAGCGCCAGGTCTTCAGGTCGGCCGAGGGGGTCCAGGAGGCGGCCAGGCGGGGGACGGTGTTGGTTTCGGCGCCGGGCACGGCGAGGGTGTCGAAGGTGAGGGCGATGACGAGGTAGTCGCTCTCGTTGGCCTGGTTTCCGTGCGGGTCGCGGGTGAGGGCTCCGGCGCGGCCGAGGGCTCCGATGCGGAGCGTTCCGCCGCTCTTCGGCTTGCCGTCGCCGGCGGCCGCCTTCTCGGTGCCGGTGTCGCCGCTTCCCGAGGAGCAGGACGTGAGCAGCGCTGCCGCCCCGATCGCTCCGCCGGTCCACAGCAATTGGCGCCTGTTGAAGTCCACTTGCGTCCTCGATCCACTGAAGCAACGGGAGTGATGCTTAGGTTTGCCTACCCTAAGGATCACGGTCGCCGCAAGCCGTCACCTCCGACGGGACGCATGTCCGAATGCGATCCCCAGGTGACCGGTCAGTTAGGTTTGCCTAACCTCACTTCGGTGCTACGGTTCGACTCGTCCGCCGGTTCCACAGATCTGCGATGCGCGCCACAACTGCCCTTCGAAGCAGGCCAGTTGTGCACTGTCTGCCGCCCCGCCGCCCGGCCGCGGGCGGTCGCCCCCGGAACCGGGATCCCCCTGCCATCCGACGAAACGGATCTCTTCGCCATGAGCACGGCAGCCGCACCCGTCCGCCAGCTCGATGCCCCCACCGCGGGCGAACTCCGCCAGGCCGCGGAAAGACTCCTCGCCGAGTTCGGCACGTCCGCCACAACTCCCCGGCTCCTGGCCAAAGTCGCCGAAGCCGCCGCCGGGTTCGGCGAAGCCCTGCGCCTGCACTGCCGTCCCGTGGACACCGCGGACGGCCTCTTCGTCCTGCGCGGCCTCGACGTCGACGACGGAGCCATCGGTGCCACGCCCTCCAGCTGGACCACCGCCGGCGACAGCGGCGCGGTCCACGACATCGCCCTGCTCCTCCTCGCCACCGTGATGGGCAACCCGATCGCCTGGGAAGGCCAGCAGAACGGGCGCTTCGTACACAACATCGTCCCCGCCGCCGGTCACGAGACCCAACAGACCGGCGCCAGCAGCTCGGTACTGCTCAGCCCGCACACCGAGGACGCCTTCCACCCCGGCCGCGCGCACCTCCTGATGCTCGGCTGCATGCGCAACCGCGACGACGTCGCCACCACCGCCGCCAGCATCCGCAAGGCCCGGCTCTCCGCGGCCGACGTCGCGCTGCTCGTCCGGCCGGTGCTGCCGATCCTCCCCGACGACGCCTACGAGGAGGCCCGGCGCTACACCGAAGGGGCTCCGCCCGCGGTACCGGCCCTGTTCGCCGCCGAAGACGGCATGACGCTGCGCTTCGATCCCGCCTACACCCCGCTGGACGGGGCCGACGGGGCCTACCGGGCCGCGTACGGGCGCCTCTGCGACGAACTGGCCCGCGTCTCGGTCGCGGTGAGCCTGCGCCCGGGCGAGGTCCTGGTCGTCGACAACGACCTCGTCGTCCACGGCCGGGTGCCCTTCCGGGCCCGCTACGACGGCACCGACCGCTGGCTCAAGCGCGCCTCCGTCCGCGTACCCGGCCGTCGCACCCGCCCCGCGGCCGAGGCGGAAGAGCACGGCTACGGCCAGAGCGCCCTCGAAGCGCACGCGAGCTGACCACCCGCCCCGCACCCGGAGGAAGACCACCATGACCCTGCGCGTCCTGTCCACCACCGACCTCGCCGGGATCGACATATCCCTGGCCGACGTGGTGGCCACCGTGGAAGGCGCCTACCGCACCCTCCAGGCCGGCCAGTCCGACAATCCCCGCAAACTGACCGTCAAACCGCGGGACGGCCACTCGGTCGCCTACGCGATGCTCGGCCGCGACGGCTCCCGCGACGTCGTGGCCGTCAAGACCTCCTACAAGCACGGCCTCGACAAGGGCCGCGAGGAGCAGCACTACTACACGGCGCTGACGATCTACGACGACGTCACCGGCCTGCCCGTCGCGATGATGGACTGCTCCCGCATCGGCTCCCTGCGCACCCCGGCCGCCTCCGCCCTGCTGGCCCGCGAGCTGGCCGCCCCCGGCGCCCGCAGCGCCCTGGTCATCGGTACGGGTACCCAGGGCCGGCTCGCCCTGCCCTTCCTGCTCACCACGCTGCCGGACCTGGACCGGCTGATGCTGTCCGGTTCGCATCCCGACGGCATCGCCGCCGTCCGCGAGCGGCTGCGGGCCCACTTCCCCGAGCGGAGCGTGGAGGTCGTCACCGACCTGCGGGACGCGGCCGCGGACGCCGACGTCATCGTCGCCACCGCCGGAGGGCACACCCGGGCCTCCGTGGAAGCCTCCTGGCTGCGGCCCGGCGCGCTGTCGATCCTCGTCGGCCACGGTCTGGCGCCCTCCACCCTGCACGACGCCGACCGGGTCATCGCGACCAGCGAGGCGCAGATGAACGTCACGGGTACGGACATGGCCGATGCCGAGGGCGAACTCCCGGCCGTCGACGCCGAGTTCCCGCCCGTCCTGACCGGGCGGAGCGCCGGGCGCACCCGTGCGACCGAGCGCGTCTTCGCGTACAACAGCGGCCTCGTCGTCACGGACATCGCCCTCGGGCACCGCTTCGCCCAGCTCGCCCTGGCGCAGGGCCTGGGCAGCGAGGTCGCGCTGTGGCAGTGAACGGCCGCCCCCTGCCGAGCCTTCCGGCGCTGCCCGACGCCGCCACCGAGCGGGTGCTGGCCTGCGGGCTGCTGCCCGAGCTCGCCCACGCCTTCGGCGGCCCGTTCCACTTCCTGCTGCCCGACGCCTTCGACGCCAACCTGCGGGCGATGCAGGACGCCCTCGCCGCCGCCGGAGTCGACGGCTTCGTGTACTTCGCGAAGAAGGCCAACAAGGCCGCCGCCTTCGTCGAACGGGCCGCGGCGGGCGGGGCCGGCGTGGACGTCGCCTCCGCCGCCGAGCTGCGCGAGGCCCTCGGCCACGGCGTACGGGGCGAGCACCTCGTCCTCACCGGCCCCGCCAAGGACCCGGTGCTGCTGCGTCTGGCCGTCCAGCACGGGGCGCTGATCGCCGTGGACGCCCTCGACGAACTCGACGTCCTCGTCACCACCGCCCTGACCGGCCGCGTCCGGCCCGCCCGGATCCTGCTGCGCGTCCTGCCGGCCGCCCAGCCGCACAGCCGGTTCGGGTTCGCGGAGGGGGAGCTGGCCACCGCGACGGCCCGGTGCGTCCGGGCCGGTGACGCGGTCCGGATGGAGGGGTTCAGCTTCCACCTGTCGGGCTACGCCCTGCAGCCCCGGGCCGATCTCGCCGCCCGGCTCGTCGAGTTGTGCCTCAAGGCCCGCGTCCAGGGGCTGGAGGCCTCGCGGATCAGCATCGGGGGCGGCCTGCCCGTCAGCTACACCGACGCCGACAGCTGGCACGGCTTCCTCGCCGAGCAGAACAGCGGCCACTACCACGCGGGCAGGACGTTCCACGCCGGGGACTTCTACCCCTACCACTCCCCCGCCGCGGGCGCCGAAGCGCTGGCCGCGCTCCTCGCCGCCCGGCCCGAAGGCCACGGAGCACCCCTGTCCGCGGTCCTCGGGGAGGCCGGCGTCACCCTGCTGCTGGAACCGGGCCGGGCCCTGCTCCACCAGGCCGGTGCCACGGTGTTCCGGATCCGCGGGGTCAAGGAGCGCGAGGGGTACCGGATCCTGACCGTGGACGGTACGAGCCTGAGCCTGTCCGAGCAGTGGTTCAACAGCGAGTACCTGCCCGACCCGGTCCTGGTCCCCCGGGATGCCGAAGGCGAGGAGGGCGTGTTCCCGGCGTGCGTCGGGGCGGCCACCTGCCTGGAATCGGACCTGCTCACCTGGCGCAAGATCCCCTTCCGCCGCCTCCCCCGCACCGGTGACCTGCTCGTCTACCCGAACACGGCCGGTTACCAGATGGACTCCAACGAGTCCCCCTTCCACGACCTGGCCCTGCCGCCGAAGGTCGTCATCGACCACGTGGACCGGCCGCGCCCCCGCTGGCGCCTCGACCGCCACTTCACCTGACGCCCGCCGCCCGCCGCCCGCCGCACCCGTCTGGAGTTACCGATGTCCGGAGCCCTTCAGCGCCCCGCCGTGGTCTCCCGCGTATCCGATCTCATCGGCTACACCCCCCTCCTGGAACTCGCCGCCACCGAGACCGGAAGCCGCCTGCTGCTGAAGCTGGAGATGTTCAACCCCACCGGCACCGCGAAGATCCGTATGGCCCGGGCCATGATCGATGCCGCCGAGGAGGCCGGCGAGCTGCGCCCCGGCGGCCGGATCGTCGAATCGACCTCCGGCAACACCGGCCTCGGTCTCGCCGTCATCGCCGCCGAACGCGGCTACACCTTCACCGCCGTCGTCGACCACCACGCCTGTGCGGACAAGCTCCGCGGCATGAAGGCGCTCGGCACCGAGCTGGTCTACGTCGCCGACGCGGGCACCGAGGAGCTCGCCACCGCCGCCCGCGAGGAACTCGCCGAGGAGATGGCCCGCGGCCGGGACAACACCGTCTTCACCGAGCAGCACAACAACCCCGCCAACGGCGTCGGTTACTTCACCGTCGCGCACGAACTCCACGAGGCCCTGGGCGGGAGGATCGACGTGCTCATCGGCGCCGTCGGCACCGGTGGCGCCCTGTGCGGCACCGGCAGGGAGCTGGGCCGGCTCATGTCCGGCTTCACCGTCATAGGCGTGGAACCCAAGGGCTCCATCGCCTTCGGCGGCCCGGCCCACGACTACCACCAGTCCGGCACCGGCACCCCCGAGGGCGCCGGGATCGGCGCGCTCGTCGACTTCGACCTCATCGACGAGGGCGTCAAGGTCGGTGACGTCGAGGCCTTCGCCACCTGCCGGGCGGTCGCCCGTACCGGGCTCCTCATCGGGGGCTCCGCCGGCGGAGTCGTCTACGAGGCCCTGACCCGGCTGCCCGCCCTGCCGCCGGGCACGACCGTGGTCGCCCTCGTCAACGACGGCGGCGAGAAGTACATGGACACCGTCTTCGACGACGCGTGGATGCGGGACCGCGATCTGCTCGACGCCGAGGCCGAGCGGGACATCGAAGAGCTACTCACCAAGCTCCGCGGGAACCGATGAGCCCATGCTGAAAATCCTCCTCCTCGACAGCCGCGCCCTCGGCGTGCTCGCGGTGCCGCTGATCCTCACCCAGCTCGCCCAGGTGGCACTGACCACCACCGACACGGTCATGGCGGGGCTCCTCGGCACCACTGAACTGGCCGCCGGCGGCCTGGCCATCGTCATCTTCAACCAGCTCCGCACCATGGGGGTCGGCCTGGTCACCTCCGTCGGCAACCGCATAGCCGCCGCGACCGCCCGCGCCGAGCGGGCGGCCGCGGACGGCGACGGCGACGGCCGCGGAGGCGAGGCGGCCCCCGACGAGATCCGCGGCATCGTCCGCGCCGCCCTGGCCGTCGCCACCCTCACCGGGCTCGCGGGGGCCCTGCTGATGATCCTCATCGGCCAGGCCCTCGCCCGGCTCGGCCAGGACGCCCAGGTCGTCGGCCTCACCCGGAACATGCTCCTCGCACTCGCCCCGGGGCTGCTGCCCTGCCTCTGGTTCCAGGCCGTCCGCCAGTTCACCGTCGGCATGCGCCGCCCCCAGGCCCTCGTCCAGATCACCCTCGCCTCCGTGGCCGTCAACGCGGGCCTCGACTGGATCCTCATCCACGGCACCTTCGGCCTGCCCCGCCTCGGCCTCACCGGCATCGGCATCGCGACCTCCACGGTGTACCTGCTGTCCTTCCTCGCCCTCTACGCCTCCGCCAAGCGGGACGAGCGGCTGGCCCCACTCCTCACCCTCGACATCACCAAGGCCGACGCGGCCACCGTCAAGACGCTCGTCCGCCTCGGCATCCCCATCGCCGCCACCTACGGCTCGGAAGCCGGCTTCTTCTCCCTGACCGCCCTGATGGCAGGCTCCTTCGGCCCCGACGCCCTCGCCGCGCACACCGCCGTCAACCAGCTCGTCTCCATCGTCTTCCAGGTCGCCGTCGGCCTCTCCCACGCGGCCTCCATCAACGTCAGCCGCGAACTCGCCCTCGGCCGCCACGCCGACGCCCGCCGCCTCAGGAACACCGCGCTGGCCTGCGCCGCCGCCGTCATGGCCGTCGTCGGACTGCTCTACCTGACGGTTCCCCGGCTGGTCCTCGCGCCGTTCCTCGACTCCGGCTCGGACCGGGTCCTCACCCTCGCCACCCACCTCCTGGTCGTCACGGCCTTCCTCCAGTTCTTCGACTGCGCCCAGAACATCGGGGTCGGGCTGCTGCGCGGCCTCGACGACACCAGGGGCGGCTTCCGCATCACCCTGATCGGCTACTGGGCCGTCGGACTCCCCGCCTCCTGGCTCCTCGCCCACGCCCTGGACCTCGACACCCTCGGCATCTGGCTCGGCCTCCTCACCGGCCTCGCCACCACCGCCGCCCTCCTCCTGCGCCGCTACTCCCGCTCGCTGACCCGGCACGAGCAGGCCCTCACCGCCGCCGCCTGACGGGCCGCCGCCCGCCTCAGCACCCGAAGTGCAGGTACGCGCCCCAGAGCGACGGGGCGAGGGGAAACCTGTCGCGCAGGTCACGCGTCACCCGGTGGAGGGCCCGGGCGGCGCCGCCCTCGGGCAGGCGGGCTCCCGTCGGGCCGAGCGCCCGGTAGAAGGACTCGGCGATCCGCGACGCCGAGCGGTCCCCGATCTTCCACTGGGTGGCCACCACGTTCCGGAACCCCGCGATCTGGAAGCCGGCGGCGAGGTGGATGGACTCGTCGATCAGCGCGACGTCGCCGTTGAACGCCGTCGCGCAGGCCGAGAGGTAGGCCAGGTCCGGTTCGCCGACGCGCATCCCGGTCAGCTCGGTCACGGTGAACGGCCTGGTCCGGTGGTCGACGAGCAGCAGCCGGCTCTGCGCCGGGTCCTCCATGACGGCGGCTCCGTGGCAGGCGAAGTGGGCGATGGTGGCGCGGCTCAGCCCGCTCCGGACCTGCTCCAGTGACGGCTCGCGGTGCGCCGGACCGGCGGACCCTCCCTGGGGCGGGCGGTGCAGGAGCAGTTCGGGGCGGGGCAGCAGCCCGTGCACGCGCAGCGCCTCGTCCTCGGCGTAGGGCAGCGGGCTCGCGTCGGGGGTGTGCGGCATGGACACGATGAGCGAGGCGGGTGCCTGCCCGACGGGCACCGGTCGTCGGGCGTGGACGAGTGCCCGGAGCGTCGGCGAGTAGGAGGACACCACGCGGTCCATGACGGTCGGGGGCACGGCCCCGGCCCCGGGCTTCCCGCGGGGGTGGTGGCCCGCGGCGTGCAGCGGCAGCAGTCCGAGGAGGCCGCCCGGCACCCACCAGAGCCGCGGCAGCTCCCCGGAGGATCCGGCGGCCGGCGGCAGGGCGCCCAGCACCGGCCCGGCCACCGCGTCCCACAGCCACTCCAGGATCCCGCGGATCGTCGCCTGGGCCCGGATACGGTCGTCGGGGGTCACGTGGGACGAGTCCGCGACGGCCAGGGCCGCGTGGAAGGCGTTGACCTGCCGCCCGACTGCCGACAGGTCGGCGTCGGGCAGCGCGATGCGCGTGACGCCGCCGTCGTGGACGGCCAGCGCGTCGCTGCCGAACCGGCTGACGTTGCACACCACGACGGGACCGTGCTCCCCCGCCCGGAGCAGGGCCTCCACCGCGGGTGGCTTCAGGAAGCCGGCGAAGCCTTCCCTGCCGCGGATCTCGGCGAGGAGTTCGGCGAACCCGGCGGCCACCGACTGGCGCCCGTCGGGAGTTCCGGCCGCGCCCGCGTCGAGCAGATCGCGCGCCCGGACGAAGCGCAGGGCCAGGTCCGGGAGGCGCGCCTCCAGGTCGCCGAGGTCTCCACGGGTGTCGAGGAACTGGCCGAGCATCACCGCGCGCCCCGTCTCCAGCACTTGGAGCGCGGCTTCGAGTACTCCCGGCTCTCCGCAGCCCGCGTTCAGGCGCAGCCCGGCCGCATCGCTCGCCAGGTTCCCGTAGTCCCGCAGGACGCGCTGCCGGTCGGCGATGGTGAGGCGCCGGGACGCGGCCAGGGGCAGGAGCGTGACCGCCCGGCCCAGTACGTCGGCCGCTCCGTGCGGGTCGTCCCCGGCCAGGAGTTCGACGGCGCGGCGGGCGGCGACGATGCGCGTGGCGACGGGGGCGGCTTCGGTCGCGGCGGACTCCGTGTAGGCGGCCACCGCCTCCGCCCTGGCCTGCGGATACTCCCTCTGCGCGGTCTCGGCGCACTCCCCCTGGACCAGCAGGGCGTGGGCCCGGTCCGGGCTGCCGGGCGAAGCGACCGCCACCGCCATGTCGGCCGCGAGGCGGGCTCTCACCAGGTCGTCCGGGTCGGACTCTTCGTCATCCCGGAAGCGGGCGAGCACCAGCGATGCCACATTGGCCAGGGGGGCCGCACCGTTGGGGGCTCCCCAGCGCAGTCCCGCGGTGGAGCGTTCGGCCGCGTCGATCGCCCGGTCGAGGTCCGCGCGGTCGGCCGTGAGGAGGTGGCGGCGGCGGAGCGCGTTCGAGAGGCTGAGCTGCTGGGGGCCGCGCATCGCCGTGTCGGGATGGACCGGCTGCCACAGCGCCTCGATGGCTTCGTCGAGCTCCGCCCGGTTCCCGTGGAGCCGGTAGCGGTCGAAGAGTGCGGTGCCGAGGCCGACCCGGGCGGTGATCCTCCCGAGGGAGTCCTCCGGGGAGGACTCGACCGCGGTCCTCGCCGCCGTGACGGCCGCGTCGAGGTCTGCCGGGTCGTAGTGCCGGGCGTAGCGGGTGTGGTGGGCGTTGCTGAGGTTGGCCCACAGCGCGGGTTCGTCCGGGGCCTCGGTCACCGCCCGCCGCGACAGGGCGACGGCCTCGTCCAGATCGGCCTCCCCGCCGGACCGGTCGAAGGAGGAGCGGAGTGTCGTGGCCAGCCTGGACATGGCCCATGCCCGGGCAGGTCCCGGTGCCGGGGATCGCTCCATCGCCGTGCGCAGGGCCGCGATCGCGGCTTCCCAGTCGCCCGGCCGGCTGCCCCTGCCGTCCTCGGCACGCCGGCGCAGTGCGAGCCCGAGGCGCTCGGGGTGCTGCGCCGCCCGGTACAGCTCGATGGCCTCGTCCAGGTCGTCGGCCGCCCGCGTGTGTTCGTACCGCCAGGTCAGGGCGTCGGCGAGCGCGATGCGCGCTTGGGTCACCCTGTGCGGTCCGCTGCCGGACGCCGCGGTCAGGGCCAGGCGCAGGGGCTCCACCTCTCCCTCGGGCTCTTCGGGCAGGTACGAGTTGTGGGCGAACGGCGTGGACGCCTGGGCGTCCGCCGGCCCGGATCCCGGTTGGCCCGTCAGATGGCGGAGCAACTCCCCGTGCTCCCGGCCCGCCACGGCGATGTCGTCGAACCCGTCCGCGTCGAAGGCGCGCCGCTGCACTTGGAGCACCGTCACCGTGAACAGCCGCGAGAGGCGTTCCTCCCGCTTGTCCTCGTCCTCCCGCGGCGTGGCGTCGTAGGCCGACTGGGCGGCCTGAACGGCGGCGTCGATGTCGTCGGGACGGGCGGAGCGTTCGAAGCGGCGCCACAGTGCGGTGGAGAGATTGGCCAGCATCAGCGCGCCTTCGGGGTGCTCCGGTCCTGCCTCGGCCACGCAGGTGCGGTAGGTCTCGATGGCGTCGTCGAGGTCCGTCCGCGCACCCGAGCGTTCGAAGCGCTGCCGCAGCCACGAGGCGAGTTCCCTGCGTACGGAGGCCCGTGCGGGTCCCTCCAGCGGGATTTCCGCAACGACCAGTCGCCTCGTACGGATCTGGAAGTCCAGGGCCGCGTCGCTGCCGAACGCGGTGAGGGCGGCCCCGCCCACGAGGTCCGCCTCCAGCAGGTAGGGCAGGCGGTCGTGGTGGCCGCCGGCCGTGAGGTCGAGACACCGGCCGGCGGCGACCACCGCGTCCCGGAGATCCCGGGCAGCGCCGGGGCCGGACCTCTCGTACCCGAGGCGCAGGGCGATGGCCAGGTTGTGGAGGCGCGCCGGCAACCAGGGCTCCCCGTCCGGGGCGCGGTCCACGGCCTCCCGCCCCGCGCGGACCGCCCGGTCCAGGTCGGAGGGCGTCCGGGTGCGCTGGTAGCGCAGGCGCAGGCACCAGGACAGGGACGCCAGGGCGGGGAGGCGATCCGGATCGAGTGTCTCCACTTCGTCGAGGACGCCTTGCAGCAGGTCCACCGACTCGTCGAGGTCCTCGGCCCTGCCGCCGCCGAACTCCGCGCGCGTGCCGAGCGCGGCCGTGAGGTCGAGGGTCCGGCTGCTGCGGCCGGTGGTCCAGGGCGCCGTTGACGCCTGCCGGGCCACCTCGACCGCGCGGTCGAGGTCCGGCATGTGCCGGCGGGCCGCGAAACGGTCGCGCAGGCAGGAGCCGAGGAACGCCCAGGCCGTGAGCACGTCGGGGTCGCCGGGCGGCAGTTCGGCCGCCGCCGCCTCGAAGGCGGCGACGGCGGTGTCCAGATCGGCGGGTCGCCCGTCCAGCGCGTACGCCCGCTGTGCGGCCCGCCCCAGGTTCATCCGGCACACGGGGCGTTCGATGTTCCCGCCCGGCAGCGCACGCAGGACGTTCGCCCAGGTCAGGCAGAGGAACCTGTACGCGTCGGGGTCGGTCGCCGGTTCCGTGGCGAGTCGGCTCTGGTGGGCGATGAGGACGTCGATCGCGGTATCGGCGGCCAGCAGGGCCAGGGGCTTCTCCGGGATGTCACGACCGCCCAGGAGGGCGGGGAGTACGTACGCGACGGCGGTTTCCAGTTCGCGCCGGGCCTTGTCGGTCGGCGGCATGCCGAGCTCCACCTGGTGGCGCCGGCTCGCGCGCGTGAGCGCGAGGCTCCGGTACCAGTGGATCCGGCCGAGCAGTTCACGGAACTCGATGGAGTCCGCCTCGTCGGTGAGGGTCCGGGCCAGGGCCCGTAGCCCGGTGGCGCGCAGCTTCAGCGACAGACCGACGTCACCCCCGGAGGCGATCAACTCCACTTGCGTACGAAGCCGTTGGAACCGGTGTCGTGGTTCCTCCCGTGGGGAATCCATGCAACGTGATGCTAGTGACCGGGCCGGCGATACGGGTAGTCACGCGCGGCGGCGGGCCGGACCGGGCCCGGGGAGGACGAGGATGACGGACGAGCCCGTGGCTGCCGGAGCAGGAGCCCAAGTCGAAGTCGAAGTCGAAGTCGTGCAGGACGCCTTGTCATACGTCTGCACCCACCTTGATGCGCTGCGGACGACGTTGCGGGGCTCGCCCGGCGACCCGGTCGGGCGCCTGCTGGAGGCGGTCCGCACGGGGCCCGGTGTGGGCGAAGCCCTCGACCTGGTGGACAACGCGCTGCTGGAGGCGGGCGACGCACTGGGCGTCTTCGGCCGGCGTGATCTCCCCGTAGCGGCCGGGGGGCCCGCGACGCGCCCGGAGGTCCCGGGCCTCGGCGCGGGGTACCGGGTGGAGATCGCCTTCCTGTGTCCCTCGGCGCGCTGTTCCCGCGCCTGGGTGCCGGACGCGACGGCGACGGCGGCGCCGAGGTGCGCGATGGACGATCTGCCGTTGCAGCCCGTGGAGCTCTGACATGGAGGCGCTGCTCGGCGCGTTCGGCGGCAAGCTCGCCGAACGCTGGCTGTCGCTGCTCGTCCTTCCCGGGATCCTGTTCGTCGGCGTCGTCCTCGCGGCAAACACCCTCGGGTACGACCACGCCCTCGACGTCCGCTTCCTGGGGGAGCGCGTCCACGGATGGCCGGCGCCGGGGGCCCGGCTGCGGGCCGGCTCCCTCGCGCTGCTCCTGGGTGCCGTCCTCCTGGGCGCGGCGGCCGGCGGGCTGGCGGCCAGGGCCGTGGGCGCGGGGGTGGCCCGCGTGGTCCTGGCCGCCGACTGGCGCGAGTGGCCCCCTCCGGCCCGCCAGATCGCCGCGGCGCTGACCGAACGGCGTCGGCAGCGGTGGAACGGCGCCGACGCACGGTACCTGCGGGAACGCGATCTCGCCGTCGCGGCCGCCGTACGCCGCCGGGCGACGGCCGCCGGACCGTCCCCCGAACTGCCGCCGGACCCGGCCCGGTCGGCGCTGAGCGCGGCCCGGCAGCGCCGCGAGCGCATCTGCGCCGCGCGCCCCGACCGCCCGTCGTGGACGGGCGACCGCTTCCACGCCCTGGCGGCGCGGCTGCGCGAGCAGTACGCGCTGGATCTGGCCGCCGTCTGGCCCGTCCTGTGGCTCTCGCTCCCGGACGGCGCCCGAGCGGAGGTCCGCTCGGCGCACGACGCCCTGGACCGCGGCTTCGTGCTGGCGGGCTGGGGCGTGCTCTACGCCGCGACGGCGGTGGTGTGGTGGCCCGGCCTGCCGCTCGGCCTCGCCGTGCTCCTCGCGGCCCGGCACCGCACGAGAGCGGCCGCGACGGCCTACGTCCTCCTCCTGGAGGCCACCGTCGTCCTGCACGGGCCGGAACTCGCCCGCACCCTGGGCGTCCAGCCGGCCGCCGGCCCGCTCGACCACGACACCGGGTGGCGGCTCACCTGCATCGCCCAGGCCGACCCTCCCGTCCTGCGCGCCGCGGCGCCGTCCCTCCACGAGCCCGCCCCCGGGCAGCCGGGGCCCGGACCGGCGGCGGTGTGACCGCGCGGCGCCGGAGCGGGCGCCGAGTCGTCAGGCGGGCCGGACGGTGATGGTGCAGAGGCGCTTGGTGGCCCGGGTCAGGGCTACGTACAAGTCCCTTTCCCCACCGGGGCGGGCCGTGGTGATTTCCCCGGGGTTCATGACGACGACCCCGTCGAATTCCAGGCCGCGCGCTTCGGAGGCCGGCACGATGCGTGCGTGATCGGCGATGCCCCGGGCCGTCAGCTCGCTCACCTCGTGGTCCGCGCAGATCACTCCCAGCAGCTCGCCCGGGTGCGCGGCGCTCTGGGCGCGGAGCTCGCGAAGGACGGCGGTGACCAACCCGTCCGCAGGTGCGGTCACGGTGCGGGGGCTCTCACCGCTTCGCAGTGACCGCGTGGGCTTCTGGTCGGGAGCGATCCGCGTGAGCAGGTCCCGTACGCTCTCCAGGATCTCCTGCGTGGTGCGGTAGCTGACGGTCAGGTGGTGCAGTTTGAACCGCGGTCCGAGGTGGGGGCCCAGTGCTTCCTTCCAGTCGCGTGCTGTCGCGACCGGGCCCGCCTGGGCGAAGTCACCCACGAGCGTCATCGCCCGTGCCGGGCAGCGGCGTACGATCATCCGCCACTGCATGGCGGTCAGTTCCTGCGCCTCGTCGACGACGACGTGCCCGTACGTCCGCTCGGGGGGCCCGTCGACCAGGCTCGCCGCCTCGTCCAGCAACGGCACGTCGGCATCGGTCCACGGGTCGTCCGGACCGCGCAGCAGAAGGGACCGCTCCTGCGCGGTCAGGCGGGGCAGGTGCTCGGCGAGAGCGCCGGCGTTCGTCAGGAGCGCCTTCACGAGGTCACCGGGCATCAGCCGCGGCCACAACTCCTCGACCGCTCGGTCGACTCCGGCGTCCTCGAGGAGGTCGGCCCGGATGGCGTCCAGGTCCAGCTCGTGGGCAGGACCCGCGTCGGCCGCGCCTTCGGCACGGCGCTGGGCGGCTCCCGTGAAACGGTCGAGGTCGATGCCCGTCATCCTTTCGGAATCGGCGTCGATCTGCTCCAGGAGGTCGCCCATGTCCCGTTGCATCGCGTCGGTGACGGCGTCGACGAGGAGCTCTTTGAACACCTGGCGCGCGGGGTTGTGTCCCGGGGCGGCCGCCACGGCGGCGTCGCGTGCCGTGGCGACCTCCCCGCCGGAGAGGTGAACCGGTTCCCGTCCGACGCGCACGGTGAAGTCACCCGCGGGGGCCTGGTGGACGCGCAGCAGGCCGGCCAGGGCGTCGGCGAGGCCGGAGCCGCCCTTGAGACGTGCCGTATCGAACGGGTCCACCCCGTCCGTGGCGACTCCGGCCAGTTCCGGGCAGGTCGCCAGGACGACGTCGTTCTCTCCGAGCGAGGGAAGGACCTGGGATATGTAGTCCAGGAACCGGGCGTTCGGCCCCACCACCAGGACGCCCTCCTCCGCGGCGCGCGGGAACGCGTACAGGACGTAGGCCGCCCGGTGCAGGGCGACCACCGTCTTGCCGGTGCCGGGCCCGCCCTGCACCACGGTCACCCCGCGGTGGGCGGAGCGGACGATCTCGTCCTGCTCGGCCTGCAGCGTCGCGACGGCCGCGTGCATCCTGCCCGTACGCCGCGCCGACAGGGCCTCGGTCAACGGGCCGTCCCCCACGACGTCCTCGTCGGTCGGGGCGGTCCCGTCCAGCAGTTCGTCGCTCACCGAGACGACCGTGCGTTCCTCGAGGCGCAGGTGCCGGCGCCTGCGCAGGCCCATGGGGTGGACCGGTGTCGCCTCGTAGAAGGGCCGCGCCGCGTTCGCGCGCCAGTCCACGAGCAGGGGCAGGTCGTCCTCTTCCGTGTGCAGCCCTATCCGCCCGATGCGCAGGGCCGTGCCGTCCGTCCGGTCGATGCGACCGAAGGCCAGCCCTTTTTCGGCGCCCTCCAGCCGGCCGATTTCCTTGGTCAGGCGCTCGGCGGTGTTTTCTCTCTCATATGCCTCGCCGACGCTGTCCGCCGGGGCCTTCAGCACACTTTCCCGGAGTACTCGCACCTCGGAAATCCGCTGGGTGAGCAGCTCATACAGGCAGGACACATAATCCCGCTCCGATGCAACCGCACGCACAGCGGGATCATTCGTTTTCGACAACAGGGGGCTCCTTGGATTCGAGCCACACCATACGATCAAGGTCCCTTAAAGGTAAGTCTTGACTTACCTGGTGAAATTTGGCCTTGCGAATTCCGCCGTTCCGTACATCGCCAATTCAGGATGCCGGCGGTCTGTTCATCAGGACGTCGCAGGTGAGTCCGTCCCCGGTGACCGGGGCGCCCTCGACCGAGCTGCGGTCGTGCGTGACCGTGACGACCTGCCGGGCCCGGTCGCCCACCCGGACGTCGTACATGCTGCCGTGGCCCTCGACGGAGCGCAGGACGGCTCCGGGGAGCGCCGCGGCCAGGGAGAGCACCTGGCGCTCGTAGAGGGGATCGTGGGTGATAACGGTCGGTCCGGCGGGAGGCGGTGTTCCCGGTGGGGCGGGAACCTCCTGGACGATGAAGCCGTTGCGGCGCAGGGCCGCAGCGACCTCGGCGTCGTCGACCCTGACCAGCATCGAGGAGGGGGCCTGCGCGACGGGAACCCCGCCGGGCGGCCGGATGCGGGGGTCGCCGGTGAACGGACGGTCGGCGCGCAGGGCGTCCCACAGGGCCTGCGAGCGGTCCTTGTCCCAGACGAGGGTGGATCCGACGTCGGGGACCCGGTGGTCGAAGTCGGAGATGGGCACGGTCGTGAACTCGGTCTGGCGGGCCTGGAGCCGGCCGAGGACCAGGCCGATGCGGACGAGGTCGCCCAGGCCCGTGTTCTTGTCGGTGGTGACGGACTTCAGGAGGGTGCGGGCGGTGCGCAGCGCCGCGCTCGGGTTGGCCAGCGCCTTCTGCGCGGTGAGGCGCGTCAGCATCTCCACGACCAGCCGCTGCTGGCGCCGGACCCGCCCCAGGTCGCCGGAGTACGGGGTGATGTGGCGGGCGCGTGCGTAGCGCAGGGCCAGGCGGCCGTCGAGGTGGTGGGTGCCGGGTGCGAGGTCGAGGCCCGAGTTGAAGTCGTACATGGGCTTGTCGGTGCAGACCGTCGCTCCGCCGAGGTTGTCGACGGTGCTTTCGAAGCCCCTGAAGTCGGTCTGGAGGTAGTGGTCGATGTGCAGGCCGGTGGCCTGTTCGACGGTGCGTACGGTCAGCGGTCCGCCGCCGTGCGCGAAAGCCCCGTTGATCTTGCCGAGGTGGCGGGGGTGCTCGTGTGCGGCGTACTCGGTGTACGAGTCCCTCGGGATGGACACGACGCTCGCCCGCCGCGCGTCGGCGGACAGGTGCACCAGCATCATGACGTCCGTGCAGTTGCAGCCCTTGCCGCCGACGTGGAGGCGGTCGATCTCGGCCCTGGACAGGCCGGCGCGGCTGTCGATGCCCACGACGAGGATGTTGGTGCCGCGGGAGGGGGACGGGGCTCCCGCGAGCGCCGCCCTCCCGACGGCTCCCGGGTGGGCCCACAATTGCGATCCGGTGGTGAGCCCGGCGAGCAGGGCGGTGGCGACCAGGAGGCGACGCATGAAGGCTCCCGACACGGGTGAGGCGGCGCGGAGTGCAGACGCTAATACGGTGGCCTGCGGCGGACGGCCCGGACACGCGGTCGGGCGGGCCGTTCAGCGCAACGCCCTCACACCGTGCGCGCATCCGCCGCCCGCCGGCCGGTGAGGGAGGTCAGCGCCGTGCGCGGTACAGGTCGCGCAGGAGGGCGATCTCGGCTCCGTGGTGCAGGACTTCCTGGTTGACCCACCACACGATGTCGATGAACGGCTCTTCCGGGTCGCTGCCGTGGGGGTAGGTGCAGTAGCCGACGGTGTCGAGCGCGGCGTCGTCGACGCCCAGCAGCGCCTTGCGCCAGGCGCCGGCGGCGGTGTCGAAGGCGGCGACCGCGCCGGCCGCGTCCCCGTTGACCGGAAAGTCGTCCCGGGTGAGGGTGCGGCCGCCGGCCGTGTGGTCGGCGCGCAGCGACAGCATCTCGGTCAGGTGGTTCAGCCGCCAGGCGATGGTGGTGACCGGCGGCGGCCAGGGGTGGGGGTAGGAGGCGGCGTCCCGTCCCCAGTCGCCCGCGGCGGCGCCGGCCAGGAGGGTCGCGCGGGGGCCCGGCCCGTCCGCACGCCGGCGGACCGACCAGCAGTCGGCCACGGGCTCCCAGAAGTACTCCTCGTCGGTCATCACGCCGCCGACGGCGATGTCCGTGCCGTCGCCGCTGTTCATCACCGGGCCTGCCATACGGGCGGTCAGGCGCTCACACGCGAATTCGAACTGCTGCAGCAGCGGGGTCAGACGAGGCGCTGTCACTGACGCTCCCATGACGAAGGGTCGGGTACCGGGAGGGGGAACCCCCTGCGGACGGCCCGCCAGCCTGGCACAACCGGCTGCGGCCCGCCTCTCCTTTTCGGGCGGGCTCCACGCCTCGGGGGGCGGCGGCCGGGCCGGGTTGGTCAAGACCCGCCTCCCGTAGGGGAGTTACTGCGGGGGCACCCCCTGGGTGACCTCCCCTCGATCGGGTAGATTCCAAAAAATGATTCCAATTCAAACGGGGCTGACGTGGTGGAGCTGACGGGGAGCGGAGCCGAGCCGCTGGAGGCGGAGGATCCGCGCCGGATCGGGTCGATTGCACTGGTGGGCCGGCTCGGGGCCGGCGGTATGGGGCGGGTGTACCTCGGGGTCGAGGAGGGCCGGTACGTCGCCGTCAAGCAACTGCTGTCCTCCGTCGTCGGCGAGGACGCGGACTTCGTGCGCCGTTTCGGGCACGAGCTGGACAACCTCTCCCGACTGCCCGCGGAGGCCACCGCTCCGCTGCTCGCCAGTGACCGCACCGCGCGCCCCCCGTGGTTCGCCACCGCGTACGTTCCCGGGCTCACGCTGCGCGAGGCCGTCGAGCTGAACGGCGGACCCCTGCCCGCGCCGGCCCTGTGGCTGCTGCTGCGGAAGGCGGCGGCGGGCCTGGCGTCGGTGCACGCGCTGGACATGGTGCACCGGGACCTGAAGCCGTCCAACGTCATGCTGACGCTCGACGGGCTGACGCTGATCGACTTCGGTGTGGCGCGGGCCGCGGAGCAGAGCCAGCTGACCCGGACCGGCATGGTCGTGGGCACGCCCGCGTACATGGCGCCCGAACAGGCTTCGGGCAGGCGGAGGTTGAGCGGCGCCACCGACGTGTTCGCGCTGGGCTCCGTCCTCGCGTACGCGGCGTGCGGCGAGCCGCCCTTCGGTGACGAGTCGGGGCACGGCGTGCTCTACCGCATCGTCCACGAAGAGCCCGATCTGGAACCGCTGCGGGAGCTGGACCCGGACCTCGCCGAGGTGGTGGCCGCCTGCCTCGACAAGGATCCCGAGGGGCGTCCCACCGCCGCCGAACTCCTCGAACGCGCCTCGCAGCACGGCCCGGTCACCGCCCCGCCGTGGCCGGGGGCCATCGCCGAGCGGCTGGCGGAACGGGCCGCTTTCGCCGCGGACGTACAGGAGATCGACGACGTCACGTTCCCGCTGGCCGGCGGGAAGGCGGAGCCGGCGCCGGAGCCGGAGCCGGAGAAGGCCCTCGCGCCCGAGGGGCAGGCCACGCCCGAGCGGCCGGAGCGGCGCCGCCGTACCCGAATCCTCCTCGCCGTCGTCCCCGTCGTGTTGGTCGCGGGCGGCACGACGCTCGCCATCCAGCACCTGCCGTACGCGTCCTCCCCCCAGGCCAGGGAACAGGCCGCCCCGTCCGGTTCGGCGGCCGCGCCGGGCGGACCTGCGCCGTCGACGGCGGGCGGCAGCAGCCCCTCGGGCGCGGCGTCGGCGGCGCAGTCGCCGGTCCAGGGCAAACCGGAGGAGAACGCCGCGAACCAGGGTCAGGGCGGCCCGGGCGGGCCTCCGGCCGCCGGGGCCGGTGGGACCGGCCCGGGCACGGGCGCGGGCACCGGACCGAATACGAGCACCGGCACCGGTACGGGTACGGGTACGGGCGCCAACACGGGCACCGGAGCCGGCACCCCGGGCGGCGCCGGCGGCGCGGGCCCCACCGGCGGCAGCGGTACGTCCACGGCCCCCAAACCCCCCACCACTCCCCCCGCTTCGGGCACCTACCGCTACAGCAACGGCAACAACGGCAAGTGCATCACCCAGGTCTACGGCGCCTCGGACTTCCGGGACTGCTCGGACCCGACCGCCCGGTGGACCGTACAGAACAGGTCGGACGGCAGCTTCAAGCTCGTCAACCAGCAGAGCGGCCAGTGCCTGTACTCCAACGGTCTCGGCCAGGCCGTCTTCGTCGGCGACTGCGCCCAGGACATCGGCCGGCTGTGGCGTACGGGTTCGGGCGGCAGCCTCCGCAGCGACTACGGCGGCGGCTGCCTCGACCTGGGCATGGCCAGCGGCCTGATCACGAGGACGTGCGGCGGGGAGGCCTCGCAGCGCTGGACGAGGCAGGCCTAAGGGGTGTCCGCCCGGAGGAACGGGCGGAGGGCGCCGAGCAGGGCGCCGGTGCAGGTGTCGCGCAGTTCCGCGCGCGTGCAGGTCTCGGCGGTGAGCCAGTCCAGGGAGAGCACCCGGACGAACACCAGCCAGCTCTTCAGGACCGCCGCCACGGCGGGGCGGACGGAGTCGTCCGCGAGCGGCAGGACGTCGAGGAGCCGGGCCCGCAGGACGTCCAGCTCACTGTCGATGATCGTCTGGACCACCGGGTCGCCGGCCAGGACGCGGTTCGCGGCGAGGACGGTGTTGCGGTGGGCGACGAAGTAGTCGAAGTGCACGTCGAGCCCGTCGGCGAGCTGTCCGAGGACGTCGCCGGGCCGGTCCAGCGGGACCTGTTCCAGCAGCCGGTCGGACGCCTGCCGGTACACGGCCGCGAAGAGCTCCTGCTTGCCGGCGAAGTGCCGGTACAGCAGGGCGCGGGAGACTCCCGCCCGCTCGGCGACGTCTTCCATGAGCACGTCCTCGTAGGGGTGCTGGGCGAACAGTCGCGCCCCGACGTCGAGGAGCTGGGCGCGGCGGTCGTCGGGGCTGAGTCGTCGGCGGGGAGGCACGCGACCGATCTTACTTGACACTCGTCTACTAGCGGGGCCTACTAGTAGACACACGTCTACTAACCAGGGGTGGGAGGTCGGAGCATGGCCAGGACTCTCAAGTGGCTCGTACTGACGATGGGCGTCGCGTGCGTGCTGATCGGGCTCGGGCACGTGGTGCTCGGCAACGCGGCGATCCCCGGCGAGGCTGCGGCCGGGGCGACGGTCGACAGCCTCGGCCGGTTCCTGGGCGCGACGTTCGCGGGCTACGGGCTCGCCTGGATCTGGGCGGCCCGCCAGTCGCCGATCCCGGCGAGCGCGGTCCGGTGGCTGGCCGGCGTGTTCCTGCTGGGGGCGGCGGGACGACTGCTGTCGCTCGCCGTGCACGGGTGGCCGCACGGCTGCCAGGTGGCGCTGACCGTCGTCGAACTGGTCATGCCGCCGCTGTACTTCTGGCTCGCGGACGCCGACGAGAAGGCCCACCGGCCGGCCCCGGCCGAGATCGCGGGCGCGACCTGAGGAGACACGCTGCCAACCCGGTGAATCCGGCGGCTGCCCGGGGTGGGGCCCGCGGGCCGGTCGGTCCGGGCGGCATGCTGGGGACATGCCGACCATGGATCCGGAGATCGCGGCGCTGCTGGCGGAGTTCGGGGTGGCCGGGCCGGAGCCCGCCGAGCCCCCGTCGGTGGCGGAGATGCGGGCGGGGAACCGCGCCCTGTCGCTGGCCGTCGCACCCAGTCCGCCCCTCGCCGTCGGTTCGGTCGCCGACCAGCGGCTGGTGGGGGTGCCGGTGCGGGTGTACCGGCCCGAAGCGGAAGGGACGGCGCCCACCGTGGTCTTCTTCCACGGCGGCGGGTTCGTCGTCGGGGACCTGGACACGCACGACGGGGTGTGCCGGCGGCTGTGCCGGGATCTGGGGGCCGTCGTCGTGAGCGTCGGCTACCGGCTGGCGCCCGAGTTCCCCTTCCCGGCCGCGTTCGACGACTGCGCGTCCGTGGCCACCCACGTCGAGGACCACCTCGGCGACTTCGGCGGCGGGGTCCTGGGCGTGGCGGGCGACAGCGCGGGCGGCAACCTGGCCGCCGGGGTGGCGCTGGCCTTCCGAGACGAGGGCCGGCCGCTGGCCGCCCAGTTGCTGGCCTACCCGGCCACCGACCTCAGCCCCGGCCGCGCGTACGCCTCGCTCGCGGAGAACGCCACCGGGAACCTGCTGACCACGGCCGAGGTCGAACGCGACATCGTCATGTACCTCGGCGAGGACTCCGGCGCGGCCGGACGCGCCCCCGCCTCCCCGCTGCTCGCCACCGGCCACGCGGGCCTCGCGCCGGCGGTCATCGGCTGCGGCGACTGCGACCCGCTGCGCGATGAGGGCATGGCCTACGCGCAGGCCCTGGCCGCCGCCGGCGTCCGGGTGCACCAGCACCTCTACCCCGGCCTGATCCACGGCTTCCTCAGCTTCGACAGCAGGTCGAAGGCGGCCGACGCAGCGGTGACGGAGATGACCGCCGAATTCGGCGCCCTGCTCCGCGGCTAGGACCCGCAGGCCCTACGGGCGCCCGGTGGTCAGGTGGTCGCCGAGGGGGCTGCGGCGGTAGAGGACCTGGCGGCCCTGGCGGGCGCGGGTGACCAGGCCGGCCGCGTACAGGACGCGCAGGTGCTGGGACACGGCGCTGGGGGTGACCCGTAGCCGGCGGGCGAGTTCGATCGTGGCCAGGGGTTCCGCCAGCAGGCCGAGCAGCCGGGCCCTGGGGGCGCCGAGGAGCGGGACGAGGGCCGGCGCGCCCTCCGGGTCGGAGGCGTCCGGGGCGGGTTCGGGTCCCCAGAGCGTCGCCACGCCGCGGCTCGGGTAGAGCACGTGGGGCGGTTCCTCCGGGCCGACCGGGGGTGCGGGCTTGTGGGCGAACACGGAGGGCACGAGCAGCAGCCCCCGGCCGGACGCCTTCGCGTGGAACGTGCCGATGGTCCGGTGGATGCGGAGCACACCCCGCGAGCCGTCGTCCTCCCAGGTCACCCGGGGGTGGATGTCGGCGAAGAGGAGCCGGGCGCCGCCCCGGGCCAGCTGCCGTGCCCGGTAGGTCATGTCGGCCTCGGCGACCAGCCGGACCTGCGGCCAGACCGGCCGGACGGCGATCTCCCAGTACCGGTGCAGGAGTTCGCAGAGGCTGTCGCGGAGCGCGGTGACGGGTCCGTCCCCGGCGGCGGTCGCCGCGCGCAGGGGCTCGGGCAGCGGGTCCGGCGCGTGCGCGGCCAGCAGATCGCGGCGGACGAGGCCGGGCGGGGAGCGGCGGACGACGGCCAGCTCCTCCTCGAAGGCCGGCTCGAAGCCCGGGGGCCTGGGGGTCAGGAAGTCCGGGAGCGTGAGCCGGTCGGCGACCAGGGACATCAGCAGGCCGGTGTCGAGGCCGCCGATCCGGGCGAGTACGGACCTGCGCCACGGCAGGTGCAGCGCGGACAGGCCCGGATCGCGCAGCACGCGCAGGCTGAGCACGGTCTCGCCCAGGGGCGAGAGGGCGAAGCGCGTATGGGCGAGGTCCTCGACGCCGAGCTCGAAGCTGATCATTAAGCCGTAGGCTACATCAATTGGCAGGGCCCGGCCGGTGCCGTGGACTTCCGCCATGACTTCCCCAACTCTCGTGCGGGGCCATCACCTTGAGGTGGTCCGGTGAGCCGCCGGCTGGTGTTGGTCCTGGCGGTGACCTGCGCGGTCGCCGTGGGCAACCTCTACTTCCCGCAGGCCATCGGCCCGCTGATCGCCACCGGGCTGGACGTCCCGGCCGACACGGCCGCGCTCGTGGTGACCGCCACCCAGATCGGCTACACCGCCGGCATGGTCCTGCTGGTGCCGCTCGGCGACCGGATCCGGCACCGCCCGCTCCTGGTCGTACTGCTCTGCCTGACCGCGCTGGCCCTGCTGGGCGCGGGCTGCGCCCCCTCCCTGCCGCCGCTGGCCGCCGCGAGCGCCCTCGTCGGGCTGACCACGGTGGCCGCGCAGGTCATCGGCCCGCTGGTGGCCGGCCTGGTGGCGCCCGACCGGCGGGGGGAGGCGATCGGCACGCTGCTGAGCGGGTCGACCGGGGGCATGCTGCTGGCCCGTACGTTCAGCGGGACGCTCGGCGAATGGCTGGGCTGGCGGGCCCCCTACCTGGTGGCCTCGGTCGTGGCCCTGGTCCTGGCCGTCGTCATGGCGTACGCGGTGCCGGCCACCGCGCCGGCCACCACCCCGGCCGCCGCCCGCGAGCCGTACGCCCGGTTCCTGACCGAACCGCTGCGCCTGCTGCGTGCCGAGCCGGAGCTGCGCCGCTCCTGCCTCTACCAGGCCGCCGCCTTCGGGGGGTTCTCCGCCGCCTGGACCAGCCTGGCCCTGCTGCTGACCGGGCCGGTCTACCGGCTGGGGGCCGAGGCCGTGGGACTGCTGGCCCTCGTCGGCGGGGCCACCATGCTGTGCACCCCGTTCGCCGGGCGCCTGGTGGACCGCCACGGGCCGGGCCCGGTCAATCTGGTCTCGCTGCTCGGGATCCTGGCCTCGGCCGGCGTCCTCGCGGTGGGCGGCGCGGGCGGCGCGGTGGGCCTGGCGGCGCTGACCGCCGGGACCCTGCTGCTGGACGTCGCCATGCAGTCCGGCATGGTCGCCAACCAGGCCCGGGTATACGCCCTGCGCCCGAACGCCCGCAGCCGCCTCAACACCGCCTACATGACCTGCGCGTACCTGGGCGGCACCGCCGGATCCTGGCTCGGCGTCCGCGCCCACACCGCGTTCGGCTGGCCGGCGGTGTGCGCGCTGATCGCCCTGCTCGCGGCGGCCGCTCTGGTACGCCACCTCTTCCCGGTCCGGCACCGCACGACCGTCCCGGAAGGTCCCGGGCGGTCCCGGGCTTCCTTAGCGGAACGTTAGATCTGGCTGCCGGACCTTGTCCGGGTGTGGCGGCCGACGCATGCTCTGGGGACTTCCCCAGCGCGGGGGGCTGGGGAAGTACTCCTCTCGCATCAGGGACTTCCGTCTGGAGCCGCCATGTCCGCGTCCGCCGCCACGCCCGCAGCACCACCCGGGGACGAGCGCAAGAAGCGCCGTCTCGCCCTGGTCGGCGGTTCGCTCGGCAATCTCGTCGAATGGTACGACTGGTTCGTCTACGCCAGCTTCGCGATCTACTTCGCCGACTCCTTCTTCCCCGGCGACAACCCGACGACGCAGCTGATGAACACGGCCGGCATCTTCGCCGTCGGTTTCCTGATGCGGCCCGTCGGCGGGTGGATCCTCGGCCGCGCCGCCGACCGGCACGGCCGCAAGAGCGCGCTCACCCTCACCGTCACCATGATGTCGGTCGCCGCCCTGCTGATCGCCGTCGCCCCGACCTACGGGCAGGCCGGCTACTTCGGCGCCCTCGTTCTGCTGCTCGCCCGGCTGCTCCAGGGGCTGAGCATCGGCGGCGAGTACGCGGCCAGCGCCACCTACCTCACCGAGGCGTCGGCCCGCGACCGGCGCGGCCTGGGCTCCTCGTTCCAGTACGTGTCGATGACCTGCGGCCAGCTGCTCGGCCTCGGCATCCTGATCACCCTCCAGCACACGCTCAGCGCCGCCCAGTTGAGCAGCTGGGGCTGGCGCATCCCGTTCGTCTTCGGCGCGCTGTTCGCGGTCGTCGTCTTCTGGCTGAGGCGGAGGCTCCAGGAGACCGACGCGTTCAAGGAGCAGTCGGCGGGCGAGGACGCGCACGACGACGGTACGCGCGGAACGCTGAAGGCCCTGTGGGAGCACCGGCGGCAGGCCGGCCTGGTCATGGCCCTCACCCTCGGCGGCACCGTGGCGTACTACACCTACACCACCTACCTCACCAAGTACCTGGTCGGCAGCGCGGGCATGGCGAAGACGACCGCGACGCTGGTCAGCTTCACCGCCCTGGGCCTGTTCGCCGTGCTCCAGCCTTTCGCCGGGATGCTGTCCGACCGGATCGGGCGTCGCCCCCTGCTGATCACCTTCGCCGTCGGCTGCACCGTGGGCACGTACCCGATCATGACCGCGCTGGGCTCGGCCTCCTCGTACTGGTCCGCGCTGGGGCTGTCGCTGCTGGCCCTGGTGATCGTCACCGGCTACACCTCGATCAACGCGGCGGTGAAGGCCGAGCTGTTCCCGACCCGCGTACGGGCCCTGGGCGTGGCGCTGCCGTACGCGATCGCCAACGCGCTCTTCGGGGGCACGGCGGAGTACGTGGCCCTGTGGTTCAAGAATGGCGGCCACGAGAAGATGTTCTTCTGGTACGTCTCCGGGTGCGCGCTGGTCTCCCTCGTGACCTACGTCCTGATGCCCGACACCCGCAACGCCGCGCTCAGCCGCGCGGAGGCGGATGCCGATGCCGACGCCGGCTCCGCCGCCGGCAAGGACCGGCCGGCTGCGGCAGCCGCCCCGGCCGCGAGCTGATCCCCGCCGGTAACCTGTCCCTCGGCAAGAGTCGGGTTCAGCGGCAGGGTCAGGAGACGGGGAGGCCTTCGGTGCACGCACTCCTCGTCGAGGACGACGACCGCATGGCCCAGGCGCTCGGCACGGCCCTCGCGCAGCGGGGGCACACCGTCCGCCGGGTCGCCCGGGCCCTGGACGCCCTGCGGCACGTCCGCGAGGCCGAGTTCGTCCTGCTCGACCTGGGGCTGCCGGACCTGGACGGCATCGAGCTGCTGCGGCGGCTGCGCACGGTCTGCGACGCGCCGCTGATCGTGGTGACCGCGCGCTGCGAGGAACGCGACATCGTGCAGGGCCTGCGGGCGGGCGCCGACGACTACGTCGTCAAGCCGTTCCGGATGGCCGAGTTGATGGCCCGCATCGACACCGTACGCCGCCGGACGCAGACCCCGTCCGGCCGCTCCGGCGGCGCCGTCCCGGAGCCCGGCCGGCGGGCGCCCGTACGCGCCGGGGACGTCGAGGTCGACCTCGCGGGCCGTACGGTCACCGTGGCGGGGGACGAGGTCCGGCTGACGCGGCGGGAGTTCGACGTGCTCGCCTTCCTGGCCGCCCGCCCGGACGAGGTGCACTCCCGCGAGGAGATCCTGGACCGGATCTGGGGTGACGCCTTCCTCGCCGCCTCCCGCTCGCTGGACGTCCACGTGGCGGGCATCCGCGCCAAGACCGGCCGTTCCGGGCTGGTGCGCACCGTCCGCGGGTTCGGCTACCAGCTCGGCCTCCCCGCCGCGCCCGGCGAACGGCACGGGACCCCGTGAGACGCAGGCTCCTCGCCGTGCTGATGGTGCTCATGGGGGCGGCGGCGCTGCTGCTCTGCCTCCCGCTCGCCGACGCGTACGCACGGGGGCGCACCGAGCACCTGCTCCTCCAGCGGCGTTCGGAGGCCGTACGGTTCGCCGATCTCGCCGACCGGATGCGCACCGACGCGGACCGGTCGGAGCTGTCCGCCGAGATCGGCCGCTACGCCCAGCTGTACGGGGCCGGGGTGGTCGTGGTCGACACGACGGGCGCGACGGTCGCACGGGCCGGCACGGGCCCCGACCCCCGCCCCGGGTCGAAGGCCGGCTCCGAAGCGGCGGACTCGCTGCGCCGGGCCCTCACCGGCCGCTCCACCGACCGGCTCCCCACCGTCCGCCCCTGGGGCCCGGCCACCGTCCTCCTCGCGGAGCCGGTGGGCCGCGACGAGCGGGTCAGCGGGGCGGTCCTGATGGCCGTCCCGACCGGCGCCGCCCGCCGGGACGTGACGGTCCGCTGGTCGCTGATCGCCGCCGGGGCGCTCGCCGCGTTCGCGGCGGCGGCCCTGGTCGCGGCGGGGATCTCGCGCTGGCTGATGCGCCCGCTCCTCGACCTGGACCGGGCGGTGGAGGGGCTGACCGCCGGCAGCCTCCAGGCGCGGGCCGTCTCCGCCACCGGGCCGCCGGAGCTGCGCCATCTGCGACAGCACTTCAACGCCATGGCGGAGGCCGTGTCCGACTCCATCGGCCGCCAGCGGGACTTCGTCGCCGACGCCTCCCACCAGCTGCGCAATCCGCTGGCCACCCTGGTGCTCCAGCTGGAGAACGTCGAACCGTACGTCACGCCGGGACCGGGCCGTGCCGAGCACGCCCGCGCCCTGGACGAGGCGGAGCGCCTGGAGGAGCTGCTCGACGGACTGCTGGCCCTGGCCCGGGTGGAGTCCGGCGCGGCAGAGCCTCGGGACCAGGACGTGTCGCGGGCGGTACGCGAACGGGTGAAGGCCTGGACCCCGGTCTTCCGCGACGCCGGACTGGAACTGACACCGGCGGCGACCGGCGGCGGCCCTGCGCAGGACATGCTGCCGGCCCGCGCGCTGCCCGACGCGGCGGGCCGGATCCTGGACGCGCTCCTCGACAACGCCGTCAAGTTCGTGCCGCGCGGCGGCCACGTCGAGGTCAGCGCCACCCGCAGCGCCGACGGGTGGGCGGTCATACGGGTCGCCGACGACGGGCCTGGCGTCCGCGAGGACCAACTGGGCCTGCTGCTACGGCGTTTCGCACGCTCCCCCGAACACCAGAACGTGCGCGGCAGCGGGCTGGGGCTGGCCATCGCCGACGAGATCGCCCGCATCAGCGGCGGCCTGCTCGACGTCGCCGCCAACACCCCGCACGGCCTGGTCGTCGAGCTGCGGCTGCCTCTCTCCCCCGGTCGGGCTCAGCCGTACACCGACCGGTAGTACGCGGCCGCGCCCGGGTGGAGCGGCACCTTCCCCGTCGAGATGGCGAAGCGCGGCTCCAGGCGCGCGCCGGCCGTCACCCCCCGCAGCAGGTCGCGCCAGCGGTCGAACACCACCTGGAGCAGCGTGCGTACGGCGGCGGACGGTACGTCGTCACGGGCCAGGAGGTAGTTGCCGACCCCGATGGTCCCCACCGGCTCGGTGAGCCCGTACACGCCGGCCGGGAGGGTGACCGTCGTGTAGACGGGGCCGTGGCGTTCCCGCAGCGGGCCGACGTAGCCGTCCAGCGGCAGGAACCGCAGCGGCAGCTCGTCCGCCAGCGCGGACAGCGCCGGTGTGGGCACGCCGCCCGACCAGAACAGTGCGTCGACGGCGCCCTCGCGCAGGGCCGCCACCGAGGCGGCGAGGCCCAGCTGGCGTTCGTCCGCCGGCGCGGGGCCGGTGCTGAGCCCGGCCGCCCGCAGCACCCGTCCCGCGACCACCTGGACACCGGAGCCGGCCGCGCCGGCCGCGACCGGACGGCCGGCGAGATCGCCCGTCGACCGGACCGGGCCGGCCGCCGGGACGAGGAGGTGCGTGTAGTTCACGTAGACCCGGGCCAGCGCCGTCACGGCGGCCGGCCGGGAGAACGACTCGCGGCCCAGCACCGCGTCCTCGGCGACGTCCGCCATGGCCAGTGCCAGCTCGACGGAGCCGTCGTCGAGCTTGCGCAGGTTGTTGACGCTGGCGGCGGTGGCCACCGGAACGATCTCCAGCCGGTGGCCGCTCGCGGCGGCGGCCCGCGCCAGGGCCTGCCCGAAGGCGTTGTACGGACCGCCCTCCGGCCCGGTCGCGAGCCGCAGGCGCCGTACCGGGCCGGAGTCGGCCGAGCATCCGGACAGCGCCGCGGCGGCCGCTCCGACCGCGCCGAGGCCGGTGGTGATCGCCCGTCGGCGGCTGATCCACGCGCCGGGCACGGTCACTCGTAGCGGTGGAGCAGCGACTCGCGTTCCTGCTCTTCGATCTGCTCCAGCGTCAGGCCGGGCAGGTTGAGGTGGGCGAGGGTGACCTCCGCGGAGCTCGGCACGGCGTCCTCGGCGAGCCACAGCTCCGGCTTCCAGGCGTTGCCGCGCAGGAAGGCCTTCGGGCAGTGCTGGTAGG
Source organism: Streptomyces sp. NPDC057010 (assembly GCF_042673805.1). NCBI lineage: Bacteria > Bacillati > Actinomycetota > Actinomycetes > Kitasatosporales > Streptomycetaceae > Streptomyces > Streptomyces sp. NPDC057010. The sequence goes on along the minus strand of NZ_JBHUSC010000001.1, from coordinate 452,872 downwards.
CCTCCTCGACCTCCACGACGATGGCGCTGCGCGGCGGCTTGCCCACCGGCTGGAGCTGTTCCAGCAGGCGCGCGTCGCTGGAGATGCAGGCCTTGCCGTTCACACGCAGGGTGGTGGCCCGGCCGGGGATGACGAAGATCAGGCCGGCGCGGCCCGTCTCGACGATGTTGTGGGAGCTGTCCAGCCGCTTGTTGCCGGTGGCGTCGGGGATGGCGAGGGTGAACTCGTCCAGGACGGAGACGAATCCGGCGGGGCCGCCGCGGGGGGTCACGTCGCAGCTGCCGTCCGCCCCTGCGGTGGCGACGAAGACCAGCGAGGAGCGTGCGATGACGGCGCTGGCGACGTCGTGGATGCGGTCCACGGCCTTGCGGCGGACCAGCTCGCTGGGGTTCTCGTAGAGTGCGCGCAGCTCGGCCGTGGTCTGGACGGCGGTGGACCGCAGGGCTTCGAATATGCCGCCGTTCGGCAGCGGAGTGGCTGTCACGTGCATGCAATCTATACGACGACGAGCGGCTTTCGGCTTCGGCAAGGGGGGGTTACGGCCGGACGCGCGGGCGCTTCGCGGCGCCGGCGGGCCGTCGGGCCGCGGTCCCGGTCCCCTCGGTGGTGAGGAACCGGCGGAGATCGGTGATCTCGTAGCCGGCGGACCGGGCGGCGTCGATGATCCGGGGCAGGGCTTCGGCGTCGGTGACGACGCCGTCGCCGTCGCTGCCCACGTGCATCTGGATGATCGCGCCGGGGGCGAAGGCGTCGACGGCCCGCCGTACGGCGTCGTCCGCCGTCACGCCGCCGTCGGGGCCGAGGTAGCCGTTGGTGTCGGTGGTGAACTCGATGACCGCGTAGCCGAGTTCGTTGACGTCGGCGATGGAGTCCTCGCTGGTGGCGCTGTAGGGGAAGCGGAAGAACGGCAGGGGTTCGGCCCCGGAGGCCGTGCGGATCGCCGCGTCGGCGCGGCGTACCTCTTCCGCCCGTTCCCCGGTGTCGAGGTCGTCGAAGTACGGGTGGCTGTGGGAGTGGTTGCCGAGGCCGTGTTCGGCGGCGATGGTGCGCAGGGCCGCGGGGTGGGCCTCGGCGAACTCGCCGGTCGGGAAGAACGTGGCGGGCACCTTGCGGCGCCGCAGTTCGGCGAGGACCGTGTCGATCCCGCTCTCGTCCCATGCGGCGTTGAAGGTGAGCGCGATGACCTTGGCCGTCGTGGGCAGCCGGCGGATCTCGGTCCCGAGGAGCGATGCGGGCGGGCGCGGGCCGTCGTCCGGCCGGGATGCGGCGGGGCGGCCGGCGGGGCGCCGCGCCGCTGCCGCGGCGCCGGAGCAGGGGGTGAGTCCCAGGGCCACCAGCCCCGCCAGCAGTGTGCGCCGTCCGACATCCGCCACCGTCACTCCCTCCGCCACGGCGCCGCCGGTCACGGGCCCGACCCGAGTGTGCGCGTACGGGCGGGACGGCACCCCGCAGCCCGCGCCGTGCAGTCGGGTGACGCCCCGCGGCGCGCCCTCGCTCAGCGGTCCGCGAGCACCTCCCGGATCACGTGCCGGGCGTTGCGCGCCATCGCCGGGTTCGTCTTCCGGTAGTGGGGCAGGGCGATCAGCGCCTGCGACAGGGTGCGGCCGCGGCCGCGGGTCCAGGTCGCGTCGTCGACGTCGAGCGCCTCGCGGAAGACCTTGCGCGCATCCGCGGGCAGCAGGTTCCACGCGGGGAACAGGTCGCAGGCCGGATCGCCGACGCCCGTGCACCCGAAGTCGATGACCGAGGTCAGCCTGCCGCCCTGCACCAGCAGGTTGCCCGGCATCAGGTCGGCGTGCAGCCACACCGGCGGCCCGTCCCAGGCCGGGGCGCGCAGCGCGTCCTCCCATACGGCGGTGGCGGCGTCGCAGTCGACGCCTTCCTCCGGGATCCCGCGCAGGGCCTGGATCGCCGACCGGGTCGAGGCGTCGAGCGAGGCGGGCGGCCCGCCACGGTAGGCCGGCGGCGCCCCGGGCAGGGTGATGCCCCGCATGGCCGCCACGAACCGGGCCAGGTCCCCGGCCAGCAGTACGGGCTCGCTCAGCGCGCCCGCCTCGGGGTTCTCCCCCGGCAGCCACCGGTACACCGACCACGGCCAGGGGTACCCGCCGGCGGGCGCGCCCGCCCCGAGGACCTCGGGGACCGGCGTCGGCAGGCGGGCCGCGAGGCGGGGCAGCCACTCCTGCTCCAGCAGCACGTCGGTCGCCCCGCCCGCCACCAGCGGCAGCCGTACGACCATGCCGTCGCCCAGCCGGTAGATGTCGTTGACGGTGCCGCCGGAGGGGAACCGCTCCACGGCCAGCCCCGCCCACCGGGGGAACTGCGCGGCGACGAGCCGCCGTACGAGGCCCGCGTCCACGGGGTGCGCGCCGGGGTGCGTCCGTCCTGTGCTCATGGGCTGCCATCCGACCGCCGCACCCCGGCGGTCGTCAAACGCTTTTGCGGGCTCTGCGCCCTACGGCGTCCGGGCCGCGGGCGGGCGGGTGGTGCCGGGGAGGCACTTCACCGCGGGGTTGAAGGTCTCGAACTCGCCCCGCGGGTTCTTCTTCCAGAGCCACAGGTGCAGGGCGTAGTGGATCGGCTGGCCGCGGAAGTTGCCGGGGCGCGGGCCCGTGAAGGGCACGCCGAGCAGGGCGGGCCGGTCGTCGTCCGTCGCGAGGTTCTGGTCGCGGTCGTAGACCAGCCACTGGACCCCGACGAGGCGTTTGCCGCCGTGCCCGTCGTCCTCGTAGAACAGCGCGGCCGGCTTGGCCGGGTCGAGGGAGTTGTCGTACGCGTGGTTGAAGTGCGGGTAGCCGAGCGCGCCCGATCCGGCCCGGTCGGCGACGCAGTACTTGTCCGGTACGTAGCCGTCCCGCACGGCGTTGTCGTGCTGCTGGTACCGGGCGGTGGCCCGGTAGGTGAGGGCGCGGTCGGCGGCGGCCCGGCCGGGGTCGTCGTGGGAGGCGGGGGTGGCGGCGGGGGCCAGGGCGAGCGAGGCGGCTGTCGTGAGGACCAGGGCGAGACTACGGACCATGCGCTGACTCCTTGCGGCGTGGGCGGCGGCACCAGCAGCCTGTCCCGCCGCTCCACGGGCCCGCCACACGGCCGGACCGGACGGCGGACCGGGCTCACTCGATCGAGCCAGGGGTGGTTTCGCCGTCCGCTCCGCCAGGGAACCGGTGTGTCCGCAAGACCGCGAGTGTCACGGAGGGTGCGGAAGATGACGCAGGAGAAGGCGGCACCGAACGGCGGCCCGGCGCTGCACGAGATCGTGGCGGCGGTGGCGGCCGGCGCGCCGGAGTACCGGACGTGCCCGCACCCCGTCTACGCCGCACTGCGCGAGCAGGCCCCGGTGTGCCCGCTGACGCCCCGGCACGGGGTCGACACCTACCTCATCACCCGCTACGACGACGCCCGTGACGCCCTGTCGGACCCCCGCTTCAGCAAGAACATGCGCGGCGCCCTCGACACGTACCACGCGGTCTACGGCAGCTTCTTCGACGCGCTCGACGACAACGTGCTGTTCTCGGACCCGCCCCGGCACACGCGCCTGCGCCGCACCCTGCGCAGCGCCTTCACGCCCCGCCGGGTGGAGGCGATGCGGCCGCGCGTCACGGAGATCGCCGAGGGCCTGCTGCGGGAATGCGCGAAGAGCAACGCGGTGGACCTGATGTCCTCGTTCGCCTTCCCGCTGCCCATCGCGGTCCTGTGCGAACTCATGTCCATCCCGGAGGAGGACCGCCCCGAGATCCTTGGGCAGTTCTCGGTGGTGACGCGCGCCAGGTTCGATCCGCGGATGCGGGAGGAACTGCAGGCGGCGCAGGAATGGCTCCAGGGCCGGCTGGCGCGGCTCATCGCGCACACCCGCGAGCATCCGTCGGACTGCTTCCTCAGCGACCTCATCCGGGCGGACGAGGCCCTGGACGACGCGGACCTGGTCTCGTCGCTGTGGGTCCTGTTCTTCGCCGGGCACAAGACGACCGCGTACCAGATCGGCAATTCCGTCCTCGATCTGCTCCTGCACCCGCGGCAGTTGGACTTGGTCCGGCGGGACCCGCTGCTCATTCCGCGGGCCGTGGAGGAACTCGTCCGGTTCGAGGGCTCGGTGGAGACGTCGACCTTCCGGTACGCGGCCGAGGACGCCGAGATCCGCGGGACGCCGATCCCCAAGGGGTCCCTGGTGCAGATCGCCATCTCCTCGGCGAACCGGGACCCGGAGAGGTTCGACTCCCCCGACGTCCTGGACGTGACGCGCGAGGGCCTCCACGGGATGCACCTGGGCTTCGGACACGGGACGCACTACTGCCTGGGGGCGCCGCTCGCGCGGCTCGAACTCGAGATCGCGCTCTCCTGTCTCCTGAGGGAATTCCCCCAGATGGAGCTGGCGGACGCGGAGAAGAGCAAGGGCGCCTGGCTGAAGGGGCCGGTGGCCGCGTTCCGCGGGCTCGAAGAGCTCCGGCTCGTGCTGGACCCGTCGCGGCCGGACGGGGATCTCGCGCCGATGGCCTCCGTGGCAACCTGACAGCAAACCAGACCCGACGGGCGGTGGATTCGGCATGCCGGACGCTTCGCATACCTCCAGACTGAGCCTCCTCGGAACACCGGAGGACGAGCCTCGGCTCTCCTTGGCGCGGGAGGACTCCGCTCCACAACCGGTCGAACGGCACGCGGCACAGTCGAAGATCGACATGCACCACCACTTCTGTGCCCCGGAATGGCGCGAGTGGGCCGAACGGCACGAACTGATCACACCGCGGCAACTGCCGCCGTGGGCCCGGCTCGACGTCGAGACCTCGCTCCGCTTCATGGACCGGGCCGGCATCTCGACGGCGGTCCTCAAGCCCATGCTGCCGGCGCGCTACCGCTCCTCGGCGCAGCTGCGCGAAGCCATCAACATCACGCTGCAGTCGATGATCGAGGTGGCGACCTCGCACCCGGGGCGGTTCGCGTTCTACGTTCCGCTGTTCCTGGACGACCCGGACGCGTCGTCCTGGGCCGTGCGGCGCGGGCTCGGGCAGCTCGGCGCCGTCGGCGTGAACGTGACGGCCAACCACGGGGGCGTGTACCTCGGGGATCCCTCATACGACCGGGTGTTCCACGAGCTGGACGAGCTGTCCGCCGTGGTCGACACGCATCCGCACAACCTCCCCGGCGGACCTCCCGGGGCGGCGACGGTGCCGGGCATTCCGAACTTCCTGTGCGACTTCCTGCTGGACACCACGCGGGCCGCCGTGAACATGATCAGCAAGGGGACGCTGGACCGCTTCCCGAACATCTCGGTGATCCTGCCGCACGCGGGCGGGTTCCTGCCGTACATCGCTCCGCGCATCGAGGCCCTGGGGCGGTTCTGCGAACCGCCGATCGACCCGGCCGCGCTCCGCGACCACCTGCCCCGCTTCTACTACGACACGGCCGGCCCGATGGCGGCCGCGGCGACCCTCCTCACCCATGTGCCCGCCGACCACATCCTCTTCGGCACCGACTGGCCCGCGGCCCCCGCCGACACCGTCATGGAGCTGGCGCTCCCGGCCCTCGACCGGGACCCTGCCTTCACGGCGGAGCAGCTCCAGGGGATCTACCACGACAACGCCCTGCGCCTGATCCCGCAGTTGGCGACCGTCTGACGTCTGACCCGCGACCGCCCGCGCGGCCCCGTCCGACCCCCCCCCGCGGGGGGGGGGGGGGCGGGGGGTGGCGCCCGGGACCCCGGGAGGGGGGGGGGCGCCCGCCCGCCCGCGCGGCCCCGCCCCCCCCGCCCGGGGGGGGCGGGGCGGACGGGGGTGACGCTCCGGCTACCGCGTCAGGAGTGCGGCCGCGACCGCCTGCGGTACCGCCGCGAGGGGTGCCGGGCGGGTGGTGAAGGTGCCGCGGCCCTGGGTGCGGCCGCGCAACCGGGACGCGTAGCCGAAGAGTTCGGCCAGCGGCACGGACGCGGTGACCACCGTGGTTCCGGACTCGGTCGTGGAGCCCGAGACCCGGCCGCGGCGGGCCGCGAGGTCGCCGAGGACTCCCCCGACGCCGTCCTCGGGGACGGTCACCGTGACCTCCACCACCGGTTCCAGCAGCTCCACCGTGCTCGCACGCAGCGCCTCGCGCAGCGCGAACCGGCCCGCCGCGCGGAACGCCATCTCCGAGGAGTCCTTGGAGTGGGTCGCCCCGTCGGTGAGCGTGACCCGCAGCCCCGTCACCGGGAACCCGGCCAGCGGCCCCTCGGCGAGGGCGTCGCGGCAGCCCGCCTCGACGGCACGCGCGTACTCCTGGGGCACGCGGCCGCCGACGACCGTGGAGCGGAACTCGAAGCCCACCTCCTCCAGTGGCTCGACATCGATGACGACGTGCGCGAACTGCCCCGCGCCGCCGTCCTGTTTGACGTGCCGGTAGACCAGACCGGTCACGCCGCGCACGACGGTCTCCCGGTACGAGACCTGCGGCCGGCCGACGACGACCTCCACCCCGTGGCCCCGGCGGATCTTCTCCACCGCGACCTCCAGATGGAGTTCGCCCATCCCCGACAGCACGGTCTGCCCGGTCTCCGCGTCGGAGCGCACCGCCAGCGAGGGATCCTCCTCGGCGAGCCGCGCCAGCGCGGACGAGAGCCGGCCCGTGTCGGTGCTCCGGCGGGCCTCGACCGCCACCGACACGACCGGTTCGGCCACGGACGGCGGTTCGAGGACCAGCGGCGCACCCGGCGCGCACAGGGTCGTGCCCGCCCGGGCGGCCTTGAGGCCGATCACGGCGACGATGTCACCGGCGACCGCCTCCTCCCGTTCCTCGTGCCGGTCGGCCTGGACCCGCAGGATCCTGCCGACCCGCTCCGTGCGTCCCGTAACGGCGTCGACCACGGACGCGCCCTTGCGGAGGGTGCCCGCGTACACGCGCAGGTAGGTGAGCCGTCCGGTCGGCGTCGCCGTCACCTTGAAGGCCAGGCCGGTGAACGGCTGCGCCGGATCGGGGGCTCGTTCCTGCTCCGCGCCGTCGACGGTCCCCCGTACGGGAGGCATGTCGGCGGGCGACGGCAGGTAGGCGAGGACCGCGTCCAGCAGCGGCTCGATACCGCGGTTGCGGTAGGCGGAGCCGCACAGCACCACCACGCCGTGCCCGGCGAGGGTCAGCTCCCGCAGGGCCCGGGCCAGGGTCGGCCCGGTCAGTGCGGAGGTCGCGCAGAACTCCTCCAGTGCGTCGGCGTGCAGCTCTGCCACCGTCTCCTCCAGGAGCCGGCGCCGGCGGTCCGCCTCCTCCCGCAGTTCCTCGGGGACCGGCCCCGTCTCGTAGGTGTCGGAGCCGGGGTGCCAGAGCAGCGCGCGCATCCGCAGCAGGTCGACGACGCCGGTGAAGCCGTCCTCCCGTCCGATGGGCAGCTGGACCACCAGCGGGACGACACCGAGCCGCTCCCGGATGGAGGCGACCGCCGTGACCAGGTCGGCGCCGGCGCGGTCGAGCTTGTTGACGAACGCGATGCGCGGGACGCCGTGCCGGTCGGCCTGCCGCCACACCGATTCGCTCTGCGGTTCCACGCCGGCGACGGCGTCGAACACCGCGACCGCCCCGTCGAGCACCCGCAGGGACCGCTCGACCTCGTCGGAGAAGTCGACGTGCCCCGGGGTGTCGATGAGGTTGACGCGGTGTCCGCCCCAGGTGCAGCTGACGGCCGCGGCGAAGATGGTGATGCCGCGGTCGCGTTCCTGGGCGTCGAAGTCGGTGACGGTCGTGCCGTCGTGGACCTCGCCGCGTTTGTGGATGGCACCGGTGGCGAAGAGGACGCGTTCGGTGATGGTCGTCTTTCCGGCGTCCACGTGGGCGAGGATGCCCAGGTTGCGGACGGCGGTGAGGGAAGTGGTGGCGAGCGGTCGCTCGTTGGTGCGCATGGCCCGAGGCCTTTCGAATGCCGGGTGAAGGGGGCGGCGCGATTCCCTGACGGCAGGCCCGCCCGTCTCACCGGCCCGGCGACGCGGCGCGGCCCCGGCCCGGAGAAGTGCCCGGGCGGGCGGCGGCGTACGCGGGGATGCGGGAGGGACGGAAACGGGCCCCGGAGGTGCGTCAGGGGCAGATGCGGTGACGGCCGCGCAGCCGGCACCGCCCGCCGCGAGACACCGGGATCACGTCGTACCGGGACGGGGGAACCAGGGCGATGGTGCGGTCGGTGCGCATGGCCTGGTTCCCCTTCTCTCCGTCAACTCCGCATGAGGTACGCGGTGCCCGGTCGGCAGCGCGTGTGGCGAGTGTAGGGAGCGCGGGCGGCCGGCGGCACGGGATTTATTCCGGCGGGTCGCGTGTGACACGGGTGGCGCGGGTGGAGGGGGCGCACCGCGGGGTCCGATCCCGTAGGCTCGGCGGATGGCGAAGTACTTCGATGTGCATCCTGACAACCCCCAGCCCCGCACCATCGGCAACGTGACGGACAGCATCCGCTCCGGCGGGCTGATCGCGTACCCGACGGACTCCTGCTTCGCCCTGGGGTGCCAGGTGGGCAATCGCGAGGGGATGAGCCGGATCCGGGCGATCCGCGAGCTCGACGACCGGCACCACTTCACCCTCGTGTGCCAGAACTTCGCGCAGCTGGGCCAGTTCGTGCACGTCGACAACGACGTGTTCCGCGCGATCAAGGCGGCGACGCCGGGCCCCTACACCTTCATCCTGCGGGCCACGGCGGAGGTGCCGCGCCAGCTCCAGCACCCGAAGAAGAAGACGGTCGGCGTCCGGATCCCCGACCACGTCGTCACCCAGGCGCTGCTCGCCAAGCTCGGTGAGCCGCTGCTGTCCAGCACCCTGCTGCTGCCGGACGAGGAGGAGCCGATGACCCAGGGGTGGGAGATCAAGGAACGGCTCGAACACCTCGTGGACGTCGTGCTCGACTCGGGTGACTGCGGTACCCGGCCGACCACCGTCATCGACTTCTCCGGCGGCGAGGCCGAGATCGTCCGCCGGGGCGCCGGCGACACCGCCCGGTTCGAGTAGTCGCGTACCCCGGTCGGACCCCGGTGCCGCGTGGTGCGGCGCGGGATCGGCGCCCATGGGGCACGTTGGTACGACGTGACACGGGCGGCAGGAGGCATGTGGTGGGCGAAGACGACGAGGACCGCTACGAGCTGGTGTTCGAGGGCGGTGAACTCGGGGCGCAGACCGCGGACGTCGTGGTCGTCGCCCGCACCGACCGGTCGGGCCCGGGCGGCCATCCCGTCTACGCCGACGAGACCGGCATCATCCTGGCCGAGATCAGCGACCAGGGCGAGGTGCGGATACTGGCCTCGGGAGCCCATCAGGCCCTGCCCCGGCCCGTTCGGGCGCGCCGCCCCGCCGGCTGACTAGACGGGGTGGCCGGCGCCGTCGGTGTGGTCGGCCTGGCTGGAGAACTTGTTGAGGAAGACGTCGTACCAGCCGTCGGGGCGCCGGGTGAGCGTGGCACCGTCCTGCCAGACGCCGTTGTCGTCCCACCACTGGCTGCCGTACGGATCGCCCTGGTTCTGGTGGATGTTGTGCATGCCGAGGCCTTCGTCGAAGGGCTCGCCGAAGACCATGATCGGCCGGCCGGGCAGCAGGATGGTCTCCAGGGCCTGGGCGGCCTCGATGTTGGATCCGGAGACCCACGGCCGGGGCGGGTGCAGCCGGTTGAGGAGGTTCACCAGCCAGGCCGGCGGGCGGCGCACGGACAGGCAGCCGGGGCGGTCCACGAGGGCCGGGTGCCGAAGGTAGTCGATGGCGCCCGAACCCGAGGACATCGAGAGGTCGTGGTAGCCGGGCGGCAGCGTGGAGGCCGGTTCGAGCACGGAGGCGGCCAGCGTGAACACCTTCCACTGGACGCCGGTGGCGGACTGCTTGCTGTCCACGTCGACGGCGCACCGGTACCGTCCGGCGGGCGCGTCGACTTCGAGGTTGACGTGGAACCAGCGCCCCTGGGAGTCGGGCTGGTCGCGGAAGTGGCGGTGCAGCGTCCCTGACAGCACGCCGTAGGCTTCGAGCGGCATGCCGTCCAGTCAACCACCGGATGCGGGCGCAGGTCCGTGACTCGCCGGAAGCTCCGCCCCGGCCCGGTGGGCGAGGGGCGGATGGTCGGTGTGGACGGTGGCGGCGGTCAGCCGCGGGACGGCGTGGATCAGTGCGTGTTCGGCCGCCACGGCCAGCTCGTGCGCCTGTACGACCGTCAGGTGCGCGGCGACGACGATGTCCGCTTCGGCGCGCAGGGCGTGGCCGATCCACCGCATGCGCACCTGTCCGGTGCCCAGTACGCCGTCGACGGCGCGCAGCGCGGATTCCGCGGTGTCGACGAGGGCCGGGTCCACGGAGTCCATCAGACGGCGGCAGACCTCGCGGGCGGCGTCCTTGAGGACGAGCAGGATGGCGAGGGTGATCAGCAGGCCGACGACCGGGTCGGCGGCCCGCCAGCCGAGCGCCGCGCCACCGGCGCCCAGCAGGACGGCCAGGGAGGTGTAGCCGTCGGTGCGGGCGTGCAGTCCGTCGGCGACGAGCGCGGCGGAGCCGATGCGGCGGCCGGTGCGGATGCGGTAGCGCGCGACCCACTCGTTGCCGGCGAAACCGATCAGGGCCGCCGCGCAGACCGCCCACAGGTGGGTGACCTCGCGGGGGTGCAGCAGCCGGTCCACGGCCACGTAGGCGGCAGCTGCGGCCGAGGCCGCGATGGTCGCCACGATGACGATGCCGGCCAGGTCCTCGGAGCGGCCGTAGCCGTACGTGTAGCGGCGGTTGGCCGCGCGCCGGCCGAGGACGAACGCGATCCCGAGCGGGACGGCGGTCAGGGCGTCGGCCGCGTTGTGGACCGTGTCGCCGAGCAGCGCCACCGATCCCGACAGGCCGACGGTCACGGCCTGGAGGAGGGCGGTCACGGCCAGGACAGCCAGGGAGATCCAGAGCGTGCGCATGCCCTCGCGGGAGGTCTCCATGGCCGCGTCGACCTTGTCGGCGGCGACGTGGCTGTGGGGCACGGCCGCGTGGCGGTGGCCGTGCGTGTGGGCGTGGGCGTGGGCGTGGGTGTGGGCGTTCGCCTCCATGCGGTCCACCGTGGCATACGGATCCCCTTGCGGCTACGACCGTCGTACACGCTGTGGCCAGGTGCGATGCGCTCGCAAGTGCGCGGCGGCGCGATAGGCTTCGCGCCGCGCGGCACAGAGGCGAACAGGCAGGGAGAACAGTGTTTGAGTCGGTGCAGGACAATCCGTACCCCGACAGCCACGTCCTCGGCGAGGGACCGGAGCCGCATCCGCTGCTCGCGCCGGTGCTGCCGCTGCTGGGGCGCTGGCACGGCCGCGGGCAGGGCCAGTACCCGACCCTGGAGCGGGACTTCCGGTACGAGCAGGAGGTCACCTTCAGCCACGACGGCCGGCCCTTCCTGCGGTACGAGGCCCGCGCGTGGCTGATCGACGAGTCCGGGGCACCCGTGCGGCCGGCGGGGCGTGAGGCCGGGTGGTGGCGGGTGACGCCCGACGCGTCCCTGGAGGTGGTGCTGGCGCACCCGACCGGCATCGTGGAGACGTACGTGGGACGGGTGTCCGGCACGGAGTTCGAGATCGAGACCAAGGACGTGGCGCTGACGCCCCTGGCCAAGGAGGTCACCGCCACCCGGCGCCATTACGCCCTGCGCGACGGCGAGATGACGGTCACGCACGACATGGCCGCCGTCGGACAGCCCCTGCAGCACCACCTCACGACGCACCTGCGCCGGCGCACCGCGTGACGTGACATGCTGACGCCGTGCGCGTACTGATCGTGACGGCGGGTTCCTGGGGCGACGTCGCCCCGTACACCGGGCTGGGGGCGCGGCTGCGTTCCGCGGGCCACGAGGTGGCGATCGCCACGCACACCCGCTTCGAGGATGCGGTGAAGGCCCACGGGCTCGGTTTCCGCCCCCTGCCCGTCGACCCGCGTGAGCAGCTGGCTTCCGCGGCCGGGCAGGGGCTGGCCAGGGCGGTCAGCCCGCCCGTGGCCATGGCCCGGGTCATCCGCATGGCGCGGGAGTTCATGCCCCGGCTCACGCGGGGCGTCGTGGACGCCGTACGGCAGGGCGCGGACGTGCTGCTGAGCTCCACCCTCACCGACCCGATGTGCTCGGCGCTCGGCGAGGCGCTGGCACTGCCCGCCCTCGGCGTCTACCTCCAGCCGATCGAGCCGACGACCGCCTTCCCGCCGCTGGTCAGCGGGGTCCGGTCGTTCGGGCCGTACGGCAACCGGGTGGCGGCGCAAGCCCTGTGGGCCGTCACCGACCGGATCTTCGCGCCCGCGGTGGGCGCGCTGCGCAGCGAACTGGGGCTGGCGCCGCGCCGGTTCGGCGGTCCGCTCGGCCTGCCGCGCGGGCGCGTCGTCCTCCACGGGTTCAGCCCGCGGGTCGTCAGCCGCCCGGCGGACTGGCCGGCGGGCCACGAGGTCTGCGGGTACTGGTGGCCGCAGACCGCCCCCGGCTGGCGGCCCGATCCACGGCTGCTGGACTTCCTCGGCGCAGGGCCGCCGCCGGTGTTCGTCGGCTTCGGCAGCTTCGTCGCCGCCGACGCGGAGCGGCTGAGCGCCCTGGTCGCCGCGGCCCTGCGCCGGGCGGGGGTCCGCGGCATCGTCCAGTCGGGCTGGTCCGGCCTGCACGCCGAGGGCGACGACCTGCTGACCGTACGGGAGGTCCCGCACGACTGGCTGTTCCCGCGCACGGCCGCCGTGGTCCACCACGCGGGCGCCGGCACCACCGCGGCCGGTCTGCGCGCCGGGGTCCCGGCCGTCCCCGTCCCGGTCCAGCTCGACCAGCACTTCTGGGCCGCCCGGCTCACCGCCCTGGGCGTGGCCGGCCCCCCGCTGCGCTACCAGCGCCTGACGGCACCCCGCCTGGCAGCCGCGATCACCACGGCCACCGCCACCCCCGCCCGCACCACCCGCGCCCGCGCCCTGGCGGCCGCCCTCGCCGGGGAGGACGGCGCGGGCCGCGTCCTGACGGCCCTGGAACGGCTCGGCCAGGGGTAGGCCCCGGTGGCCGAAATCGGGGGCTCGTGGGGTGGGGCGCGGCGGGTCATGATGGCTTGATGGACCGAGGGGTGGACTTGCGAACGGCACCGTACACAGCGCCGACAGGGGCCCGTTCGGGCGGTGGAGTGCGGCGGGAGCGGGGTGAGGCGTATGGCGTGTCGGCCGAGTTCTACGACCTGTTGCACGCCCGGGCGTACCACCGGCACGCGCTCGCCCTGGCCGGGGCGGCGGGAGCGGCGCGGGTCGGGATCGTCGAGGTGGGGGCGGGGACGGGGCTGGTCACCGGTGTGCTGATCGGCGCTTCCTGTGTGCCGGTGCATGCCGTGGAGCCCGCGGCGGCGATGCGGGCCGTGCTGCTGTCCCGGCTGCACCCGCCGGTCGGGGGTTCCGCCGGGGACCGGGTGACCGTACACGCCTGTTCCGCGCTCGAACTGTCGCTCGACGGCCAGGCCGATCTGGCGGTGTGCCTGCGCATGGCAGCCGGCCTGCCTCCCGAGGAGCGGCGGGCGCTGTGGCGGGCGCTGGCCGATGTGCTGGTGCCCGGCGGGCTGCTCTTCCTGGACCGCCCGCCGGCGCGGCTTCCGGCCCGGCCCGTCCGGCGGTCGCTGGGCGAGGTGCACCTGGGCCTGGACACCTACGGCGGGCACGTCGTCGCCTCCGCCGAGGACGGCCGGATCCGCTGCGACTACACCTACCTGGTGTACCGGCAGGGCCGGGTGCTGCGCCGGGCGCAGGAGTCCTTCCTGCTCTGGCCGCTGACCCGGGAGGCGCTGGGCGAGGAGCTCGCGGAGGCGGGCCTCGCCCTCGACGGCGACCTGCCGCCGGACCTGCTGCGCGTATGGCGGCCCCTGCCATAGGACGGCCCCGGACTGTGGTGTCCGTACACGTGGGCCGGCGGGCCGGACGTCTCTTACGTTCCGGCCATGACGAGTGAACTTCACACGGATCCCGCCGCGCCGGTCGACCTGTCCGGACGCACCGCGCTGGTGACGGGGGGCGGCAGCGGCATCGGGCGGGCCTGCGCGCGGGCGCTGGCGGGGGCCGGGGCCCTCGTGCACGTGGCCGACATCGACGGCGCCGCGGCCGAGGAGGTCGCGAAGGCCGTCGGCGGACGCGCGCACGTCGTGGACCTGGCCGATGCCGAGGCCGTCCGTGCGCTGCCCGTCGACGTGGACGTCCTGGTCAACAGTGCCGGGCTGCAGCACGTGGCGGCGATCGAGGACTTCCCGCCGGCCCGGTTCGAGCTGATCCAGCGGGTGATGGTCACCGCGCCGTTCCTGCTGCTCCGGCAGTGCCTGCCGCACATGTACGCGGGCGGCTGGGGACGGGTGGTGAACATCTCCAGCGTGCACGGACTGCGGGCCAGCGCCTTCAAGTCGGCGTACGTGGCGGCCAAGCACGGGCTGGAGGGCCTGAGCAAGGTCGCGGCCGTCGAGGGCGCCGCGCACGGGGTGACCAGCAACTGCGTCAACCCGGGCTACGTGCGCACGCCGCTGGTCGAGCGCCAGATCGGCTCGCAGGCCGAGGCCCACGGGCTCGCTCCCGAGGACGTCGTGAACGAGGTGCTGCTCAAGCGCTCCGCGATCAAGCGGCTGATCGAGCCGGAGGAGGTGGCGGCGGTCGCGGTGTGGCTCTGCGGCCCGCACACCACCTACCTCACCGGCGCGTCCATTCCCCTCGACGGCGGGTGGGGCGCCCACTGAAGGCCACCGGTCAGGTGATCTGCCACAGCTGGTACGCCGAACCGGCGGCCGGCTGCTGCGTGACCGGGGCTCCGTCGGCGGCGGAGACGGTGGTCAGCAGGAGGGCGCTCCTCTTGTTGGCCACCTGGTAGCCGCCGGAGCCGGCTGCGGTCAGCTTCCAGCGCTGGCTGTCGCCGCCGGTGCACGTCGCCTGGACCACCGCCGCGCCCGCGGCGGTCGAGCCGCCGGCGACGTCCGCGCACAGCCCGGAGGAGCCGTTGGCCAGGGTGTGGGTGCCGTCGGTGTTGAGGGTCAGCCGCCACTGCTGGTTGGGCCCGCCGTGCGGGGTCCAGGTGATCAGCTGGGTGCCGGAGGTGCTGGAGCTCGCCGGGTCGTCGAGGGCCTTGCCTGCCGCGGTCAGGGTGCGGGTGCCGCTCAACTGGCCTCCGTACACCTCGAATTCGTACAGCGAGTACCCGTACAGGGTGCCCCGCTGGGTGCCGAGGACGCGGATGTGGCGGCCCTGCCCGCTCAGCCCGGTGAGGTCCTGGACCCCGCCCGTGCCGGTGGTGGTGGAGTAGACGGTGCGCCAGGTGGCCGCGTCGTCGGAGAGCTGGATCTGGAAGGACTTTCCGTACGCCGCCTCCCAGCGCAGCACCACGCGGTTGACGCTCTGGGTGGAGCCGAGGTCGACCTGGAGCCACTGCGGGTCGGTGTAGGCGCTGGACCAGCGGGTCGCCGGGTCGCCGTCGGTGGCCGCGGCCGGCGGGAAGTTCGCGGTCTCGGTGCTGGAGGCGGTGGTCGGGCGGCCCTTGGCCAGGTTGCCCGGCTGGGCGAGGCCGGGCCAGGCGGGGTTGTGCCCGATGGCCGCGGCGATCGGGGTGAAGCCCGCGTACGTCGGGGTCAACTTGGGCGATCCCCAGGTCTGTTGGGCCAGCGCGCGCAGCGGGTACATGATGCCGGCCGCGATCTGGCCCTCGGTCTCTGCGGTGGGGTTGTCGCACCAGACGTGGATCACCGAGCCGGGGTTCTTCGCGGGGTCGGAGAGGGTGTTGCCGCCCTCGAAGCGGTCCGGGGTCCAGGTCTCGTACATCCACTTCGTGTCGGGCTTGGCGCCGCCGAGCACGTAATAGGTGGGCGTCCAGGACTCGTTGGCGACGACGTGACCGGCGTCGGCCAGCTGCTGGGGCGTGAGGCCGTAGGTGTACCAGTACTCGACGATGATCCCGGGGTGGGGGCGCAGGGTCCCGTCGCCGGCCTTGATGCCGTCGTTCCACATCCGGGTGGTCTTGCCGCCCGCCCGCACCAGGTCGTCCGCCCAGTTGACGAAGCCGTAGTAGGTGTCCTTGGCGGTGGCGCCCGCGCCGTAGTGGGCGCGGGCGTAGCTGAGCAGCTGCGGGTACTTGGCGTAGTCGGTGACGTATTCGTCGGCGCCGATGTGCCAGTACGGGGCCGGGAACAGCGGCAGGTACTCGTTGACCAGGTCCTTGATCAGCGCGTAGGAGGCGGGCAGCGAGAGGTCGATGAAGTCGGGGCTGACCGCGCCCGAGCTGCTCCTGAGCTTGAGTTCGGGGTGGGCGGCCAGGACGGCGTTCATGTGCCCGGGGGTGTCGATCTCCGGGACGATGGTGACGTGGTACTTGCGGCCGAGCTCGACCAGGTCGGCGATGTCCTGCTTGGAGTAGTGGTCGGCGGAGACGATCTCCGGGTGGGTGGAGCTCTCCAGGCGGAAGCCGAAGGTGTCCGACAGGTGGAAGTGGAAGTAGTTGAGCTTGAGGTAGGCGAGCTCCTTGATGTGCTGCTTGAGCCAGTCCACGGTGAAGAACTTGCGGCCCTGGTCCACCATGAGTCCGCGCTCGGCCTTGGCGGGCCAGTCCACCGCCGTCCCGGCCGGCACCGAGGCGGACTGGTGCAGGAGCTGGAGGACGGTGCGGGTGCCGTGGAAGGCGCCGGTGTCGGTCCCGGCCCGGAGGGTGAGGGATCCGGCGACGGTCATCCGGTAGCCCTCGGCGGGCAGCGTGGTGTCGCCGAGGGTGAGGCCGATGTCGCCGGCGGCGGGGGTCCCGGTGACGACGGCCACGGTGCGCCCGGCCAGATCACCCACGTCCTGGGCGAACGTGGCGGCCTCGTCGGCGAGCTGGGCGCCGTAGGCGGGGTCGACGACGACGCGGGTGGCCGCGGTGAAGGTGTACGTGCCGGTGCCGGCCGTCCATTGGCGCAGTGCCGGGACGGTCTGGGGCGGGCCTGCTGCCGCCTGGGCGGGGCCGGCGGTGACGCCGGGCCATGCCAGTGCGAACACCGCGCATGCGGTGGCGATCAGCGTTCTGAGCAGACGCATGGCTGCCTCCAGCCGGGTGTGGCCGAGCGGGCGTGTGGGGGGCACCAGTGCAGCGCAGCGCCGACTTCATGTCAATAGATGCTCGGAACAGGCGCCTCGCATGCAGGAACGCGCATGATTCGGGGGCCGATCGGCGGGCGGGTACGGCCTGGCACCGGCCCACCTGCGGCGGGTCCCGGCGCATGGGGCAGGATGGCAGCCCGATTCGGAGGCGTACGTACGTTCGCCCGAACGGGGCTCCGCACAGCACGATCTGACAGGTGACAAGGTGACGACACAGCACATACGGCGGCCGGCGAGGCCCCTCGCCGGATTCCCGGCCCTCCACGGCGCGGAGGGGATCCTGTGAGCCGGGACCTCGTCCTGCACGACTGGGTGGTGGCGG
This sequence comes from Streptomyces sp. NPDC057010, assembly GCF_042673805.1. Taxonomy (NCBI): domain Bacteria; kingdom Bacillati; phylum Actinomycetota; class Actinomycetes; order Kitasatosporales; family Streptomycetaceae; genus Streptomyces; species Streptomyces sp. NPDC057010. Next base: position 435,531 of record NZ_JBHUSC010000001.1, on the reverse strand, counting down.
CCATCGCGCTCGCCGCGGGCCTGGTGGCCGGGCTGCTGCTGCGGGCGCTCCTGCGCTGGCTGGGCAAGCACGCGAGCCGCACCGCGTGGACCGGGGACGACGCCATCGTCGACGCGCTGCGCACCCTCGCACCCTGGGGAGCCGTCATCGGGGGCGCCGCCGCGGCGGCCTCGGCGCTGCCGCTCACCGAGCGGGTGACCGCGGTCGTGAACCACTCCCTGACCGCGCTGCTCGTCCTCATCGCCACGTTCACCGCGGCCCGGGTCATCGCCGGGCTCGTGCAGTCCCTGGCGCAGGCCCGTACGGGTGTGGCCGGATCGGCCACCATCTTCGTCAACATCACGCGGATCGTCGTGCTCACCATGGGCGTGCTCGTCGCGCTCGAGACCGTGGGCGTGTCCATCGCCCCGCTGCTCACCGCCCTCGGGGTGGGCGGTCTCGCGGTGGCCCTGGCACTCCAGGACACCCTGGCGAACCTCTTCGCGGGCGTGCACATCCTCGCCTCGAAGACGGTGCAGCCCGGGGACTACATCCGGCTCAGCGGCGGCGAGGAGGGGTACGTCGTCGACATCAACTGGCGCAATACCGTCGTACGCAACCTGTCGAACAACCTGGTGATCATCCCCAACGGGCGGCTCGCGCGGACGAACATGACCAACTTCACCCAGCCGGAGCAGCAGCTGTCGATCCTGGTCCAGGTGGGCGTCGGCTACGAGAGCGACCTGGAACACGTCGAGCGGGTGACCCTCGACGTCGTCGACAGCGTGATGGCCGACGTCACGGGCGGGGTCGCCGACCATCAGGCCGCCGTCCGCTTCCACACGTTCGCGGACTCCAGGATCAACTTCACCGTGATCCTGGGCGTGGGCGAGTTCAGCGACCAGTACCGGATCAAGCACGAGTTCATCAAGCGTCTGCACCAGCGCTACCGGGACGAGGGCATCTCCATCCCGGCCCCCACCCGGACGGTCTCGGTCCAGCCGTCGGCCGGCGCACCGGTCCCGCACCAGCGCGACGGGGCGCACGGGGGGATCCTGGAAGCAGCCGGCAACAGAGGTACCGGGGCGTGAGGAGGCGCGCGATGACACACGCCGAGGAGTGGACGGTGGGCGTCCACCTGACCGAGGAGGACGGCACGACCAGGGCCCGAGCGGTGCTCGACACCGGAAAGACCACGCTGGTCGGCCAGGGCAAGGCGCGCTGCAACCCCCAGGACGTGGAGATACCCGCGATCGGTGACGAGCTGGCGGCGAGCCGGGCGATGCGGGACCTGGCGGGGCAGCTGATGCGGGCCGCCGACCGGGACCTGGCGGCGGTGGGCGCCGTACCGGAGCCGCCGCGCACCGGTTACGGCTGGCCGGAGGACCTGGGGCCGGTGAAGTAGGCCGCAAGAGGGAACGGTCACGGAGGGCGCCCGGCCGAGCACACAGTGCGGCCGCCGGCGCCTTCCGGCATGCGGGAGGGGCGCGTGCCCGCGGGGCGGGATTTCGCCATGCCGACAGGATTGGTCCAGACCTATTGACGGCGGGTGATCCGGAGCAATAGGTTCCCGGCCAAAGAGCGGTCACGGCATCAACTTCCCCTCACCCTCGCGGAATTCGGGATACGGCGGAGCCGCCGGGCGGCGTCGTCCACGCACGCCCGCCCAGGCGCATCCCGTCGCCCGCGAGGTCACCGAGCCGCGGTCCGCGCTGCCTTCCTCTCCCCACGGAGGTACTCCCTTGCGTACCCGCACCCCTGCCCGTACCCGCCTGGCCTGCGGACTCGGCGCCGCCGTCCTCGGCGCGGCGGCCGTGCTGACCTCTCCCGGCGCGGCGTTCGGCGCCAACCTCCTCGCCAACGGCGACTTCGAGACGGGCACGCTGTCCGGCTGGTCCTGTACGGGAGGCCTGGGCTCGGTCGTGAGCTCGCCCGTGCACGGCGGCGGCAAGGCGCTGGCCGGCGCGGCGAGTTCCGGCGACAACGCCAAGTGCACCCAGACGGTCGCGGTGCAGCCGAACACCACCTACACGCTGTCGAGCTGGGTCCGCGGCACCTACGTGTACCTCGGCGTCACGGGCGGCGCCTCCACCTGGACCCCGTCCGCTGCCGGCTATTCCAAGCTCACGGTGTCCTTCACCACCGGCGCCTCCCAGACCAGTGCCGAGATCTACCTCAACGGCTGGTACGGGCAGGGCACCTACTACGCCGACGACGTCAGCCTGGACGGCCCCGGCGGGGGCACCGACACCACCGCCCCGACCGCGCCCGGCAGCCTCACCTCCACCGGCAGGACCTCCTCCAGCGTCTCGCTCTCCTGGGCGGCCTCCACCGACAACGTCGGCGTCAGCGGCTACGACGTCTACCAGGGCGGCAGCAAGGTGGCCACGTCCACCACCACCGGAGCAACGGTCACCGGCCTCACCGCCAACACCCCGTACACCTTCACCGTCCGCGCCCGCGACCTGGCGGGCAACTCCTCCGCCGCCTCCAACTCCGTCACGGTCACCACGGACACCACGACCACGCCCCCGGGCGGCTTCAAGCAGGCCGCGCCCTACCTCTACCTCGGCTGGGGCAACCCGCCGAGCGCGACGACGGTGATGAACGCGACCGGCGCGAAGTGGTTCACCATGGCGTTCATCCTCTCCTCCGGCGGCTGCAACCCGGCCTGGGACGGCCAGCGCGCGCTGACCGGCGGCATCGACCAGAGCACCGTCAACTCGATCCGGGCGGCGGGCGGCGACATCGTCCCGTCCATCGGCGGCTGGCAGGGCAACAAGCTGGGCCCGAACTGCACCAGCCCCGAGGCCCTCGCAGGCGCCTACCAGAAGGTGATCGACGCCTACGGGCTCAAGGCCATCGACGTGGACATCGAGAACACGGACGAGTTCGAGAACGCCGTCGTCCAGGACCGGATCCTCGGCGCCCTCAAGATCGTCAAGCAGAACAACCCCGGCCTGCGGACGATCCTCACCTTCGGCACCGCCACCACGGGGCCGACCTCGTGGGGCAACCGGCTCATCGAGCAGGCGAGGGCGCTGAACGCCGACATCGACGTCTTCACCATCATGCCGTTCGACTTCGGCAACGCGTCCACCGACATGTACGCGAGCACCGTCAGTGCCACCGAGGGCCTCAAGTCCAAGCTCAAGTCCACCTTCGGCTGGGACGACGCCACCGCATACGCCCACATCGGCATCTCCGGGATGAACGGCATCAGCGACACCCAGGAGACCACCACCGTCCAGAACTGGACCGACATCCGCAACTGGGCCAACTCCCACCACATCGCGCGCCTCGCGTTCTGGTCCGTCAACCGCGACCGCGGCTGCCCGGGCGGCGGCCTCCAGGAATCCTGCTCCGGCATCGCCCAGAGCGACTGGCAGTTCACCTCCATCACGGCCGGTTTCACCGGCTGAACCGGGCCGGGCGGTTCCTCCGTGATCAAGCCTCTACTCTTGAGCCCTCCACGTGGTGGGTCGACGAGTGGTTCTGGAACGGAGCGTGCGGTGCCAGCGGGTGAAGCGAACGACGGCGAGCTGACCGGCAAGACACTCGGGGGGCGTTACCGGGTGACCACGGTGGTCGGCCGCGGCGGCATGGGCGTCGTCGCCCGGGCCGTGGACGAACTCCTGGGCCGCGAGGTCGCCGTCAAGATCCTGCGCGCCTACACCGACGCCTCCGCGCCCGAACTGGCCGACCTGCGGACCCGGATGCAGCGTGAGGCGCAGGCCGCCGCCCGCATCCGGCACGGCGGCGTGGTCACCGTCCACGACGTGACCGAGGAGGAGGGGCTGCCGGTCATCGTCATGGAACTCGTCGACGGGCCCTCCCTCGACGACGTACTGGCGCAGCGCGGCCCCCTGGAGCCGCGCGAGGCCGCGGCGATCGGCGCCAGGCTGATGGACGCGCTCGACGCCGCGCACCGGGCGGGTGTCCTGCACCGGGACGTGAAGCCGGGCAACGTGCTGCTGGAGCGGGGCGGCCGGGTCGTGCTCACCGACTTCGGTATCGCCACCATGGACGCCTCCGGCGACGAGGCCATGGCCAAGCTGACCCGCAGCGGCGAAATCATAGGCTCGATGGACTACTTGCCGCCGGAGCGGGCGCAGGGGCAGGAGCCCGGTCCCGCCTCCGACATCTGGTCGCTCGGCATGACGCTGTACGCCGCGGTGGAGGGCACTTCACCGTTCCGCCGCACCTCCGTGTGGTCCACGCTGTCCGCGATCGTCACCGAGCCGCTGCCCGAACCGCGGCGGGCGGGGCCGCTCGCCCCCGTGCTGTTGGCGCTGATGGCGAAGGATCCGCAGCTGCGGCCCACCGCCGAGCAGGCACGGGCGATGCTGGAGCAGGTGGCCGCGGGCAGCACCCCTCACCCCGCGCCGCAGACCGCGGTCCCCGGGCCGGCGCCCGCGCCCGCGCCCGCCGTGCCGACCCCCACGGCGCCGTCCGTCGTCCCGCCGGCGCCCGCCGCCGCTTCCTTCACACCGCCGGCGCCCGGCGGCCCGGGGTTCGGGCCGCCGACTGCGGCCGGTTCGGGTGCGGGTGCGGTGCCGTACCAGCAGCCGTACGCCCCGCCTCCGCACGTCGGATACCCGCCTGCGGGCCCGCCGACCCGTGCGGAGCACCACGCGCCCGGCCCGTCCGCGGCGCGGCGGCGGAGCCGTGCCCTCATCGCCGGGGCCGCCGCGGGGGTCGTGCTCGCCGTGGGCGGCGTCGCGTACGCCCTGTCCGGCGAGGACGGCGGGAGCCGCAACGACGGGGCTCGGGCCTCGACGCCCGCGCCGGGCTCCCCGGCGGCCGGCGGTGATCCCGCCGGTCCCCCGAACACCTCCCCTTCCTCCTCCCCGTCCGCGACGGCCCAGGGGAAGCCGTCCGCCACCCCCTCCCGGAAGCCGGGCGCCACGGCGTCGCCGAGCGTCTCCGCCTCGGCGGCCAAGCCCAGCCCGGTGTCCACGAGTTGCACCGGCTGGTCCCACCGCGATCCGGCCCCGGGCAGCTACGGCTACATGTCCGGGGACTACCACCTGGAGACCGGGCCGTACCAGACGTGCCCCGCCGTGTCCCTGGCCAAGGCCGGCACGAAGCTCTGGTACCACTGCTACGTCGTCAACGCGTACGGGAACAAGTGGACTTACGTGCGCGTGGAAGGCACGAGCACCGCCGGGTGGATGTCCAACGACAACCTCACGCGCGAGAAGGGCCCGGCAACCCCCTGCGCCGCTCCCTGAGCGCGGGGGCTGCGGGGCCGGCCACGGCGGCGCGTCAGAGGACCTTCGACAGGAAGGCGCGGGTCCGGGCGTGCTGCGGCGCGTCCAGGACGGCCGCGGGCGGGCCCTGCTCCACCACGACCCCGCCGTCCATGAACACGACGGTGTCCGCGACCTCGCGGGCGAAGCCGATCTCGTGCGTCACCACGATCATGGTGGTGCCGGCGCGGGCCAGGTCCTTGATGACGTCCAGGACCTCACCGACCAGCTCCGGGTCGAGCGCCGAGGTGGGCTCGTCGAAGAGCAGCACCTTCGGTTCCAGGGCGAGCGCACGGGCGATCGCCACGCGCTGCTGTTGTCCGCCCGACAGCTGCCGCGGGTAGGCGTCGGCCTTGTCGGAGAGCCCGACACGGTCCAGGAGCCGGCGCGCCGTCGCCTCCGCCTCCGCGCGCGGGCGGCGCAGCGCCGAGACCGGGGCTTCGACGAGGTTGTCCAGCACGGTGAGGTGGGGGAAGAGGTTGAAGTTCTGGAAGACGAACCCGATGCGGGTGCGCTGCTTCAGCACCTCCCTGTCCTTGAGCTCGTACAGCCTGCCGCGGGACCGGCGGTAGCCGATGATCTCGCCGTCGATGCCGACCCAGCCCCGGTTGACCTTCTCCAGGTGGTTGATGGTGCGCAGGAGCGTGGACTTCCCCGAGCCGGAGGGGCCGAGGATCACGGTGACCTCGCCGGCGCGGACCTTCAGGTCCACGCCGCGCAGCACTTCCAGCGGTCCGAAGCTCTTGTGGACGCCGCGGACGTCGACCATGACGTCGGCCGTGATCTCTTTCACGGTGTCCCCGCTCACGTGTGCTCGGCCGGGTTGATCTGCGACGCGTCGATCGCGGAGGCGGTGGTGCCCCACTTCTTGAGGATCCGCGCGTAAGTGCCGTTCTTGATCAGTTCGTTGACGGCGGCCTGGAAGGCGGGGGTGAGGGGGGAGCCCTTCTTGAAGGCGAAGCCGACGTCGAGGCGGTGGTATTCGCCGAGGAACGTGGTGTGCGCGGCGGGCTGGGCGGCCTGGTGGCGCAGGCCGTTGATCGTCGACATGACGACGTCGATCCGGCCCTGCTGCAGGGCGGTGGTGACGGCGCCGGGCTCGGCGAAGACCTTGACCTCGTACGGCTTCCTGCCGGCCGCCGCGCACACGTCCTTCTTAGCGGTCAGGGTCTTCTCGAAGGTGGTGCCGGCCCCGGTGCCGATGGTCAGTCCGCACAGCTGGGTGAGGTCGGAGACCTGTGTGGTCAGGGTGGTGCTGCCCGTCTTGACGGCGAATCCCTGGCCGTCGTTGATGTAGGTGACGAAGTCGATGGTCTTCAGGCGTTCGGTGGTGACGCCGAAGTTTCCGGTGCCGAGGTCGTACTTGCCGCTGCCGAGGGCGGGCAGGATCGTCTCGAAGGAGGCGTCCTGGCGCTCCAGCTTCACGCCGAGGACCTTGGCCACCGCTTCGGCGATGTCGATGTCCTGGCCGGCGGGCGGCTTGTCCTGGCCGTTCGGGTAGTACGCGGAAGGCGGGGACCCTACGGAACTGCCGACCCGTACGGTGCCCGACTGGCGGACGTCGGCGGGGAGCAGGGCGGCGATCGAGTCGACGGTCCGTACGCCGGAGACCGGGTCGTCGGCGGGTGCGGATGCGGCCTGGGCGCCCGCCGACGCCGGGGCTCCGTCCGCGGAGCCGCAGCCCGTCAGGGCGAGGAGGGGCAGGAGGGCGAGGGCGGCGACGGTGCGCAGGCGGGTGCGTATCCCGTTTCCGGGGAGGTTCACGGCGGGCGGGCCTTTCGGTGGCGGGGCAGGGCGAAGCGGCGTGACGACGCGGGATGTTGGGGGAAGCAGGTGGCGGCAGCGCACGTCCGGGCTCGCGGCACCGTGTCCTCGCGCGGGCGGGTGCCCGTACGGAGGAAGGGTGGTGCGAAGGGAGCTCTCGGCCCGCGACGGGGTCACCGAGGGAGGGAAGGGCCGGTCAGACAGCCCGCTGCCGGGTCAGGCGCAACACGCCGCGGACCACACGCGACCGAAGTCGATGTAGTCGCGCGAGACCAAGCGCTGCCGGGCATTCATGCGACTACTTGAGCAGTACATGCTGCTCTGCGTCAAGCAACGGCCCGGATGGCGGACCGGACCGGGGCGCGAACCGGCGCCGGACCGGGCACGGTTGACACGACCGTGCCGGGGGCGCATACGATCGGGAACGGATCGGCTCCGCCCCGCGCGGAGGCCGCTCCGGCCGCGTTGAGGGACGCGGCGAGCGTGACGACACGGTGACCCGGTCCCGGCAGCACCACATCCATGGCGATGTGCTCGTGCCGCCGGGCGGTCATCCACGCCCGCGATCCCTTCCCTTGGAGAGCCTCCTCATGGCCACCCCTTCCGACGTCGCCGATGCCCTCGCTCCTGCGGCCGTGCCGGCCGCCGCCGCCGTGACGCAGCATGCGGGGCAGTCGCCCGGCGGCTCCGACCCCGATGCGCCGCGGATCGTGCCGCGCCGGCGGATCGGGCGCCTGCTGTCCGCCGTCGCCGCGCTGCTGGTGTTCGCGATGGTGCTCGGTTCCGTCGTGCGCAACGACGCCTTCCAATGGGACGTGGTGGGCCGGTACTTCACCACCACCGCCGTGCTCGACGGGCTGCTGCTGACCCTGTGGCTCACGGGCGCCGTGATGGTGCTCGGCTTCCTCTTCGGCACCGTGCTGGCGGTGATGCGTCTTTCGGCCAATCCGGTTCTGCGGACGCTGAGTTGGGGCTACGTGTGGATCTTCCGGTCCACTCCCCTGCTGGTGCAGCTGCTGTTCTGGTTCAACATCGGCGCCCTGTACCCCACGCTCGGCCTGGGCATCCCGTACGGCCCCGAGTTCTTCAGCATCAAGACGGTGAACCTGCTCGGCCCCACCCTCACCGCCGTCATCGGCCTGACGCTGCACGAGACCGCGTACGCCGCCGAGGTGGTGCGCGGCGGCATCCTCTCCGTGGACCCCGGCCAGACCGAGGCCGCGCAGGCGCTCGGTCTGAGCCGGCGCCGCACGCTGCGCCGGATCGTCGTTCCGCAGGCGATGCGCTCGATCGTGCCGACCGCCGGGAACATGCTGATCGGCACGCTCAAGGGAACGAGCATCGTCAGCGTGCTGGCCGTGCACGACCTCCTCTACTCGGTGCAGCTGGTCTACAACCAGAACTACCAGGTCATTCCCCTGCTGATGGTCGCCACCCTCTGGTACATCGCCGTCACCACCGTGCTGGGCGCGGGCCAGTACCACGTCGAGCGGTACTACGCGCGCGGCACCTCGCGCGGCCTGCCGCCCACACCGCTCCAGCGGCTGCGGGTCCGGCTGGCCGCGCTGCGCGCCCGGCTGCACACGGTGACCGGCTCCGGCGGCCGGTAGCTACTTCAGGTACGGTCCGGCGACCCCGATCTGCCCAGGCCCGTCCAGGACGTACACGCGCAGGTTGCCCTTGCCGGGCGCGGGGACGCTCAGGGTGCCGTTGGCCACGGTCTTCACGTCACCGGTGACGGCGTCGCGGTAGGTCCCGTTGGGGATGCCGGTGTACGTCGCCCCGTTGGTCACCGCGACCAGCGCGAAGCTGTCGGTGCCGCTCGCGGTGTCGGTGTAGCGGCGTTTGAAGGCCATGTCCCCGGAGATGCCCTCGGTGGAGTACTGGCCCATCTGGAGTGCGGGGACGGCGCGGCGGATCTGGTTGAGCCGCTGGACGTGCCGGGCCAGGGGCTGGGCCAGGGTGGTGGCGACCGCTCCGGTCGCGCTGGAGACCGTGCCGAAGCCGGAGGCGGTGACGGTGCCTTCGAGCGCGGCTCCGTAGTAGGCGCGGCCGGTGGTGGCGAGCGGGCAGGTCGGGCCGCAGTCGATCGGCCTGCCGGCCTGGAACTCGGTCTCGGAGCCGTAGTACAGCGTCGGGATCCCGCGGAAGGTCCACATCAGCGACATGTTCTCGGCCCAGGCGTCGGTGCCGCCCGCGTAGCGGGTGCTCGACTTGTTCGGGCCGTAGTCGTGGCTGTCGACGTAGACGACGTTGTACGTGGCGTCGTTGGTGGAGTCGTCGGAGTCGCGGCCGTTGTTGTAGGCGTTGGAGGCGTCACCGAAGTTCATGTGCATGCGCATGTCGATGATGTTCATGCCCGAGAACCGGCTGTGGTCGGGGGTGTGGTAGCTGTTGCCGCGCAGGAAGGCGTTGTCCGAGGTCGGCTGGGCGCCGGTGCCGAGCTGCTCTTCGTAGGTGTACTGCTCCAGGGCGGCCGCGGCGTCGTCCGCGCTGTACTCCTTGCGTTCCTTCCAGGTGTAGAACTGTGCGGAGTGGTTGACCGAGCCGCGGTTCCACTTGTCGTTGACGAAGGCCGCGACCTCGCCGAAGACGAAGAAGTCCCGGGCCTTGTCCGCGCCGAACCGCGCCGTCACCTCTTGTTGGATCGCGGGCAGGAAGCGGCGGTTCCACGTGCTGCGCGGAATGTGCACGGCGGTGTCGACGCGGAAGCCGTCGACGCCCATGTCGATGTACTTGTCGTAGGCGCCGATGAGGTAGCTCTGCACGGGCGCCGACTCGGTGTTGAAGTCGGCCAGGTCCTCGTGCAGCCAGCAGGAGCGGGAGTCCTCGCCCTCCCAGTTGCCGATCCAGCACTGGTGGTAGTAGGTCTTCGGGAACATGCCGGACGTGGGGCTCGGCCACTGGCAGTTGTAGACGGTGTAGCCCTCGGCGCTCTTCCCGCCGGTCGGTACGCCCCAGTTGACGCAGGTGTTGCCGCTCGGGGCGGCCGTGGACCACAGGTCGCCGTTGTAGTACGACTTGCCGGAGACCGGGTCGACGGTCAGGCCGTCGTACTCGAAGCCCTCCTGCCGCTGGTCGTAGTACCAGCTCCACTGGGAGTCGCGGACCCCGTAGGCGGTGGGTGTGAACAGGCCCTTGGCGCCCCAGCGGGAGCTGTGGTTGTAGACGACGTCCTGGTAGATCTTCATGCCCTTGGCGTGGGCCGCGTTGATCAGGTCCTGGTAGGAGGCTCCGGCGGACTCCAGGCGCGGGTCGACCCTGTAGAAGTCGTAGCCGTGGTAGCCGTGGTAGTCGTAGTCGGAGCGGTTCAGGACCACCGGGGTGATCCACAGGGCGGAGAAGCCGAGGCCCTTGACGTAGTCGAGCTTCTCGACGAGGCCCTTGAAGTCGCCGCGGAACATGGGGTCGTGGTTGGCGGCGTTGCCGGACTTCACGTCCTGGCTGCCGCCCCGGTTGTTGCTGCTGTCGCCGTCGTAGAAGCGGGCGGTGAGGACGAAGTAGACGGGGTCCTTGCGGGGGTCTCCGCCCAGCGGCCGGCCGTTCTCGACGGCGGGTTTGTCACCGGTGGTGGCGGTGACCGCGGCGCTCGCCCCGGAGACGTTCCCGGCCGCGTCGCGGGCGCGGACGACGTAGGTGTAGGCCGTACGGGCGTCGAGGCCGGTGTCGGTGCGGACCGTGGAGGCGGTGTCGGTGACGACGGTGCCCTGGGTGCCGCCGGTGCGGGTGACCTGGTAGCCGGTGACGGCGGTGTTGTCGGTGGCTGCGTTCCAGGACAGCACGACGGAGGTGTCGGTGACGCTCGCCGTGACTCCGGCGGGCGTGGCCGGCGCCTCGGTGTCGGGGACGGCGGTGGCGCACGGATCGGCGGCCGCCGCGGTGACCGCCTTGTCGCGGACCGTGGAAAGACCGGTCTTCAACTGGTAGTTGGCGCCGTTGTTGTTGTCCCAGATGCCGTTGCCGTTGTTGAAGGTGGCCTGCCAGGTGGTGGCCGTCCCCAGGTCGACGGTCTTCTTCACCCAGTCCGTACAGGCCGGTTCCGTCCCGACGCCCGGCACGGTCGTCCACGAGCCGCCGGCGGGGGCGTAGTGCAGGTTGTACGTGGACCAGCCCATGCTCCGGGTGTAGTAGTACACGGTCGCCGAGTTGCCGTTGCCGCCGGTGTTCGCACACGGGTCGCTGTGGGTGACCGTCCCGTCCTTGACGGCGATGTTCCCGCTCCCCAGGGCGTAGTTGGCGCCGCCGTTGTTGTCCCAGGTCCCCGTGCCGTTGTTGAAGGTGGCCTGGAGCCCGGCCGCGGAACCCAGGTCGACGGTCTTCTTCACCCAGTCGGTACAGGCCCGTTCCATCGCCACACCGGGCACGGCCGTCCACGAGCCGCCGGTGGGGGCGTAGTGCAGGTTGTACGTGGACCAGGCCTTGGTCTTCGTGTAGTAGAAGACCGTCGCGGTGTTGGAGACCGCGGCCGCCGGCGCCGTGCGGCCGGCGCCGGGCTTCGGCAGCGCCGCGACCAGGGCGAGAAGCACGAGTGCCGCCGCGAGGCGCCGGTAAGGGAGTGGTCTCCGTCTGCGTGGGGGTATGCGTCTCATGTGCGGCTCCAGGTGTGGGGGAAGTGCCGCCACACGAGGGGGGGACGGGCGGCACGTTCTGCAAGAACTGCCGGGAAATTCCTGCAAGTTCTTGCATCGCGCAAGCTACCGGCGCGTGTCAGCGGCGTAAAGACCTGTGACACCGACGGCGAATGAGCCAACCGGTCGGCGCGCGTTCGACGGCGGCCGCGGACGGGCAACCTCAGAACAGGGCCGCGCGAGGCGGTTCCGGCGCGCGCCACGCAAGGCATCACCCACATGGAGTAAGGGTCAACTCCCGTACAGGAAGCCGCAGTCCGGCTTTCTCTACGGCACCCGGGACCCCTACGATTCTCCTGCCCCATGGAGCGGAAGGCCCCGGGGCGGTAGACGCGCGCCAGGAGGGGGGAAGCCAGTGGCGACATCCAATCGCGTACTGCCGTGGCGACTGCCGGAATCCGTTCCCGGCATCGTGGCCGGCGCAGTGGGCACGCTGATCCTCGGCGTGGCCGCCGGCCTGGCAGTCGATCCCTCGGAACTGGTCGGCACCGGCGGCTACGTCTTCGGCGCGGGCCTGCTGCTCGCGATCGGGCTGTTCGGAAGCACGTACGCAATCGACCTCGAAGCGCTGCGAGAGGACCTGTCCGGCGTGTTGGCGGCCGTGACCCTCGGCGTCGTCCTCAAGGCCTCGCTGATCGCGGGCGTGATGGTGGTGGCGTTCGGGCGGCCCGAGTACGTGGTGCTCGGTATCGCGGTGGCCCAGATCGATCCGCTGTCCGTCGCCGCGCTCGGCAGGGACGGACGGATGTCCCCGCGCGCCAGGTCCCTGCTGTCCGCCTGGGCGTCGTTCGACGACCCGATGACGGTACTGCTGACGCTGTACGTGGCCGGCTACGCCTATACGGCGGCGGGTTACGAGGGCGCGCCGGCGGTCGCGGGGGGCGGCGCAGGCGGCTACGGAACCGGTCTCGGCCTGAACGCGGCGCTGGCGGCAGGTGTGTTGCTGCTGTGGTGGGCCGGTCGGAAGGCCGCGATCCGGCTGCCGTCCTCGCCGTCGGCACGGCGCACCGGGGCGATACTGGCGGGTCTGCTGGTCGTGGCGATGCTGGTGGTCGCCGCGGCGAACATGCTCATGCTCGCGGTCGCGGTCGCGGGCCTCTTCCTTCGTACGGCGGCGTTCGACAAGGCACTCGACCGTGCCGTCGGCGGCGCCTTCCTGGCCGCGTTCCTCGCGCTCGGCCTGTTCCTGGCGCAGGGCGTGGACCTGTTGCCGGGGTTCGTCCTGGGCGTGGCGGCGTTCGGCGCTCAGGCCGTGGTGGCCCTGGGGGTCATGCCGCTGTTCGTGCGCGGCCTGGACCGGCGGGACCGGATCGCCCTCGGACTCGGCCAGCAGAACGGCATCACGGCCGTCCTCATCGCCCTCAGCCTGGAACGCGACTTCCCCGGCACCGTCGCCACGGTCGGGCCCGCCGTGATCACGGTCAACCTGCTGCACGGCACCGCGCAGGTGCTGCAGGCACATCCGCCGCGCCCCTGGCGGGGGCGGCGCGGCGAGGAGGAGCCCGATACCGGCGAGGAACCCGACCCCGGCCAGGAGCGTCCTCTCCCTGGCGAAGAACCGCGGGCGCAGAAGCCCTTGAGAGCGGGGGTGTTGGCGGGGGACGGGGCGGCGTCGGAACCGTTGCCGCACGGCCGCTCCCCGGCGTGACACTCGGATCGGGCTTGTGCCGAAGAGGAACCGCACGGGGCGGTGGGCAGGACGGGGAGGGTGCGCATGAGGCAGGGGTGGGGGCTCGGTCCACTGGGGTCGCCGCGCAGCGGGCACCCGCGGCGCGGTGCGCCCTGCGGCCCGGCGGGCCGCGGGGGGCGCGGGGGGCGCGCTGTCGGCGCGGGGCACCGTCCCGGCAGGGCCGCCGCCGCGGTGCTCGTCCTGCTGACGGCCGCGGCCGCCGCCACCGGTACCCCCGCCCACGCCGGGACGGCGCCCGGCGGGTCGAAGGAGCGTGACGCCCAGCTCGTGTACTGCCTCGACTCCGAACGCCGCGGAGACCTCGTCACCGCCGCGACACGCCTCGGCCTCCTCCGGCCGGGCCCGACCTTCGACGGCACCGTCCGGCCCGTCGTGGCCGACATCGGCAGCCTGACACCGGAGCTGTGGGCCGAGCGCCGCAAGAGGGATTTCGGGCGGGCCTGTTCCGCACTCATGGCCGCCGCGTCCGACTCCCCGGGCGCCGCGTCCGCCGAGGCGAAGCCGGAGGAGGGCTGGTTCCAGACGTTCGTCAAGTCCCTGCCCCTGCTGGCGGCCGGCGCGCTGTTGACCCTCGGCGGGCAGTTCTCCGAGCGCGTGTCGTCCGAGCGGCGCCGGCTCAGCCGGCAGTTGGTGAGCTGCGAGGCGATCTACCGGTCCGCGGTGCGCGAGTACCTGGCGGCCTACGAGAGCGACCCCCGGGCGGACCACGCCGCGGTGGCCACGGCCCGCGAGGCGCTGCGGGGCGTCCTCACCCAGGTGTCCGGGCCCGCGTCCCGGCGCGCGGCGGCCCGGCGGCTCGCCGAAGGACTTCCCCTGATCCGTCCACTGCCGGCCGCCCGGGGCGGCGGAGTCCTCGGCACGGAGGATCGCACCCGGCTCGGCCAGGAGGTGTGGCAGTCGGTGGAGACACAACCGCGCGCCGTGATGCAGATCAACCGGCGTGCGCCGTACTGGAGATGGCGTGCGCTGCGCGAGCGCTCGGCCGCCACCCCACCGGAGGTGACCGCGTGACCCTGCCGATCCACCGCAACCCGTACGCCGTGCACGTACCGGTCACCAAGCGAGGCCTCCCGAAGCCCCCGCCGCGGGACGACCACCCCCTGATCCCGTGGGAGGACGAGGACCACGCGCACCAGTGGGTCGACGTCGACCACGCGGAGGAGCAGCTACGGCGGTTCGACGAGGTCCTGAGCAGGCTCACCGACGTCATCAACCCCGGTGTGGACCAGGGCAGTCTGGTGGTCGTGACCGGCCCCCGGGGCATGGGCAAGACCACCCTCATACACCACTGCATCTACCTGGCGAAGCAACACATCGCACGGATGTGCCGTGACGCCGAGGAGGCCGGGAACCCGCTCCCGATCGCGCAGCACATCGTGGCGATGACCGCCGGGTACCGCAACAACGGCCGCCCCATCAGCAGGGACGAGAACGGCGAGATCGCGTCCGCAGCGGTGATCAACTCCAACATCCGGGAGAAGGTCTTCGCCACGCTGCGCACCCATTTCCCGGCCTTCGGGCTCGACCCCTCGATCTCCGAGGAGCGGCCGTTCAAGGCGTTCAGCAGGATCAGCACCGTGCTGGCCGAGCACGACTCGCTGCTGTTCGTGGTCGTTCCGCACATCGACTGGACCGACCAGGGCGGCCTGCGGACCCAGTTCCTCGACACCTGTCTGAGCGCCGCGCAGAGCCGGATCGTCCTCTTCGTCGAGATCTCCCACGAGACGACCGCGACGGCGGGCGAGGTGATCGAGGCGCTGATGCCCAACGAGGCCGTCACCCACCTCATGCTCGGCGGGCTCGAGGCGGGGGACACCGCGAAGTTCAGCCAGGATGCCCGCGCGGCTCATCCCGACCCGGACGACCCGCCCCTGCCCGTCTGGCAGCCCGCCGACGTACGGGAGTTGCGGCAGGCCTGCCACGCGGTGGCCGACGGCCAGCTACGCGACGGCAGACCCGTCCGCGTCACCACCCACGAACTGGACCGGCACGCGGCCGGCCGCAGCCCGCTGGACCTCCCGGGCCTGCGGCGCGAGGCCCTGCGCGCGCACCCCGACCCCGGTCCCGCCCCGGGCGCTCCACCCCGTCCACCCCGTCAGGCCGGCCCCGCTCCCGACTCCTGATCCCCTTCCTGTACTGAGCCCCGTCCCCCGCCCCGTCCCCGCCCGGATCGACCGCAATCGGAAAACACGAGGAGTGCCGCCGTGGCCCCAGACAGTGGAGACATCTGGCACAACAATCCCTTTCCCCTGATCCCCGTCGCGCGCCTCGGCCCCGCCGCCGACCTCGGGGACGCACCGGTCGAAGCGGCGGACTCGGGCAACGCGACCATCGGGACGCCGATCCTCGACGAGCTCTCGCACCTGGTCGTCGACTATCTCGCCGAACGGCCGGCCGGCGGCCGCAGGGGACGGGCGATCGCCCTGGTGGGCCGGTTCGGTCTGGGCAAGAGCCATGCCCTGCGCGAGGTGTACGCCACGCTCACCGGGCAGCCGGACGCCCCCGCGATGTGGATCGCCGACGAGCCGGCCCAGGACATGGGGCGGATGTACCGGGACCGGCTGCGCGGCCCCGGCGACACGCCGGAGGGGCGGCGCGCGTTCGAGGAACTGGTCCGGGACTACTACGCGTACGTGACCGCGAACCGCGTCGACGCGCAGGGCAGCGATCCCCGTCTCGGGCCGCTCGACGAGGTCTCGGCAGGACTGCGGGACCGCACCCTCGACCCGGGCAAGGTGGTCTCGGCACTGCGCTACGACCCCACCCTCATCCACACCCATCTGCTCGGCACGCTCGGCGAGGTCACCGAGCACCGCCGGTTCGCGATCGCCCTCGCCCTCCTCCAGGAGCCGCCTTTCACCCGGATGGTCTGGGAATGGCTGAGGGGCGGCGAGCCGGCCGAGCCGCTGCGCGAGCGGGGCATCACCGAGGCCATCGGCCCTTCGGCAGGACCCGGCGGACCGGAACAGGCGGCGGCCGGCATCCACCGGGTCTTCGACGCGCTGGCCGTGCAGGGCTTCCTCCACGGCCGGGTGGGCCGCCCGTACGCGCTCCTCATGGACTCCCTGGAGAAGGTGCTCGACTGGCCGGACGAGATCCGGCGCGCCTTCGTGGACGCCTTCGAACGGCTCGTCGACATCTACACGAGCCGGGGCGGTCTGCTGGTGTTCTGCGTCTCGCCGCGGGGACTGCGTGAGCTGCGGCCGAGCGTGCACGAGCGCGTGGTCCAGCTGTGGCCGTCCGGCCTCGACGAACAGGACACCGGACGGCTGGTCGCGGCCTACGTCGCGGCGGGCGGCGGCTCCGGCACGACGGCCGACCGGCCCGCGGGACCGTTCGGCCCGGAGGCGCTGCGCCTGCTGTACGAGCTGACCGAGGGGGTGCCCCGCGAGGTCCTCAAGACGTGCCGCCAGGCCTGGCAGCTCAGCGAGGAGGGCGAGGACCGGGCGGTGCGGGAGGTGACCGCCGCGAAGGTGCTGTCGGCGGTGCGCGAACTGCACGAGAGGGTCTCCCGCCTTCAGGTCGCGCGGGACGTGCACGCCGCCCTGGACCTCGGGCAGTGGCGCATCGCGACGCACGACCCGGTCCCCGCGCACCGCTCGTCCCCTCCGGCCACCCCGGAGGAGGTGCTGTACTGGCTCTCCCCCGCTCCGGACGCCTACCTCTCGGTGATCCTCACCGACTCCGTCCTCGTCGCCGGCGACGTGGAGCGGGTGGTCGCCCACGTGCACGGTCTGCGCAACGCGGTGCGCCCGGCACGGTTCGAGGCCCTCCTCGTGGTCAGGGGCTACGTCACGAGCCCCATGCAGGACCGGCTCGGGCGCGCGATCGGCTCCCGGCCCCTGGTCTACCGGCAGGACGACTTCCCGCAGAGCGTGGACACGGCGCTGCAGCAACTCGACAGGCGGCTGACGGACGTACGGCAGGAACAGGGCCTGGTCCGGCTGGGCGAGCGCGTGAGGCGCGGCCTGGAGGAGCAGTCCGCCCAACTGGCCGAACTGCGCCGCGAGGTGGCCTCGATGGGCGTGCGGCCCCGCTCGGGGGCCGTGGCGCCGTACGAGGAGACGGTGGCACAGCCGGTGGGCGCACGGCCTCCCGCTCCGCCCGCGCCGGATCCGGCGGCCGCCGACCTGCCGGCACCCGTACGGAGCCACTTCCAGGAGGCCCTCACGGTCCTGGACGTCATCACCCGGAACACGATCGAACGCCGCGTGGCCAAGGGGGCCTCGGAGCAGCCGGCCGCCGGAACACCCAAGGAGCTCGGCGCCCTCGGCTGCGCCACCCTCGTACGGGCGCTGACGGAGAAGTTCCGGGGATCCGTCTCCGTCTGGCTCCGCACCGCCGTGTCGGGGGCGACGGTCGAGGACCGGCTGGGTGAACTGCGGCGGATCTGCCGGGAGTACGAGTACGCGGTCGAGGTGTTACCCGTGCACCTGCTGGGCAGCGCGGGGCCCCCGCACCCCCGTACGGCGGCCCGGACGGTCGAGGCCCTCGCGGAGGAGGTGTGGGGCACGCTCAGCGCGACGGCTGCCGCGTCGTGATCTCGCCCAGTGCGCGGGCCAGTCGGTTCAGGTTGATGTCGGCGTTGCCGACCTGCGGCTGGTCCAGGGTGACGCCGACGACGAACTCACTGGGCGAGGTCCAGGTGACGTACACCGCCCCCTCCTGGACGTCGAGCACCAGCCGGTCGACGGGCGGGCCGCCTGGCTCCGGCGGGGCGACCAGGTGCAGGGCGTCGGTGAGGCGGCTCAGGTGCCCGCTCAGGCGCTGGGAGAGGTCCCGGTAGGCACTGCGCCGGCTGCGCACACTGACGTTCAGGAAACGCGGGCCGAGTTCCGGGGCGTCGAAGACGTCGCCGACGCACACGAGGGTCCAGTCCCGGTAGTAGGCGGCGTACTGGAGGTCGGTCGTGTTCAGGTGGCCCTGCAGGAGGTGGCGGAGCCGCTCCTCGTCGCCGGACCCCGGCCGGGTGGCCGTTCCGAAGTCGACGCGCGGGCTCACCTGTTCGGTGGAGTGCCCGGGCGCGGCCGTCAGGCTCCCTCCGGGCAGCTCGTCGGGCAGCCGGTGCACCTCCGTACGGAGCCGGGTGACGAGCGTGTTCATCGTGGCGTCCATGGCCTCGACGCTCGCGGCTTCCTCGGTGAGCCCCGCGAGGAACTCACCGGGCTTGACCCGTCCGCCCCAGAGCCCGCCGCCCGCGTTGGCGACGACGGTGCGCATCAGGTCTCCGGTGCCCAGCGGGCGCAGGATCCCGCCCAGGTCCTGGGTGCACAGCAGCAGCCGGCTGCCGGGCAGCGACTCGTCCTGCAGGTCGTCACCGGCATCGGCGACCATGCTGCTGAGGGGGCCGCGGTCGGTGTGGCAGACCACGAAGTCGAGGATGCCGTTGCTGTAGTGCGACAGCGAGCGGATCCCGGAGCCCGCCGAGGCGACCGCCTCTTGACACAACTCCGTTATCCGGCCGTGCCGTTGCGGGGTCCAGTGGGATTCCTTCAGGATCTCGGTGCGCTGCTGTGCGGGGGCTGCCACGTGCGCTCGCCTTTCGCTCGACGACTGCCTGACCAATGCCTGACGACTGACGGGACGGCTGACGGGACGACGGCCTGAGAAGCGACCTCGCAGCCCTCCGTACGTCTTCTTACAGCTCCGGCAGCTCCAGGTCGATGTCGAAGCCCGAAGCCGGAACCGGGCGGGCGCTCTCGGATCCGGTGAGCCACGCGTGGTGCGCCCGCACCCGCCGGCCGTCCGGCCGGTGGGCGACCCCCAGGTCGCGCAGCCGGGCCAGGGCGCCGTCGGCGAGGGCGACCGCTTCCTCGCCGCGGCCGGCCGCGGCGAGGGTGGCGGCGAGGGAGTTCTCCGCCGCGGCGATCCACGGATGGGCCAGACCGAGCTTGTGGGTGAGCCGGTCGAGAGCGGCACGGCCCGTCGACTCGGCCTGCTCCAGGTCGCCCGTTGCCCGCAGGTAGACACCGTGCCGGACGTCGCTCAGCGCCGTACACGGGTGGCCCACGCCGAACCGGTCCGCGAGCGCCTCCCCGCACGCGCGCGCCTGCAGTTCGGCGTCCTCCGCCTTGCCGAGGGCGTGCAGGTCGGCGGCCAGGCTGAACCGGCAGCGCAGGGTGTCGTAGCGGTCGGCCCCGAAGCGGCGGACGTACTTCTCCAGAGCCCGCTGGTCCCGCTCGTAGGCCATCTCGAAGCCGTAGCGGGGGTCCTTGGCGGCGGGGAACCCGTCGGCGAGCCGGCGCTCGCTGACCGCGAGGCCCACCTCCGTCACCAGGCGTGCCTGGTCCCAGGTGTCGCCGTGCCGGCGCAGGCGCTGTCGCAGCAGGTCCTGGGACTCTCCGTCACGCCCCGTCGCCCGGTACAGGTAGGCGAGGAGGTCGGCCGAGAGCCAGGCGTCCGGGTCGTCCTTGCCGCCGACGGCCTGCCGGTAGCGGAAGTGCTCCAGCATCCGTCCGAGGGCCGCGGCGATCCGCCCGGTGAGCGCCTCGGTGAGGGCGAGGTTGTGCTCGACCTGGACCGTGGCGGGGTGCTGCGGGCCGAGCAGCAGGGTGAGGCCCTCCACGGTCGGCCTGGACTGCATCAGGGCGTCGTCGAAGCGGCCGAGCGTCCGCAGCGTCGCGGCGTACGAGTCGGCCGAGAGGAGCGTGCGCGGGTGCATGAGACCCAGGAGCCTGCGGTGCCCGCGCAGGGCTTCCTGCGACATCTCGCGGGACTTCCCGTACGAGCCGCGCAGGCGGTGGGCGCGGGCGATGAAGTTGAGCAGGCGCAGGTACTCGGGGGTGTGCTCGTCGCCCTCCTGCTGCCAGCAGGCGCGGGCCCGGTCGGCGATGTCGAGCAGACGGGCGAGGTCGGCGGCCTCGCCGCGCGAGGCGAGCGCCTGGAGGTGGCGCAGCAGTGAGCGGCGCACCCGGGGCCGGGTGTCCTCCCACAGGCGCAGTGAGTACACCTCGCGCGCCCAGTCGGGGGGCAGGTTCTCGTCCTGGCGTCCGTGCTCGGCGAGCACGCCGCGCAGCACCGACTCGACGTGCGCCCGCTCGGCGGGGTCCATGGCGTCCCGGATCACGTCGCGCAGCGCGTGGTGCTGTGCGAGGGGCTGTTCCCTGTTGTCGAAGTCGACGTCGAGCAGGCCGACCTGGGCCAGTGCCCACAGGGCGACGCTCACCATGTGCTCGTCGGGCAGCTGCACTTCGTCGGGGTGCGGGGGGCGCGGGGCGCCGGCCGGTGGCCGGTCCGGTCCGGCCAGGTCGTCGCGGGCCAGCTCGGACAGGATGCGGCGGGAGCGGAGCAGATCGAGTCCCATGCCGCGGCCGGTGAGCAGGGAGGCGGCGCTCAGGAGCCAGCCCAGGGCGTCCCGTTCGGCGCTCTCGCCCCGCCAGGCCGCGGCGCCCGGGGTGCCTTCCGCGATCCTGCGGGCGACGCGCACCACGACGGCCACGGGGGATACGGCATCGGTGTCGGCGAGGAGTTCGGTCTTGGCGGTGCGGTAGGCGGCGCAGAAGTCCGCGACGGCCGCGCGGACCGACGCTTCCTGGCTCATGTGGTCGTCGAGGCGGTGGGCGACGGCCCTCTCGGCGAGGCAGCGGGCGGCCACCCGCAGGGCGAGCGGGACGAAGTCCACGACGCTGCCGACCTGTTGGACCTGCTCGGCGGTGAGGTCCGCGACGCGTTCGCTCAGCAGGGCGTGGGCCTCGGCGGCCGTCAGGGGGCTCATCGGGAAGGCCGTCAGGTGGGGCGGGCGGTCGTCCCGCCGGCGCTCGGCCGGGCGGCTCCTGCTGGTGATCAGCAGGTGACCCCGCTCGTGCGGTACGGGGAACAGGCCCTGCAGTTCGGCGGGGTCCGCCACGCCGTCGAAGACGATCAGCCAGCTGAGCGAGTCCGGGCCGGGGCGCGAGAGGCGGGTCAGGAGGCGGGAGACGCCGTCGTCCTCGGACACCGTGCCGTGCCGGTCCCCCTGCGCACCGAGGAGGGCGGACAGCCGGGTGAGTCCCCGGTGGGCGCGCTCCGGGTCCCAGGAACGGACCCACCACACCACGTCGTAGCCGGGGCCGTAGCGGTGACACAGCTCGCGGGCGGCCTCGCTCTTGCCCCAGCCGCTGGGTCCGTGCAGCACCAGTCCGGCGCCCTCGTGGCCGGCCTGCCGCAGCTCCTCCTCCAGCGTGGTGAGCAGGTCGTCGCGGTCCGCGAAACTCCCGTTCCGGGGAGCGACGTTGGTGGCCGCGGGCAGACGCGGGAAGCGCGCACCCGCGGCGCCCTCGCCGGGCCGGGCGGGGCCGAGGCCGAGGCCCGCGTAGAGGACCCGCAGCGCCTCGCTCTCGGAGGCCTCGCGCAGGTCGATCCGCTCGTGGTGCGCCGCCTCGGCGTTCGGGAACGGTTCGTCGACGAGCACGATCCGTACGTCGGTGTGGTTGAGCGCACCGATCTGGGCGAGCAGGGTGTCGTCCGCGTCGCCCGGGGCGAGGAAGAGCAGGGCCCGGCCGGGCTCGGGGCTCTCGCCGGTGTAGACGTCTCCTCTGCGCAGCTCGGTCCGGACGCCCTGCTGGCCGAGACGCTCCCGCAGCCAGGCCGCCCAGGGGGCGTGCCGCGGGAAGTGGACGATGGTGGCGTCGGTGAGCCGTGCCGTGCGGCGCGCCAGCAGCCAGTCGGCGAGCTGCTCGTAGGACGGGCGCAGTCCGGTGACGGTGCCGGCGTCCTCGGTCTGGACGGCGAGGCTGCGGCTGTCCCGGTACAGGGGGTTGTACGGAATCTCCAGGAAGGGGAACCCGCTCTCACCGCGGGCCCGGGCGAGGGGCGAGAACTTGCGCCGCACCCGTTCGCGTCCCTCGCGCAGCCGGTCGCGGACCGCGGGGTCGCTTTTGAGACCGAGGGTGAGCAGCCGTACGGGCCTGCCGGCGCGGCGGCGGCCGGAGAGGTCCTCGGCGAGGGCGGCGGCGCCGTCGATGGACCAGGCGGTCAGCGCGAAGCAGACCACGACCGCGTCGGCGAAGTCCACCAGCGGGCCCGGCTCCACCGCGCCGCGGGCGTCCGGCACGGGCGCCTCGATCAGGATGTGGTCGTAGCGGGCGGCGACGGGGTCTTCGCCGAGCGCGGTGAACTCCTGCGGACCGGTGCGCGCGACGACGGCGACCTGCCCGGGCGCCGGCTCCGGCACGGGCTGGGCGGCGCCGCCCAGGGCGCGGGGGCGGCCGTCCACCAGCAGCACGCTGCGGTTGCCCTCGGCGAGGATGTCCGCCGTGTTGCGCAGGGTGGTGCTCAGCCCGAGGTTCTCCGAGGTTGCGAGGAAGACGGTGCACGAACCCTGGCGGTCCTGGAGGTGGGAGTCTGGCATGACCTCTCCGCTCGGCGGGGTGGCAGCAACTGAAGGGGGACATAGCAGACATGCAGGGGCGTCAGTATAGGGCTCGGTGCCTGATCTCCGGGGCAGGTGCGCGCCGCGTCCGCAGTGTCCGGCGGGCGCCGCCGACCGGACGGGGCGCGCCCTCTCACTGGCTCTCCCGGTGCCCGGTGACGAACGGGTCGCCGGCCGCACAGCTGTCGTGTATCCGGCGCAGCAGGGCGCCGAGCACGGAGTCGGGAAGGGCGGCCACGTCCTCCAGGTCCAGCCCTGCGATGTCCACGACGACGGACTCCGCGTCGGCCGTGTCGGTGTCGGCGAGCGCGCCGGGCGCACCCTCCTCGGCAACTGTCATGGGGTCCAATGGGGTCCACCCTCCGGCGCGTCCGGGGAAACCGGTGTCCGCCCCAGGGTAGCGCCGCAGCACGCCCCCGCGGCAGTCGAAAGCGCCCCCGAAGTGCCCCAACTGCGCTTCTGCCAGCTCCTCTTGGCTCAATCGTGATGTTGACGGTCCGCGCACTGCGACCAAATACTGGCCGAACGGAGTGTGCCCCGGTCCCCATGCGCGAGGACCCAGTGCGACGGATCGACGGCGCACGTCTTCGGGGGGAGCGGATGAGTCGACCGCCACTGCGCCATGCCGAGCCGCCCTGGCCGAGGGCCACCGACGTGGCGGAACGGGAAGCGGCCGGCTGGGAGCCGTTTCCGCTCCATTCCTTCGTCCTCAAGGTGCACAGCCGCTGCGACCTCGCCTGCGACTACTGCTACATGTACCGCTCTCACGACCAGAGTTGGCGCAGGCAGCCGCGTGCCATGGCCCCGGCCGTCGTCGACCGTACGGCCGAGCGCATCGCCGAACACCTGTCCGCGCACGGACTGCGTGAGGCCGGTGTCGTCCTGCACGGGGGCGAGCCCCTGCTCGCCGGGGACGCCGCGCTCGCCCGTACGGCCCGGGTGCTGCGCGCGGCCGTCGGCGACGGCGTACGACTGCACCTGTCCCTGCAGACCAACGGGGTGCGCCTCACCAGGGACCGGCTCGACCTGTGCGGTGAGGCGGGCATCAGCGTCGGGGTGAGCACCGACGGCGGGCGCGCCGCCCACGACCGGCACCGGCGCGGGGCCGACGGGCGGGGCAGCCACGCCCGGGTCGAGGAGGCCCTGGCGCTGCTCGCGAGCGCACCCTACCGGCCGCTGTTCGCGGGGCTGCTGTGCACCATCGACCTGCGCAACAACCCCGTGCGCACCTACGAGGCGCTGCTCGCGCACCGCCCGCCCGCCGTCGACTTCCTTCTTCCGCTGGGCAATTGGCACAGCCCGCCGCCGGGGCTCGTCCCCGGGGGAGGGCACACGCCGTACGCGGACTGGCTGTGGGCGGTCTTCGAACGCTGGTACGGGGCCCCGGTGCGCGAGACCGCAGTCCGTCACCTCGACGACGTCTTGTCCCTGCTGCTCGGCGGGACCCCGCGGACGGAGTCCCTCGGTCTCGCTCCGGCGCGCTACGCCGTGGTGGAGAGCGACGGCTCCCTGGCCCAGGACGACTCCCTGCGTACCGCGTACGAGGGGGCGGCGCGCACCGGCCTCGACGTGTGGCGCCATTCCTTCGACAGGCTGCTGCGCCACCCGGGGATCGCGGCCCGCCAGTGGGGAGCCGACGGCCTGTGCGCCGAGTGCCGCGCCTGCCCGCTGCACCGGGTGTGCGGGGGCGGCCACTACGTCACCCGCTACCGCCGCGCCACGGGGTTCGCCAACCCGAGCGTGTACTGCGCGGACCTGGCGTCGCTGATCAGGCGGGTGCGGGGCCGGCTGGTCCAGGACGTGGCGGAGTTGAAGGCCGGCACGGAAGGCACGGCGGCATGACCATGACGCCGCTGCCGCACCGCTTCCCGGGCGGGCTGTTCGACGCGGTCGCCGCGGGCGGCGGCGGCGCCGAGGCCCTGGGCCTGCTCGCCCGGGCCGAGCACAGCAGGCGCCTCGCCGTCGTGCACGCCGTGACCACCGCCGCGCGTGGGGCCGGCGGTACTGTGGCGCAGGAGGCGGAGCTCGCCTGGGAGTTGCTCGTCGAGGCCCGCCGCGTGGCGCCCGGGGCCGCCGACGCCGTACTCACCCACCCGTCGGCGGGCCCGGCGCTCTTCGGCCTGCTCGCCCGGCTGGCGAGGCCCTCCGGGGAGGCTCCGCCGGTGCACTGGTTCACCGCGCTCGCCGCTGCGGCCACGGTCCGGGCCGGGCTGCCCGCCCGCGTACGGTGGCCGGCCGAGGGCCCCTGGGTGGCCCTGCCGTCGCTCGGCCGGGCCCATTTCCCGGGCCTGCGCCCCGGCGGCCACGCCGAGCTGCGCGTGGACGCCGAGGGCCGGGCCACCATCGCCGCCCCGGTGGCGCGTGCCGCCTCCGGCCCGGTGGCGGTACCGGCCGGTCCGTACGGGACGGGCGACCGCTGGCAGGGCGCACACCTGCTGACCACGCTGGACACGGGCGCCGCGCTGGTGCTCGACACCCTGGACCCGCGCTCGTTCCCGAGGGCCGCGGGTCGCCCGGACGGTCCGGGCCCCGACGAGAGGGGCCGCTGGGCGGCGGGGGCCCGGGACGCCTGCCGGATGCTGCGCACCGGCCATCCGGCGGTGTACGAGGAGCTGGCCGCCGGCCCCCGGGTCCTGGTTCCGCTGTCCGGCACGGGCCGGGGGGTGGTCAGCGGCAGCAACGCGGAGACCTTCGGGTGCATGGCGCTCTCGCCGCCCCCGACGACTGCCGTGTTCGCGGTGACGCTGGCGCACGAGATGCAGCACAACAAGTTCGCGGCGATGCTGCACCTCTTCGACCTGTTCGAGGGGGGCGGTGAGGAGCTGTACTACGCGCCGTGGCGCCCCGACCCGCGTCCTCTGCTCGGCCTCTTCCACGGGGCGTACGCCCATCTGGGAGTCGCGCAGTTCTGGGGCCGGCACCGCGGAACGGAGCCGGACCCGGCCCTGCGGGCCACCGCCCACACCCAGTTCGCCCGCTGGCGCTCGGCCGCCCGCGAGGCGACCCTCGCCGTCCTGGGCTCCGGCCGGCTCACCCCCCTCGGCGAACGGTTCGCCGGGCGGATGCTGGAGACCCTCGACGCCCTGTGCCGCGCACCGGTGCCGCCGTCGGCACTGCGCCACGCCGAGTCCGTGGCCCGGGCGCACCGGACGGCCTGGCAGGACGCCGCGCGAAGGGCGCGGGTACTGCCGGTGTGAGCGCGGGATCGTCCCCGCCACGGCCGGAGCACGTGCGGCTGTCATCCGGCGCCTCCCGCCCCGGCCCGCTCGCCGGCGAGGGCCGCCAGGACCCGGTCGGGGGTCAGGGGCAGTTCGCGCAGGCGCCGGCCGGTGGCCTGGCTCAGGGCGTTGCCGATGGCCGCCGCGGCGCCGACGATGCCGATCTCGCCGATGCCCTTGCTGCCCATCGGATTGAGGTGCTTGTCGTGCTCGTCGATCCAGTGGGCCTCGATGGCCGGGACGTCGGCGTTCGCCGGCACGTGGTAGGTGGCCAGGTCGCGCTCCGCGAAATCGCCGAACGCCGGGTCGAGGCTGCCGTGTTCGGTCAGCGCCATGCCCAGCCCCATCACCATTCCCCCGATGAACTGCGACCGTGCCGTGCGGGGGTTGAGGACATGGCCGGCGGCGAAGACGCCCAGCAGCCGGCGGACGCGTACCTCCCCGGTGACGGTGTCGGCCTGGACCTCGGCGAAGTGCGCCCCGAACGCGTGGCGCGCGTACGGTGACTTCTGCTTCGCCGACTGGGTGGTGTCGGCGGACGCGGAGAGCCCCGCCTCGGGCAGCGGCCCCTGGTGCCGGGCCAGCCGGTCGGTCAGGGCGGTGCACGCGTCGTGTACCGCCCAGCCCCAGGACGCCGTCCCGGTGGACCCGCCCGCGACGGGGCCGGCGGGCAGCGCGCTGTTCCCGATGGCCAGCGAGACGTCGTCGAGCGGGACGCGCAGGGCGTCGGCGGCGATCTGGGAAAGGACCGTACGGGCGCCGGTCCCGATGTCGGTGGCGTTGACCTCGACGAGGTAGCTCCCGTCGGGGCGGGCGTGGGCCCGGGCGCCGGCGGGGGCGATGTACACGGGGTAGGTGGCGGCGGCCACGCCGCTGCCGACGAGGAGCGGCCCCTCCCGCAGGGGCGGCCGGCGGCCGGCCCAGCCGAAGCGCCTCGCGCCCTCGCGCAGGCACTCCACGAGGTGACGGCTGCTGAAGGGGCGGCCGCTGTCGGGCTCGGTGGCGGGGTCGTTGCGTACGCGCAGCTCGACGGGGTCCATGCCGAGGGCGTCGGCCAGCTCGTCCATGGCCGACTCCAGGGCGTACATGCCGGGGGTTTCGCCCGGCGCCCGCATCCAGGAAGGGGTGGGGACGTCGAGCGCGGCGACGCGGTGGGTGGTGCGGTTGTCCGGGGCGGCATACATCACCCGGGCGGGTACGGCGGCCTGCTCCACGAACTCGCGCACCTGCGAGGTGTGCGTGGTGACCTCGTGGGTGAGGGAGGTGAGGGTGCCGTCCGGGCGGGCGCCGAGCCGGACGTGGTGCAGGGTGGGGGCGCGGTGGCCGACGGTCGCGGCCATGTGCTGCCGGGGCAGGGCGAGGGTGACGGGGCGTCCGCAGTGCCGGGTGGCCATGACGGCGAGGACGACGTGGGGGCGCGGTGTGCCCTTGGAGCCGAATCCGCCGCCCACGTGCTCGGCCAGGACGGTGACCCGGTCCTCCGGCAGCCGGAACAGTCCGGCCAGGACCGCGCGCACGATCGTGGTGCCCTGGCAGGAGTCGTAGACGGTGAGGTGGCCGCGCCCGGCGTCCCAGTCCGCGGTGGCGGCGTGCGGCTCCATCGCGTGGTTGTGCAGTGGCGGCACCGAGTAGTGGGCGTCGACACGTACGGGGGCGGCGGCGAACGCCGCGTCCGGGTCGCCCTGTTCGCGGTGCGCGGGGTAGCCGCCGTTGACCTCCTCGGGGGTGTACAGGCCGGGGTGTCCCTCGCGCAGGGTGACGTCGTGCGGCTCCGCCTCGTAGGTGACGCGCACCGCGTCGGCGGCGGCCCGGGCCTCCTCCAGGGTGTCGGCGATGGCCAGCGCCACGTACCAGCCGCGGTGGGGCACCCGCAGGTCCTGGAGCAGTTGGAGGGTGGGGTCGTCGGAGGGCCCCAGGCGCGGTGCGTCGTACGGGGTGAGCACGCCCAGTACGCCGGGCAGGGCCAGGGCCACGGCCGTGTCGACGGCGGTGATCCGGCCGCGGGCGACCGTCGCGGGCACGGGCCAGGCGTAGGCCCGTTGCGGCAGGTGCCGTTCGGCGGCGTAGCGGGCGGTGCCGGTCACCTTCTCCCGGCCTTCGCGCCGCGGGACGGGGGCACCGAGCACGGCCTCGGCGGTGGTCGTGTCGAGGGTGGCGGAGGTGGGGCTCATCGTGGTCCTGTTCCGGATCGGTGGCGCCGCTCACGGCGTGGCGGGGGAACCGGCGTGCGCACCGGCCAGCGTGGCGACGGCGTCGCAGGCGAGGTTGCGGGCGAGGGGGATCTTGTACGCGTTGTCGCGCAGGGGCACTGCCCGGGCGAGCTCCGCGTCGACGGCGGCGCGGACGGTGTCGGGGTGCGGTTCGGCGCCGGTCAGCCGCGCCTCGGCGGTGGTGGCCCGCCAGGGCCGGTGGGCGAGGCCGCCGAAGGCGAGGGCGATCCGGCGTACGCGGCCTTCGTCGAGGTCGAGGACGACGGCGACCGACGCGAGGGCGAAGGCGTAGGAGGCACGTTCGCGGGCCTTGCGGTAGAGCGAGCGGGCGCCGGGCGCCGCGGGGGGCAGGAGCACCCCGGTGATGATCTCGCCGGGGCGGATGACGGTGTCCTGCTCGGGGTGGTCACCGGGCAGCCGGTGGAACTCGGTGGCCGCGACGGTGCGGGTGGTGTCCGCTCCGCCGTACAGCTCGACTTCGGCGTCCAGCGCGGCGAGGGCCACGGCCATGTCGGAGGGGTGGGTGGCGATGCAGTGCTCGGAGTGTCCCAGTACCGCGTGGTCGCGGTGGATTCCGTCGCGGGCCCCGCAGCCGCTGCCGGGTTCGCGCTTGTTGCAGGGCTTGGAGGGGTCCTGGAAGTAGGCGCAACGGGTGCGCTGGAGCAGGTTGCCGCCGGTGGTGGCGACGTTGCGGAGCTGACCGGAGGCGCCGGCGAGCAGTGCCTGTGCGAGCAGCGGGTAGCGGGTGCGCACCCGGGGGTCGGCGGCCAGGTCGCTGCCCCGGACCGTGGCGCCGACGCGCAGGCCCCCGTCGGGGAGTTCGGTGATCTCCTCCAGGGGGAGCCGGGAGATGTCGATGAGGGCGGTGGGGGTCTCGACGCCCAGTTTCATCAGGTCCACGAGGTTGGTGCCGCCGCCGAGGTAGCGGGAGCCGGGGTGTGCGGCGTAGGCGTCGGTGGCCTCTCGGAGGCTGGTTGCGCGTACGTAGGCGAAGGGCTTCATGCGATCACTTCCGCGCCGGTCCTGGTGGCCGCGGTGTCCGCGCCCGCTTCGGCGACGGCCCGGACGATCATGGGGTAGGCGCCGCAGCGGCACAGGTTCCCGCTGAGCCGTTCCCTGATCTCCTCGGGGGTCAGCGCGGCGGGCCCGGCCTGGGCAGCGGTGGGGGTGACGTGCGAGGGGTGTCCGGCGGCGGCTTCGCGGAGCGCGCCGACGGCGGAGCAGAGCTGGCCGGGGGTGCAGTAGCCGCACTGGAAGGCGTCGTGCTCGATGAAGGCGCGCTGGAGCGGGTGGAGGGCGCCGTCGGGGGCGGCGAGGCCTTCCACGGTGGTGACCTCGCAGCCGTCGAGGGCGACGGCGAGCAGCAGGCAGCTGTTGGCGCGCCGGCCGTCGACGAGGACGGTGCAGGCGCCACACTGCCCGTGGTCGCATCCCTTCTTGGCGCCGGTCAGGTCCAGGTGCTCGCGCAGGGCGTCGAGGAGCGTGACGCGGTGGTCCACGTCGAGGTCGTGGCCGACGCCGTTGACGCGCAGGGTCACGCGGGAGCGGGAAGCCCCGGCGACCGCGTCGGCCGGTGGGCGCGGACCCGGTCCGGGGTCACCGCCGTGCGCCGGCCGGGGTGCGGGCGGGTCGGTTGCGTGGGCCACGACGAACTCCCTTGTCGTCCGATTGGGGAGGGAACATCCATCCCGCTGCCCAGCCTGGCCCCTCTGATGCCCGCGGGCGTCCCACGCCCCGGCGGCCTCCCCCGTACGGCCGACGATCAGGCCGTGCCGGGTGCCGTCTCCGGCCAGACCAGCAGGACGGGACAGGGGGCGTGGTCGACGACGTACCGGCCGGCGGGGCCCATGCTGCGGGGTCCGGGGTGGGTGCGGTCGCCGTCACGGGCGAGGACGAGCAGGTCGGCGCCTTCGGCGGCGGCCACGACTTCGCGTTCGACGCGGCCCGTGCGTTCTTGTCTGGTGCACGGGCGCCCCAGCCGCTCGGCCGCGCCGGCGAGAAGGTGTTCGCCGGCCGTGGCGGCCAGGTGCTCCATGCGTGTGCCGGGGTCACGGTCGGGGCGTGCGCGCCCCAGCAGCCCCGCGTAGGCGCCGTGTGCGGCGCCCGGTGCCTCGGGGCCGGTGACGTGCAGCAGCACCACCTCGGCCCCCTCGGGCGCGTGGGTGCGCGCCGCGTCCACGCACGCGGGCCAGGTGCCCTCCACGATCCAGACGATGACGGTCACCCGGTTCAGCCTCCGATCGTTTGGAGTGACACCCACAGCGCCGCCACCGAGAGCAGCAGGGCGGTGGGCACGGCGAGCAGGCCGAGCCGGGTGAACTCGCCCAGCTCCACGTCGGTGTCGTGTTCGTGCACGATACGCCGCCACAGGAGCGTGGCCAGGGAGCCGGCGTAGGTGAGGTTGGGACCGATGTTCACGCCGAGGAGCACGGCCAGGACGGCGCCCGGTCCGGTGGGCGCGGTCAGCGGCAGCATCACCAGGACGGCGGGCAGGTTGTTGATGACGTTCGCCAGTACGGCCGCCAGTGCCGCGATGGCGAGGAGGGCCGGCAGGCCGGTGCCGGAGGGCACGAGGTGGCCCAGCGCCTCCGCGAGGCCGTTGTCCACCACCGCCTGGACCACGATGCCCAGCGCCGCCACGAAGACGCAGAACGGCAAGGACGCGGCCCGCACGATCGCCACGGGGGTGGTGCGCCGCTGGGCCAGGGCACGGGCCGCCAGGACGGCCGCGCCCGCGGCCGCCGCCCAGGCGGGGTCGACGCCGAGCGCCGAGGTCAGCACGAAGCCCGCCAGGGTGCCCGCCACCGTGAGCAGTGCGAACAGCGGCAGTTCGGGCGGCTCGGCGGCGGGCGGGGCGTCGGCGCCCGCGTCCAGGTCGAGGGCGAAGAAGCGGCGGATCACCACGTACTGCGCGCCGATGGCGGCCAGCCAGGGAAGCGTCATCAGCGCGGCGAAGCGGGTGAAGGTCAGGCCGCTCGCGGCGAACGCCAGCAGGTTGGTCAGGTTGGAGACCGGCAGCAGCAGCGAGGCCGTGTTCGACAGGTGGGTGCAGGCGTAGACGTGCGGCTTGGCCCGGGCGCCCAGCCGGGCGGCGGTGGCGAAGACCACCGGGGTCAGCAGCACCACCGTCGCGTCCAGGCTGAGCACCGCGGTGATGAGGGAGGCCGTCACGAACACGAGGACCAGCAGGCGGCGCGGGCGGCCGGCCGCCCGACGTGCCATCCAGGCGCCGCACGCGTGGAACAGGCCCTCGTCGTCGCACAGCTGGGCCAGGACGAGGACGGCCGCGAGGAAGCCGATCACCGGGCCCAGCCGGGCGGCCTCGGCCGCCGCGTGCTCGACGGAGATCGCTCCGGTGGCGATGACGACCCCGGCGGCGGGAACGGCCACGACCGCCTCCGGCCAGCCCCACGGCCTGATCACCGCGCAGGCCAGCACCGCCAGGAGCAGGACGACGGACAGTACTTCTGCGTGTGCGGCGTTCAGGGTGGTGCCTTTCCGGACGGAGTCCCGGCGCGGGAGATGAGTTCGTTGTACACCTTCGCGCGTCTTCGCCGGCCGTGTGGTGGTGGCGAACACAGGATGCCGCCCGATTGTGATGTCCCACCACATACACCGCCGACCTGTGGACTTCTACCTTGTGGCGACACCGACCGTCCCCCCAGCCCCCTGGAAGTGGTGCACATGGTCTCGCCCGCAACGGCTCCACCGGCCCGGTCCGACATCAGGAGGATCGTCGCGGCCGGCCTCGTCGGGACCACCGTCGAGTGGTACGACTTCTTCCTGTACGGCTCCGCCGCCGCCCTGGTGTTCAACAAGCTGTTCTTCCCCTCCAGCGACCCCCTCGTGGGCACCCTGCTCGCCTTCCTGACCTACGCCGTCGGCTTCGCCGCCCGCCCGCTGGGCGGGATCGTCTTCGGCCACTACGGCGACAAGGTCGGCCGCAAGAAGCTCCTCGTCCTGAGTCTGGTGATGATGGGCGGCGCGACCTTCGCCATGGGACTGCTGCCCACGCACGCCGCGATCGGCGCCGGCGCCCCGGTCCTGCTGACCGTGCTCCGCCTGGTCCAGGGTTTCGCGCTCGGCGGCGAGTGGGGCGGCGCGGTCCTGCTCGTCTCGGAGCACGGGGGCGAGAAGCACCGCGGATTCTGGGCCGCCTGGCCGCAGGCCGGTGCGCCGGGCGGGAACCTGCTCGCCACCGGCGTGCTGGCGCTGCTCGCCGCCGTGCAGTCCGACGCGGCGTTCCTCGCCTGGGGCTGGCGGATCCCGTTCCTGCTCTCCGGAGTGCTGGTGGTGATCGGCCTGTGGATCCGGCTGTCCGTCTCCGAGTCCCCCGTCTTCCTCGAAGCACAGCGCAAGGCGGCCGACGAGGCGGCGGCGGGGGTCAGGGAGAAGCCGCCCGTCGTCCAGGTGTTCCGCGACGGTTGGCGCCAGGTCCTCACCGCGATCGGCACCCGGCTGGGCGAGAACGTCTCGTACTACGTCCTCACCGCCTTCCTGCTCGTCTACGTCACCTCCCACCTGGGGCTCCCCAAGAGCGACGCGCTGAACGCCGTACTCATCGGCTCGGCCGTCCACTTCGTCACCATCCCGCTGTGGGGCGCCCTCTCGGACCGCATCGGCCGCCGCCCGGTCACCCTGATCGGCGCCGTCGGGATGGCGGGCTGGGCGTTCGCCTTCTTCGCCCTGCTCGACGAGAAGTCCTTCCCCGTCATCGCCCTCGCGGTCACCGTCGGGCTCCTGCTGCACGGGGCGATGTACGGCCCCCAGGCGGCCTTCATCTCCGAGATGTTCGACACCAAGGTCCGCTACTCGGGCGCCTCGATGGGCTCCCAGCTCGCCTCCATCGTCGGCGGGGCCCTCGCGCCGATCATCGCCGTCGAGCTCCTCAAGGACTACGGCTCCTCCGTCCCGGTGTCGGTCTACCTCTGCGTCACGGCTCTCGTCACCGCCCTGACCGTCCTGGTCGCCAGGGAGACCCGCGGGCGCGACCTGGCGCAGGACGGGCCGGTCACCCCCGTGCCGGCGCAGGCCCGTGGGCGGCACGATTCCGTTCCGCTCGGCGGCTGACCGGGCCGACCGCCGTATGCTCCGCACCGTGACAGCCACCGGCAAACCGAACACCCGGCCCGGCGTGCGGCGCCTCCTGGACCTGCTGGCCCAGGGGGCGCCCGCCGAGGAGTTCGCCCGTGCGGCCGCCGAGGCCAAGGAGGCGGGCGCCCCGGCGGACGAGCTGGCCGAGCTCGCCGAGGCCACCGAGGTGGCCCTGCGCATCCGCCGCACCCTCAGCCGGCACCGCCGCCGCGAAGCGCAGCTCACCGCGCTGTTCGACACGGCCAGCGACCTGGCCGGCCTGCGCGATCCGGACGCCGTGCTGCGGGCGATCGTGCACCGGGCCAAGATGCTGCTCGGCACCGGAGTCGCCTACCTGTCCCTCAACGACGAAGCCGCCGGCGACACCTACATGCGGGTCACCGACGGCTCCGTCGCCGCCTCCTTCCAGCGGGTGCGGCTCGGCATGGGCGAAGGGCTCGGCGGGCTCGTCGCCCAGACCGCCCGCCCCTACGCCACCGGCGACTACCAGGCCGACGACCGCTTCCGGCACACCGGCGCCATCGACAGCGCTGTACGGGACGAGGGGCTGCGGGCGATCCTCGGCGTACCCCTGCGCGTGGGCGCCCGGGTCATCGGCGTGCTCTACGCCGCCGACCGCACCCCGCGCGAGTTCACCCCCGACGAGGTCGCGCTGCTCTCCTCGCTGGCCGACCACGCGGCCATCGCCATCGACGGCGCCCGGCTGCTGGAGGAGACCCGGACCGCGCTCGTCGACCTGGGCGCCGCCACCGCGACCATCCGGGCCCAGAGCGAGGCCCTGCGCCGCGCCGAGCACGCCCACGACCAGCTGACCGACCTCGTCCTGCGCGGCGGGGACGCCGCCGGGGTGGCCGGCCGGCTCGCGGACATCCTGGACGGCGGCATCCTGATCCACGACGCCGAGGGCGCCGAACTGGCCCGTACGGGGGCGCGGCCGCTGCCCCCGCCCGACGGCGCGGTCGCCGCCTCGCGGGCCGGCGGCCGGGCCGTGCAACGGGACGGGACGTGGGTGTGCGCCGTGCTGGCCGGACCCGAACTGCTCGGCAGCATCGTGCTGACCGGCCGCCCGGACCTCGCGGACGCCGACCGGCTGCTGTTCGAGCGCGCCGGTGTGGTCACCGCGCTGCTGCTCCTGCTGCGCCGGTCGGTCGCCGAGACCGAGGACCGCGTCCGCGGGGAGCTGCTGAACGACCTGCTGTCCCCGACCGGGGACCCGGGCAGCCTCGCGGCGCGCGCCCGCAGGCTGGGCGTCGATCTGGACCGCCCGTACGGGGTGTTCGTGGCGCACGGCGGGACGGCCGACCGGCAGCGGCTGCTGGCCGCCGCCACCCGCGGTGCCCGGGCGCGCGAGGGCCTGGCGGGGCTCCACCACGGGCAGGTGGTGGTCGTGGCCCCGGTCAGGGACCCGGGTGCGAGCGCCCGCTCCCTGGCCGCCGAGCTCGGGCAGGCGGCGTCCGCCGAGGTCACCGTCGGCGCGGGCGGACCGGTATCGGGCCCGGCCGGCCTTCCCGCGGCGCACGCCGAGGCCCACCGCTGCCTGTCCGCCCTGCGCGCCCTGGGCCAGAGCGGCCGCGGCGGCGCCCTGTCCGAGCTCGGGTTCGTCGGCGTGCTCCTCGGCGACCGGGCCGGGGTGGCCGGTTACGTACGGAGCACGCTCGCTGCCGTACTGGACTACGACGCCGCGCGCGGTACCGACCTGACGCGCACGCTGGAGGCGTACTTCGCGGAGGGCTCCAGCCTGACCAGGAC
The DNA here is from genome assembly GCF_042673805.1 of Streptomyces sp. NPDC057010. NCBI lineage: Bacteria > Bacillati > Actinomycetota > Actinomycetes > Kitasatosporales > Streptomycetaceae > Streptomyces > Streptomyces sp. NPDC057010. The sequence goes on along the minus strand of NZ_JBHUSC010000001.1, from coordinate 400,598 downwards.
CAAGGAGGTCCTGCACGTCCACGTGAACACGGTCGTACAGCGGCTGGACCGGATCGGCCGCCTGCTCGGCCCGGACTGGAACGCGCCCGGCAGAGCGCTCGAACTCCAACTAGCGCTGCGTCTGCACCGGTTGGCCGCGGACCGCTGAAATTCCGCCAGTTCCACAAAATGTTGACGCACCTCTATCGGAAAGCCCTTCGCCTGCCCGACGATCCCGGTATCCTCCCCCGCTTTCATCTGACGACCCGTCGGGGCAGGGAAGGGCGAACCGACCCGTGTTCGTTGGGAGGCACTACGTCATGGAATCCCGCGGAAAGTGTCCCGGCGGCGCCCCACACGCCGCACCCACCCCCGCACCCACCCCCGTTCCCACACCCGTGAACGCACCCGTGAACGCGCCCGTGAACGCGCCCAGCCGGCGCGGTGTTCTGGCAGGCCTGGGCATGGCCGCCGCAGCGCCGTTCGTCCTCGGCGCCGGACGGACCTCGCAGCCGGGCCCGGCGCCGACCGCCCGGAGCACCGTCCTGCGCAACGCCGCGCTCGTCCTGACCATGGACCCGACCCTCGGCGGCGACGGCCCGCTCGGCACCCTCGCGAACGCGGACGTCCTCATGCGGGACGGCGCCGTGGCCGCCGTCGGCAGACGCCTCCCGGTGCCGCAGGGCACGCAGGTGATCGACGCCGCCGGCAAGCTCGTGATGCCGGGCTTCGTCGACGTCCACACCCACCTGTGGCAGTCGTCCATGCGCGGCGGCTGCGCCGACCGCGACCTCTTCGGATGGCTCGCCGACTGCAACTGGACCACCTTCTCCCGCATCCCCGCGGCGGACATGTACCGCTTCGTCCGCCTGGGCGCCCTCGACTCGGTGCAGTCCGGCGTCACCACGCTCGTGGACTGGGTCGACGCCCTCCCCTACGACACCACGGCCCAGTACGTGCGCGCCCTCGCGGACACCGGAGTGCGCTTCACCTACGCGATGTTCCAGGGCGAACGGGAGGCCGCGCTGATCCCCCGGGTGAAGCGGGAGCTCCTCGATCCGGTGCCGCTCGCCTCGGCGCAGGTCGCCACGCACGCGGCGCGGGCCATCCAGGGCCTGAACCGGCTCCACTGGGAGATCGCCCGGGACCTCGGCGTGATGCTCAACAGCCACGTGCTGGAACGCTCCGAACAGCGCGCGGACGACCCGATCGGCGTCCTGACGGACATCGGCGCGCTGGGCCCCCGACTGCTGATGAACCACGCGATCCACCTGTCCGACGACGAGATCGCCGCCATCGCCGCGCACGACGTGCGGGTCTCGCACTGCCCGCTGAGCAACATGCGGCTCGCGTCGGGGATCATGCGGCTGCCGGACCTCGCCCGGCACGGCGTCAAGGCCGGCCTGGGCCAGGACGGGGGAACCAACGACACCTCGGACTTCTTCGCCCTCATGAAGACGGCCATCGGCCTCCAGCGGGCCCGTTCACTGGACGCCTCGGTGTTCCCGCAGGTCCACGACGTGCTGCGGATCGCCACGCTCGGCGGCGCCGAGGCGATCGGCATGGCCGACCGGGTCGGTTCGCTGACCCCCGGCAAACTCGCCGACGTCATCGTGATCGACCCCGCCGCGCTCAACTTCGCGCCGCGCTTCGACTGGGTCGGCCAGCTCGTCTTCAACGCCCGCCCCGAGAACGTGCAGGCGGTCTTCGTGAACGGCCGGCCCCTCAAACTCGACGGCCGCCTCGTCAACGTCGAGCCCGACCGCGTCGTGCGGGAGGCGGAAGCCGCCGCCGGGCGCCTGCGGGCAGCCTCCTGACGGGGCCCGGCGTCAACGGGTCAGTACGGTCGCCAGCTCCGGATAGTCGAGGACCAGGCCCTCCTCGTCGAACTCGACGTCGCTGCTGAAGTCACCCGACTCGTAGCGGATGCGCGCCCCGTGCTCGGCGCGGGCCAGGTGCGTGTACGTCTGCCGGTTGGCGGTCACTTCGAGGCCTGGCACCGCGACCCAGGCCATCAGGAAGGGGTGGGGTTCGGTCCCGGGCTGCCGGTGCAGTCCGTGGCGCAGTACGGGCATCGTGTTCGTCAGGGGGCACAGGCCCAGGTCGCAGTCGAGGGCACCGTCGAGATCGGGGCGGTGCTCTCCGTCCACCGTCCAGCGGCCGGCTTCGTTGCGCAGGTCGAGGGTTCTGGTGGACGCCGCGGTCTCGATGGTGACGTGCAGGCGGGACGTCACGTACGCGTCCCCGGTCTCGAGCGCGTAGGCGACCCAGTACGGCTCGGGGACCAGGCCCACGGCCCGGCCCCGCGCCGTCAGCCGGCCCTCGGCGAGGCCGATCCAGGCGGTCGAGTAGCCCCGGCTCGGCAGGATGTCCCAGGTGCGGACGAGGGTGCGGCTGCTCATGCGGCGAGCCTACCGGGCGGGCCCCCACGGGCCGGGGAGGCCGCCGGGGGCACGCGGGCCGAACCGGCGGGCGGGGGCGGTCACTCGGAGTCGTCGCGGGCGAGGCCGAGGGCCACGTCCTGGAGGATCTCCTCGGTCGACGGTTCCGCGTCGGTCTCGTCGTAGGCGTTGGCGACCGCCTCGAAGGCGAGGATGAAGCCGCTGATCAGGGCGCTCAAGGGGTCGGAGAGCTGGTTCAGGAGCGACAGGCCGACCTCCTCGGGGCCCGCCCAGGCCGGAACGACGAACTCCGAGGGGATCACTTCGCCGAGCAGTTCGGAGACGAAACCGGTCTCCTCTCCACCGCGCAGGGCGGTCAGCGCGGCGATGGCCTTCAGCTTGATCTCGTTCTCGGTCATCCTGCGAGCCTAGGAGCGCGGCGCGCGGACCGCGCTCAGCCCGGCTGCCGTGTCGTCGTGGCGGCCAGCTCGTCCACCACCGCGTCCAGGCATCCCGTACGGCGGTACAGCGCGCGCTGGTGCGCCGCCCCGTCCCCGTGCGCGATGAGCCCGGCGAGCAGCCGCCGGACCTCGTCGAGGTCGCCCGCCGCCTCCAGGCCGGGGGCCGCCCGGCGCAGCAGTGCGGAGGTCAGGGTGCGGGCGGGTACGGTCCGGCCGGTGAGGGGGTCGAGTGCCTCGCCGCGGTGCCCGTAGTGGGCGGCGTAACGGTGTGCCGACCACAGCCGGCCGGCCGGTACCTCGGGCGGTGCGCTGCCGCGGGGGCCCGATTCGGCCAGCACGGTGGCGCAGAGGCCGCGGACCAGCAGGGCCACGAGGACGGTGGTGTCCACGTCCGCGTTGACGTCGGCGATCCGGACCTCGAGGGTCGGGACGTGTTCGGACGGGCGGGCGAACCAGTAGATCATCCGCCGGTCGAGCAGGATCCCGGACCGGACCAGGGCGTCGGCGGTCCGCTCGTAGCCCGCCGGATCCAGCGGCGGTGCGGGGCCCGCGGTCGGCCAGCGTCCGAACTCCACCGACCGCCAGCTGGCGCAGCCGCTGTCCATGCCTCCGGCGAAGGGGGAGTTCGCCGCGAGCGCCTGGACGGCGGGGAGGTAGGGGCGTACCCGGTTGGCGAGTTCGAGGGCGCCGGGCCGGTCCAGGGTGCCGATGTGCACGTGGCAGCCGCACACCATCCCGAGCCTGCCGTCCACCAGGGCCCCGTAGTAGCGGGCCATCCGCTGGTAGCGCGGCCCGTCGGTCACGGGGATCGGCTCCGCGGGCGGGACCACGGCGGTGCCCGCGCCGACCAGCAGGCATCCGGCCTCCCGCGCCGCACGGGAGGCGATGGAGCGCAGGGCGACCAGCTGGGCGCGCAGGTCCGCGGCCGAGCGGGTGGGCGTCGTACAGACCTCCAGCTGGCAGGTGTAGAACTCGGCCTGCGCCTGCGGGCCGAGCCGTTCCGAGATCGCGTCGAGGACCTGCGGTGCGCGCGGTACCGGCGCGCGCGTGGAACGGTCGACGAGGAAGAACTCCTCCTCGACGCCCATGGTGAGGTCCGCGGCGACCGCCGTCATGACGGCCCGCTGCCCTGACCCTGGTGCGCGCCCTCGCCGACCAACACCTGGGCGGGACGCAGGAGCTGGCGCCCGACCCGGTAGCCGCGCCGCAGTACGGCGGTGCAGACGGGCCGGTCCGGCGTGCCGGGGACCACCCGGCCGACGGCTTCGTGGCAGGCGGGGTCGAAGGGGTCGCCGGCCACCGCGAAGCCCTCCAGGCCGAGGGCGCCGAGCTGGGCGTCCAGCGACTCGGCCACGGCCCGCAGTCCGCCGTGGAGCGGTTCCTCCTCGCGCATCCGGTCCACGGCGTCCAGTACGGGGAGCAGCCCGCGCAGGACGTTGGCGACGGCGATCTCGCGGACGGCGAGGCGGTCCCGCCGCACGCGCTTGCGGTAGTTGTCGTACTCCGCCTTGAGGCGCTGGAGGTCGTCGGTGCGCTCGGCGAGCAGCTCCAGGGGCCCGGCGGCCCCGCCTGCGGGTGCGCGGGCGGGGCGGCCGGACTCGGCGCCCGGGCCGGGGCGCTCCGGGCCGGGGTCCCGGGTCGGCTGCCCCGGCTGGAGGGTCAGCGGGGCGTCGGCCCGGCGGCCCCGGACCACGGCCAGGGGCGGCTGTCCGTGCCGCGCGGAGCGGTGCGGCCGGTTCACGACCGCCCTCCCTTCTCGCTGTCGTCGTCGACGATCTCGGCGTCGACGACCTCCTCGCCCGCGCCGGCTCCCGGCCCGGCCGGGCCGCCGTCGCCGGAGGGCGCTCCCGCGCTCCCCGCCTCCGCCCCCGCCCCCGCTTCGCCGGCCCGGGCGTAGAGCGCGGACCCGATCTTCTGGGCGGCCTCGCTCGCGCGCCGGGTCGCGGTGCGGATCCCGGCGGTGTCCTCTCCCTTGAGCTTCTCCTTGAGCTCGGCGACGGCGGCCTCGACCTCCCCCCTGAGGTCGGCGGGGACCTTGTCCCCTTCGTCGCGCAGCAGCTTCTCGGTCTGGTAGACGAGCTGTTCGGCCTGGTTGCGCGTCTCGGCGGCCTCCTTGCGGCGCCGGTCCTCCTCGGCGTACTGCTCCGCCTCGCGCACCATCCGCTCGATGTCGCTCCTGCCGAGCGAGGAGCCGCCGGTGACGGTCATCTTCTGCTCCTTGCCCGTGCCGAGGTCCTTCGCGGTCACGTGCATGATGCCGTTCGCGTCGATGTCGAAGGAGACCTCGATCTGCGGGACACCGCGCGGGGCCGGCGGCAGGCCCGTCAGCTCGAACATGCCGAGCTTCTTGTTGTACGCCGCGATCTCGCGCTCACCCTGGTAGACCTGGATCTGCACCGACGGCTGGTTGTCCTCGGCCGTCGTGAAGATCTCCGACCGCTTGGTCGGGATCGTGGTGTTGCGCTCGATGAGCTTGGTCATGATGCCGCCCTTGGTCTCGATGCCGAGGGACAGCGGGGTCACGTCGAGGAGCAGGACGTCCTTGACCTCACCCTTGAGCACACCGGCCTGCAGGGTCGCGCCGATGGCGACGACCTCGTCCGGGTTGACGCCCCGGTGCGGGTCCTTGCCGGTGAGCGACTTGACCAGGCCGGCGACGGCGGGCATGCGGGTGGAGCCGCCGACGAGGATGACGTGGTCGACGTCGGCGACCTTGATCTTCGCGTCCTTGACGGCCTGGTGGAACGGGGTCTTGCAGCGCTCCAGCAGGTCCGCGGTCAGCTGCTCGAACTGGGCCCGGGTGAGCTTCTCGTCCATGTGGAGCGGGCCGTCGGGGGAGGCCGTGATGTAGGGCAGGTTGACGGTGGTCTCGGTGGCGGAGGACAGTTCGATCTTCGCCTTCTCGGCGGCTTCGCGGAGCCGTTGCCGGGCCATCTTGTCCTGGGAGAGGTCGATCCCGTAGCCGTGTAGGAACTGCCTGACGAGGTGCTCGACGACGCGCTGGTCCCAGTCGTCGCCGCCGAGGTGGGTGTCGCCGTTGGTGGCCTTGACCTCCACCACCCCGTCGCCGATCTCCAGGAGCGACACGTCGAAGGTGCCGCCGCCGAGGTCGAAGACGAGGACGGTCTGGTCCTCCTCCTTGTCGAGGCCGTAGGCCAGGGCGGCGGCCGTGGGCTCGTTGACGATGCGCAGCACCGTGAGCCCGGCGATCTCGCCGGCCTCCTTGGTGGCGGTGCGCTGGGAGTCGTTGAAGTACGCCGGGACGGTGACCACCGCGTCCGTGACGTTCTCGCCGAGGTAGGCCTCCGCGTCGCGCTTGAGCTTCTGGAGCACCCTCGCCGAGATCTCCTGCGCGGTGTACTGCTTCCCGTCGATGGTGCCGTCCTCGGGGAACCGCCAGGCCGGGTCTCCCATGTGCCGCTTGACCGAGCGGGCGGTGCGGTCCACGTTCGTGACGGCCTGCCGCTTGGCCACCTCCCCGACGAGCACGTCGCCGCCCTTGGCGAAGGCGACGACCGAGGGGGTGGTCCTGGCCCCTTCCGCGTTCGGGATGACGGTCGGCTCGCCGCCCTCCAGGACGCTGACCACGGAGTTCGTCGTTCCCAGATCGATACCGACTGACCGGGCCATTTCAGCCTCCAGTCCCGATTCTCTCTGTCTTTCGGGCTGCCCGGGCGGGCGCCGGGCATGCCGGGGCCGGGATCACGGGGGGCCATGAGGGCGGCGGTTTCGAGGGCGCATCACGTCCTCCTCGGTACCGGGTTCCGGCTGGTCAGAGCGGTCACCGTGCGTACACATCTTACAGCGGCTGCGGGTCGGCGGCCGGGCCGCGCCCGCTAGGGCATGGCCACCAGCGCCGTGGTGACCACCAGCGGCGGCCTGGTGCGCTCCGCCGTCCAGGCGCGGCCGCGCACGAGGTCCGGGTCGGCGATGGTGAGCGCCTCGTCCACGGTCGGCCGGTGCTGGTCGACGTGGCCGAAGCCGGAGCGCTCCAGCAGGGCGGGGAGGATCCCGACGGGCCAGGCGTGGTTGTGCACGTCCTGCCAGGTCCCGTCGGTGCGCCGGAGCCGTACGGTCAGCGGGTCGCCCGGCGCGTACTCCTCGCCCGGGGCGCCGATCCGCAGCGAGGCGTAGTCCATCCCGACGCAGGCGGGATCGGTGGTCAGCAGGACGACGGGGGCCCCGGGCCGCAGCAGTCGGCGGATCTCGGCGAACACCCCGAGCACGGTCTCCTCGGTCGGCAGCGAGGCGAGCACGTGGTTGCACATCACGGCGTCGGCGCTGCCGTCCTCCAGGGCCGTCACCCGGCCGTCCTCGACGAGGTGGTACTCCGCGACCGCGGTCCCCGAGGCACGGGCGAGTGCCAGCATTTCGGGGGAGGTGTCCACGCCCAGCACCCGCGCCCCGAGCCGTCGGGCCGCGGCGTCGGCGACCTTGCCGGGGCCGCAGCCGTAGTCCACCAGGACGTCGCCGTCGCCCATCCGGCGGGACAGGGCCCGGAAGACGAACGGATAGCCGAGCAGCCAGTCCGTGGCCGCTTCGACAGCGGCGAAAGCCTGGGCACCCTCACGTCCTGACCAGTCGCTCACGCCCCCACTATCGACCCGCCGCGGGCGCGCGGCGGGCTGCGACACGAGCTACCGTGACGCGCCGAGGGCCCGGTCCCGCCAGCGGACGAAGAGGCTTTCCGGGTCGCCGCTGTAGGACCACGGGATGCGGGTGGCGCGGTTGTCCAGGAGGGTGAAGACCTCCGCCGACTCCGCCTCCATGCCTCCGTGGACCAGACCGTGGGCCAGGTAGTTGAGGTCCGCGACGTCCTGGGCGTAGGGCCGGGTGCGCTTCGCGATCCAGTTCTCCAGCGCCGTCCGCAGGTCCCAGCGGGCCCGCTCGCCGCTCCAGTGGGTGGCCAGGCCTATGGTCGTGCGCCCCTGGGTCTCGCTCTCGTGCCGGTACTGCTCGGCGCGCGCCGCCTGCGGCAGCACCGCGAGCGGGGATCCGGGGGGTGCGTAGACGGCCCCGTCCCAGGCGAAGTTGTAGGCCTCCCCGTGTGATCCGTGCCAGCGGGCGGAGAAGTAGCGCAGCGCCTGGTGGTGTCCCTCGCGGTGGTGGGGGTCCCGGGCCCGCAGTTCCCGCCACCAGTGGCCCATGTTGGGGTCGCCGCCCGCGTACAGCCTGCCGAGCGTGACGAGGGAGACGTAGGGGTGCGGGTCCTCGGGAGCCAGGTCGCAGGCGCGCAGGCAGGTCCGGGCGACCTGGTCCAGGGCGTCGTTCGGGGGCATCGTGCCGCTGCGGGCGGCGGCGAACAGCCGCATGACCTCGGTCTCCGCGCGCAGGACGGCGGCGTCCGGGTTGGCCGGGTCGGCGGCGTGCCAGACGTCCACGGTGCGGCGGTCCGCTGCCGCGTCGGCGAGGAGCCGGATGCGGTGCGCGCGCCGGTCCCAGTCGCCCCGGGGGTGTTGCGCGAGGAGGTCGCGGGCCCCCTCCCAGCGGCCCATGACCATGTCCTGGCGGCATTCCTCGAGACCGCGGTCGCCGAACGCCTGATCGTAGATCGGCGCTCCGGAACGCCGGCGCAGCCAGGCCGCCATGCACACTCCTCGATTCGGTTCTCTTCGATGGGGGACGCGCGCCCCGGGGAATCGGCCGCGTCAGAAGTCGGTGAGGATCCCGTCCCGCCGTCCGTCGGCCGCGAGGCCTCCGGTGGCGGCCGCTCCCCCGTGCAACTCGTCCACGGCGTCGGCCTGTTCGGGGTCCAGCGGCCGCGGCCGGAAGTACGAGACCCCCCGGAGCCGGGAGAGGGTCATCGGGATCAGGCCGAGCGCGAGGGCCCCGAGGCCGATGGCGAGGGCGCTGCCGGTCAGTTCCGGCACCGACATGACGAAGATCCAGATCATGAACAGGGCTCCGCCGAGCGGCCACAGCCCGATGAAGAGGAAGGTGCCCGCGGACCGGAACAGCACCTTGCGGTAGGCGACGACGACCGAGAGGCCGGCGAGGGCGTAGTAGAAGGCGATGTGCAGGCCGATGCCGCTGACGGCGTCCCGTACGAACTGCGCGCCCGAGCCGGCGGTGGCCGAGAGGGTGACGAGCAGGAGGGCGACGGCCGCGACGGTGGCCGTGGCGACGGCGGGCGTCTGCCAGTCGCGGTGGATGCGGCCGAACGCGGCGGGCACGGTGCGGTCGCGGCCCATGGCGAAGAGCGTGCGGGTGGCCTGGAGGAGGCTCGTCTCCAGCGTGGCGATCATGGACAGCATGACGGCGAGGACGAGCAGCCGGCCGCCCCAGCCCGGCCACACGGCGTCGCCGAGCACGGAGAGGAAGTTGTCGGGGTTCTTCCGTACCGCGTCCGCGCCGATGAGCATGTTGGTCGCGACGGTGAAGACGACGAAGACCGCGAAGGAGAGCGCGACGCCGATCAGGCCGCCGAGGCCGAAGGAGCGTCGGCTGGTGCGGGTTTCCTCGTTGAGGTTGCTGGAGACGTCCCAGCCCCAGTAGCTGACGCCCGCGATCAGCGCGCCGGCGACGAAGCCGTGCGAGGCGTCGAAGTGGCCGAAGCCGAACCAGGAGAGCGAGAACTCCGCCGCGTGCCCCTCCTTGGCCAGCGCGGCGACGGCGAAGGCCAGGAGCAGGGCGAGCTGCACGCCGGTGAGGATGCGGCGGGCATAGGGGCCGATGCGGGCGCCCTGTGCCACCACGCCCGCCATGAGCAGGAACCAGCCGGCGCCGACGGCCGTGGCCAGGCCGGTGTCCGCGGCCAGGTCGGGGCTGATGAGCGCCAGCGTGGCGCTGCCGGCCGGGAGGGTGGCGGAGACCAGGAAGGCGGTCGCGGCGACGACGAGCGCCCAGCCGCTGAGGAAGCCGAGGAAGGGGTGCAGGGCGCGCGCCACCCAGGCGTAACTGGCTCCGGCGCTGACGTCGAGGCGGCCCAGGTGGCGGAAGGCCAGCGCGATGCCGATCATCGGCAGCGCGCAGTACAGGAGCACCGCGGGCCCGGCGACGCCGACGGTGGCGATGAGTACGGGGAGGGTCGCGGCGACGGTGTAGGCCGGTCCGCAGCCGGCGACCGCCATGACGACGGAGTCGAACGTCCCGAGGGAGCCGGCGCGCAGGCCGCCTCCGTCGTTGTTGGCCCTCTTGCCCACTGACTGCCCCTTCTGACCACCGCGTACCGGTGCATGATCATGCACACGGCAGAAGCGGGACACAAGGGTTACTCTTCGGTTTCTTTTGGTGAACCTTTCCTTCCAGGCTCAGTTCGCCAGTTTCGACAGGCTGTTGCTTCGGATTTCGTTGCGCTGGCGGATCACGTCGTCGGGGCCAGCCGGGACGGGGAGGGCGGGGAGGCGTGCGGGTGCGCGGGGGCGCCGGCGAGGGCGCTGCCCGCCAGCCAGGTCCGCCAGTCCATGTTCCAGTCACCGAATCCGTTGGCGAAGGGCGGCATCTTCTCCCCGCCGCTGTTGACCACTTCGACGACGTCGCCTTCGCGGACCGTCTCGAAGAACCAGGCGGCGTCCTCGGTGCTCATGCCCGTGCACCCGTGGCTGACGTTCTCCTCACCCTGCGCGTCGACCGACCAGGGTGCGGCGTGGATGTACTCACCGCTCCACGTCACGCGGGTCGCGTAGAGGACGGGCAGGTCGTAGAACTCGCTGGTGCCGCGCTTGATCCCGACGGTGTCCCCGCGCATCCGGACCTTGGGCTCCTTGCGCAGGACGACCTTGATGCCGGAGCGGGTGCGGAATCCGGCCTTCCCGGTGGTGACGGGGATCGTCCTGATGACCCGCCCGTTGCGGCGTACGGTCATCTCGTGGGCGGCGGAGTCGGTGACGGCCTCGATCCGGTCCCCGATGGTGAAATCGACGCCCTCGGACGGTCCTCCGTAGCCCTGCTCCCCGACCTCGACCCCGTCGAGACCGCTGCGCACGCGCACCACCGCGTGGGCGGGCCAGTACGTGCGCGGCCGGTAGTGCAGGGTCGAGTCGTCGACCCAGTGCCAGGCTCCCTCGACGTGCGGCTCCGAGGTCACCTGCAGGGCCTGTTCCACCCGGGCGCGGGCCGGGAGGTCGTCGGCGGGGACCGGCCGGCTGAGGTCGGCCGTGACGATCTCGCCCGCGCCGTACGTCCCGGGGAGGGGCCCGAACTCGGCGGTCAGCCGGCCGCCGTCCGCCGCGGGCGGGGCGGTCCGGAACGCCATGGTCACGCCGACCGGTGTCCCGGCCGCGTCCTGGGCGCCGACCTGCACGGTGTAGGTCTCGCCCGCCCGGAGCGGCTCGGTGTTCAGCCAGTTCCCGCCGTCCGGACCGAGTTCGCCGGCCAGCAGGCGGCCGTGCGCGTCGCTGACGGTCACGTCGGTGAGGCGTCCGGGGTCGGCGAGGGCGATCTCCAGCGGCGCGTCGGCGTCCGTGGGGAGCGCGGCGGCGCGGGCGGCGCGCGCCGCGTCGCCGAGGGGCGGCTCGCGTAGTACGGCCCCGCTCCCCCGGGCGGTGGCCCGCACCCGCTGCTCGTGCCAGCCGGTGCACAGCCCGGGCCGGAAGGTGTGCACGGCGCAGAGCCCCGCCGCACCGGTGTGGCCGCCCTCGTCCAGCGCCCTGCCGACCAGCAGGGTGACGGCCGCGTCCCGCGCACCGGCGGACTCCCCTGCCGCGCCGTCCGCGTCGTGCGCCCGGCCCGGCGCCGCGGCGACCACCAGCATGGCGCCCGTGACGGCGGCCACCACGCCCCACGCCTTGGTCAGTTGCTTGCGTCCTACCTGTGGCATGGCCACACAGCCCTCCCGGATCTCGCACGGCCCGTTGGCAGCATCAAAACGATCGGGAGCCAAAATGATGATCATGAACTCGGCTCTGCGGCCGAACGGGCTCCCCAAGAGAACTCGTTCGGAGCAGAGCAGACGGCCCCCGTGGGAGGCCGGTGCCCGTGAGGTGCCGGGCCGGGGGGCAGGGGGGACGATGGGAGCGTGGAGCCGTCCCTGAGCGACGTCAGCACCCCGGGGCGGGTGGCGGCCGCCGGTGAGGGGGTGAGCCGGGAGGAGCTGGCGCTCGCGGCCCGCAATCACGGGCTGCCGCTGGAGGCCCTGCGCTACGAGGTCACGCCGCCCGGGCTGCACTACGTACTGGTCCACTACGACATCCCCCTCGCGGAAGCCGAAGGCTGGACCCTCTCCGTCGGCGGCCTCGTCCGCACCCCGCTGGCCCTGGACCTGGCGGCCCTGGGCCGGTTCCCCGCCGTCACCACCCGGGTCACCATGGAGTGCGCGGGCAACGGCCGGGCCCTGCTGTCCCCCCGGCCGGTCAGCCAGCCCTGGCTGGTCGAGGCGGTGGGCACCGCCGACTGGACGGGAGTGCCGCTGCGGACCGTCCTGGCCGAGGCCGGGGTGCGGGCGGACGCCGTCGAGGCCGTCTTCACCGGCGCCGACCACGGGGTGGAGCGCGGCGTCGAGCAGGACTACCGGCGCAGCCTGCCGCTGCCGGTCGCCACCGGGGACGAGCCCGGGGTGCTGCTCGCCTACGCGATGAACGGCCGGCCCCTGCCACCGCAGCACGGGTATCCGCTGCGGCTGGTGGTCCCCGGCTGGTACGGCATGGCCCATGTGAAGTGGCTGCGCGACATCACCCTGACCGACGCCCCGTTCACCGGGTTCCAGCAGTCCGTGGCCTACCGGTACCGGCTGCCCGGCGACGATCCGGACGGGCCCGGCGAGCCCGTGACGCGGATCGCGCCACGGGCCCTGATGGTCCCGCCCGGGTTCCCCGACTTCATGTCGCGCACCCGCGTGGTGCGACCGGGTCCCGTACGGCTGGAGGGCCGCGCCTGGTCCGGGCGCGGGCCCGTCACCCGGGTCGAGGTCAGCACGGACGACGGCGCCGGCTGGACCGGGGCCGACCTGACGCCACCCGGCGCGCACCGGTGGGCCTGGCAGTCCTGGACGTGCCGCTGGACGGCAGCTCCCGGCACGCACACCCTCGTGGTGCGGGCCACGGATGCCGACGGGCGCGTCCAGCCCCTCCACCAGCCGTGGAACCGCGGCGGCTTCGGCAACAACCTCGTGCAGCGCGTCCCCGTCCTGTGCTGCCGGGCCGCCGGCCCCCCGTCTGCCGCGTCAGCGTGAACGGCGGGCGGTGAGGGCGGCGTTGGCCTTCATCAGGGCCGGGACGAGGACGTAGACGACGATCGGGATGGCGATCGCGGTCAGGACCAGTGTCTGGAGCACCAGCGGTACGTCCTTCAGGACCGGGCGCAGCAGGGCGAGCACGATCGTGATCGTCGGGTACACGGCGACCCAGGTGATCAGCGCGCGGCGGTGGATGGACGGAACGGCGTGTGCGGACATGAGTACCCCCTGGTGAGCGCGGGCTGGACGGCGAAATCTCCAACCTTCTGGTTGGAGTCTGGCACAGCCCGCGACACAATTCCAACCACACGGTTGGGAATAACGTAGGATGGCCGCATGGCCTGGGACACCGCGCGCACCAAGCAGCTCCTCCTCGACGCAGCCGTCGAGGAGTTCGCCGAACACGGCCCCGAGGGCGCGCGGGTCGCGCGGGTGGCCACCCGCGCCGGGATCAACAAGGAGCGGATCTACCAGTACTTCGGCAGCAAGGAGAAGCTGTTCGTGGCGGTGCTGGAGGCGGAGCTCGCCAAGCTCGCCACCGCCGTCCCCATGACCCCCGAACAGGCCGAGGACCTGGGCGACTACGCGGGCCGCACCTACGACTACCACCGCGAGCACCCGCACTTCCTGCGCCTGCTGGCCTGGGAGGGCCTGATGTGCCAGGACCGCGTCGTCGCCGAGTGCGAGCGCACCGACCACTACGCCGAGAAGATCGCCGCGATCGCCGAGGCCCAGCGCCGCGGCGCGCTCACGGCCGAGGTGCCCCCCGCGCAGCTGCTGCACTCCCTCGTCTCGCTCATCAGCAGCTGGTTCACCCTGCCCCAGCTCGCGCGCATCCTCGTGCCCGAAGCGCTCGACGCCCGCGGTGGCCTCGACCCGCGCCGCGAAGCCCTCGTCGCGACGGCGCGCCGGCTCACGCGCCCCTGAGGGCCGGCGGGTCGCGGTGGCTCAGAGCCGGTCGACGACGGCGCGCAGCGCGTCCATGACGAAGGTGCGCCAGCCCTTGCCCATGATCGTGCGGGCCGCCATCTGCGCCGGGTCGTCCGGATCGAAGCCCTCGTGGACGAGGAAGAGCCGGGTGCCGCGGCCCTCGGGTTCGAGGGTCCACGTGATCGTCCAGTCGGCTGTGCCGCCGGCGGAGGCGTCGGCGTCCCGCCAGCGGACCGACAGCATCCGCTCGGTCTCGTAGGCGAGGACCTCGGCCGCGGTGGTGCCGGAGTAGCCCGTATTGGGGCGCGGCAGTGTGGTCATCGTGTAGCGGTGGCCGACCTCCAGGCGGAAGTCCGACACCATGAGCCACTGGGCGATCAGCTCGGGCTCGGTCAGGGCGCGCCAGACCTTGGCGGGCGGGTGCGGCAGGAACTGGTCGACCCGGACGGTGGTGAGGTCGTCGTCGGGCGCGGGGCCGGAGCGCGGATCCGGGTCCGGGTCCGGGTCCGGGTCCGGGTGGGAGCCTGAGTCGGTGGTCATGTCTCATCGTCGGGCATGCGGTCGAGGAGCCGGCCGAGGTCCTTGAACCGGTCGCGCCAGAACCGCTCGTACGGATGCAGCCAGTCCTGCACCTCGGCGAGCGGCGCGGCCTCCAGGCGGTAGATCCGCTGCCGGCCGGCACGCTCCTCCGAGACCAGCCCGGCCTCCCGCAGCACCTTGAGGTGCTCCGAGAGGCTGGGACGGCGCATGTCGAAGTGGTCGGCGAGGGACTGGACGGGCTGCGGGCCGCGCTCGCGCAGCAGGCGCAGGACTTCGCGGCGGGTGCCGTTGGCGAGCGCGGCGAACACGCGGTCCTCCGCGACACCGGCACTGGCGCCGGCACCGGCACCGGCACCCGTCGTGACCATGGGGCTAGAAGCCTTCCTTCTCCGTGAGCAGCATCAGACCGTTGCCGTCGGGGTCGCGGAAACCGGCCATCCGCCCCCAGGGGGCGTCGTCCGGCCCTTCGACCTCGACACCGGCTGCCGCGAGCCGCGCGCAGTCGGCGTCGACGTCGGCCGTGACGAACATGATCCCCCGGGCGGAGCCGGGCGTGAAATCACCCATCCCCGGGCCGGAGAGGGTGAAGACGGTCTGCGCGCCCTCGGGGGCGACCTGGAGCCAGCGCACGGGGCCGACCCGGCGGTCCGTCCGCAGCTCGAAGCCGAGCACGTCGGTGTAGAAGGCGAGGGCCCGGTCCTGGTCGGCGACGGGGAGGGTGACGAAGGAGGCGTGCGTGATGTTCATGCCACCCACGATAGGTAGGAG
Source organism: Streptomyces sp. NPDC057010 (assembly GCF_042673805.1). Taxonomy (NCBI): domain Bacteria; kingdom Bacillati; phylum Actinomycetota; class Actinomycetes; order Kitasatosporales; family Streptomycetaceae; genus Streptomyces; species Streptomyces sp. NPDC057010. The sequence continues at coordinate 385,428 of NZ_JBHUSC010000001.1, read as the reverse complement.
ATTGCCTACGCGTCAAACGTAGGAGATTTCCTACCTATCACCGTCGGGCACATGCGACCCCGTCGGGGCCCGGGGAGGATGGGAGGGGGACCGCTGCGGCGATGGGAGTGATCATGTTCCAGGAGACGAAGGCGTTCAGCGGCTACTCGGTGGACGACGTCAAGAAGGCAAGGGAGTTCTACGGCGGAACGCTCGGGCTACGGGTCACGGAGGAGAACGGCATGCTGTTCCTCCACCTCGGCGGCGGGGGCAACGTGCTGCTGTACCCCAAGGACGACCACCGGGCCGCGGACTTCACCGTCCTCAACTTCCCGGTGGCCGACGTGGAGAAGAGCGTCGACGAACTCACGGCCCTCGGGGTGACGTTCGAGCGCTATCCCGGCTTCGACGCGGACGCCAAGGGCATCGTCAGGGGCGACGGCGACATGCCCTCCATCGCCTGGTTCAAGGACCCGGCGGGAAACGTGCTGTCCGTACTCAGCGAGTCGCCCTGACCGACCGGGCCGACCGGGCCGACCTGTGACGGCACTCACAGGACTTTCCGCCGTCCGGTGTCGACCGGATCCGGGGTGGCAGGCGTATGCCCCGTGAGAGGGACACATGGATCCGGGAGTGATTTTTGACCGTCGAGGAGTTCGAACAGTTCTATGCGCAGGCGGCGGGACGGCTGACCGGACAGTTGTACGTGATGCTCGGCGACCACCACGAGGCGCAGGACGTGGTGCAGGAGGCGTTCGTCAAGGGGTGGGGCCGGCGGCGGCAGCTGGACCGGGACGGCCGGCCCGAGGCGTGGATCCGTACGGTGGCGTGGCGGCTCGCGGTGAGCCGGTGGCGGGTGCGCCGCCGGACCGCCGACGCCTGGCAGCGCAGTGCTCCTGCGGGTCACGTCGAGGGGCCGGGGCCCGAGGCCGTCGCCCTCGTGGAGGCGCTGCGGCAACTGCCCCTCAAACAGCGCCGGACCATGACCCTGCACTACGTGTGCGATCTGACGGTGGAGCAGATCGCCGCCGAGACCTCCCTGTCCACGAGCACGGTCAAGACCCACCTGTCCCGGGGGCGGGCCGCCCTCTCCCGCCATCTGCAGGACCCCCGCATTGAGGAGGCGCCCGATGCCTGACTCCCACGACCACGATCCGCTGCGGTCGCTGTTCCGGGAGGCCGCCTCCGCCGGACGGTACGGGAGCGGGCTGCCGCCCGTGTCCGTCATCGCCCGGCGCGGTGAACGGGCCCGGCGCCGCCGGATCGCCGGCATCGCCGTCGCCTGCTTCCTCGTCCTCGCCGGATCCGGTACGGCCCTGGCCTCGCTGCTGCCGGCCGACCCGCGCCCGACGCTCCCGGCCACCACCCCCTCTCCCGGGCCGCCGTCCCCCATGCCGACCGCCCCCGCGAGGACGTCGACGGAGCCCGCCGGCCCGGGCGCGTCCGCCACCACCACGACCACCCCCACGCCCCCCGCCACCGGCACGACGCAGCTGCCCCGGTAACGCCTTTCCCCTTTCCCCTCCGCGACACCGGCCCGGACCACGGCCGGCGGTTGCGCACGCCCTCGGCCCGATCAGGAGATCCCCCATGCCCGTTTCCGCCCCCGGCCGGCCGGTCGAGAGGCCGGCCGCGCCGCTGCCCGCGCCCGCAGCCGTGCGCCGGGTGTTCCCCCACCCCGGCCGCGCGGACCGCGAGGTGCTGTGGCTCTACCTGCTGACCCGCCTCGGCATCTGGAGCACGGCGGGGTGCGTCGGCTGGCTGTTCCCCGCCGACGGGCGGACCCGGCAGCCCTCCTCCTTCCTCTCGCCCTGGCGCCAGTGGGACTGGTGGCACTACTTGCACATAGCGAGGGACGGCTACTTCCCTGGCGGGGCCGGGCCCTGGACGGCCGGCTGGGACAACCGGGAGGCCTTCCTCCCCGGATTTCCGCTCACCCTGCGCGCCGTCCACGCGGTCGTGCCCCACTGGGCCGCGGCCGGAGCGCTGATCTCCCTCGTGGCGGGCGCGGTCGCCGTCCTGGCACTGGCCCGGATCGCCCGCCTCCTGACGCCCGATCAGGAGGCGGGCCGGCGCGCCGTGCTGTTCCTCCTGCTCTCGCCGTGCGCCGTGTTCCTCGCCGCCGGCTACACGGAGGCGCTGTTCCTCGCGCTGGCCCTGCCCGCCTGGCTGGCGGCCCGGCGGCAGAACTGGCCGGCGGCCGCGGTCCTGACCTGTCTCGCCTGCTCGGTGCGGGTCACGGGGCTGTTCCTGGCGGCCGCGCTCGCGCTGCACTTCGTCCTCACCGCCCGCGGCCGCCGGGCGTGGCACGCGGCGCCCTGGCTGTGTCTGCCCGTACTCTCCCCGGCCCTCTACAGCTGGTACCTGTACACGTGGACCGGGGACTGGACGGCCTGGAAACACGCCCAGGAACGCGGCTGGTACCGGGAGTTCCACGCGCCGTGGGAAGCCTGGGCCAACACCTGGAAGGCCGCCTTCGGCCACGTCCAGCCCACGGGATACGCGCTGATGTGGCAGGCCGAACTGCTGGCCATGCTGGTCGGCGCCGCCCTCCTGGTCCTGCTCGTACGGCGCCGCCGCCTGCCCGAGGCCCTCTACATCGGCCTCACCCTGTGGGCGCTGGGCACCTCCTACTGGTACACCTCGGTCCCCCGTTCCACCCTGCTGTGGTGGCCGCTGTGGACCGGGCTGGCCGCCTGGAGCCTGCGGCGGCCCGCCGTGCAGAGCGCGTACGTCTGCGTGGCGGCACCCCTCGCCACCACCGTCGCGATCACTTTCCTCACAGGACGGTGGGCGGGCTGACCCTCCCGCCTAGAGTCCGTGGTGTGAACAGACACATATCCTTCGAACGACTGCACAACTTCCGTGACCTGGGCGGCTACACGACCGCGGACGGCCGAGCGGTGCGCTGGGGCCGGCTGTACCGTGCCGATTCCCTGGGCAAGCTGCGCGGCCAGGACTGGGAGCGCTTCCTGGAGCTGGGCGTCGAAGCGGTCATCGATCTGCGCTACCCCTGGGAGATCGACGCGAAGGGGCGGGTCCCCGAGCACCCGTCCCTCACCTACCACAACCTCAGCATCGAGCACCGCCCGTACGACCAGCCGTCGCTGGGCCCGGAGGTCGAGACCGGCCCCTACCTCGCCGAGCGGTACATGGAGGTCGCCCACGACGGCGTCGCCGAACTGCGCACCGCGCTGCGGGTGATCGCGGAGCAGGAGGGCCCGGTGGCCTTCCACTGCGCCTCCGGCAAGGACCGTACGGGGCTGCTCGCGGCGCTGGTCCTGGCCCTGCTCGGGGTACCCGAGGAGGTCATCGTCGAGGACTTCGCGCTCACCGGGCTCGCCACCGAGCGCCTCGTCGCGGACTGGCGGGCGGACCACCCGGAGCGGGGGACGATCTGGCCGGGAACCGGGAGGGCGCCCGCCGAGGTGATGGTCCTGTTCCTCGCGGCGCTGGCCGAGAAGCACGGATCCGTACGGGACTACGCGGCAGAACTGCTCGGCGCGGACGAGGCCTTCGTCGAGGCCCTGCGCCGGCGACTGCTCGAACCGGCCGGGGCGGCGGACACGAACTGACGCGAACCGACCCGACGAGGGGGCGACCGTGCCCCGGCCGCCCCCTCACCCGCGCCGTCTCAGCCGCGGCGCCGTGTCCCGCGGGGGCGCCCGCCGCCGGCCGGGGGTTCGTCCCGCCAGGCCCGGTGCGCGTCGAGCAGTTCGGCACGCTGCTCCGGGTCGGTGTCGCGCAGGACCATCCGCAGGGTGACCAGGTCACGCAGACCCCACGCCAGAGCGGCGGGCGCGCGGCGCCTCCCGCGTACGAGGCGCACGAGCAGACCGAGGACGAAAGGTGCGGCGATCAACGCCAGTTGGGGATTCACGGTGGGTACTCCTCGTACTCCGAAGGTGTCGGTTCCGGCAACGGCCGGCCGGCCCGCGAGTACCAGGGATAGCCTCGGGAGGCGTTCACAGGGGTGATGTGAACCGGAACGCAAGGCCTGGTCGGGAGAGGTGCGGGTGGACGCTGTGCGCAGTGCGGGCCCCGGGGGCGCGCACGAGGAGCTGATCGCCCGGATCCGTTCCGCGCTGGCCGGCCGCAAGCAGAGCGAAGTCGCCCGGGAGGCGGGCATCGGGCCTTCGACGCTGAGCAACATCCTGAACGGGAAGACCGTGCCCACCCCCACGACGCTCGACCTCCTCGCCCACACCCTGGGGGTCACCGGGCCGGCCCTGGTGGAGCTGCGCCGGCTGCGGGCGCGGGCGGACGTGCGCACGCGCCGCATCGACGGCTACCTCACCGCCGCCCGCGACGCCGCGCGCGAGCACCCCTACGCCGGTGTGCTGCCGGGCATCGCGCCGCCCCTCTCGGCCGTCTATCTGAGCCAGCGCGTGCAGCCGTGGGAGCACGTGTCCGAGGCGGGCTCCCTGCCCGCCGACGACCTCCTGGCCGGCGGGAGTTCGTGCGTGGTCCTGGCGGGGCCGGGCGGCGGCAAGTCGAGCCTGCTGCGCACCTGGCTCCGCCGCGGAACCGAGCAGTGGCTGGACGGGCGGGGCGGCGGACGGGTGCCCGTGCTGGTTCCGGCCGCCACCCTGGTCCACGCCCCCCTGGCGGACGCCATCGCCGCTTCCGTGAACCTGGAGCTCGAAGGCCTGGTGGAGAAGCTGCCGGAGGCCTTCTTCGCCACCGAGCCGCAGCCGGGGGCGGGCTGGCTGGTCCTGGTCGACGGGCTCGACGAGGTCACCGACGGGGCCGCCCGGCACAAGGTGCTGCGCCGCCTGGCGCAGATTTCCCGCGGGGAGCATTCCGGCCTGTACCGGTTCGTCGTCGCCACGCGCCCGCTGCCGGGCGGGGAACTCGACCTGCTGGGCACCGAAGTCCCCCGCTACGAACTCCAGCCCTTCGGACCCGCGGACCTGCCGCTCGTCGCCGAGAGCTGGTTCCGGTGCCTGAAGGTTCCGGACCCCGAAGGGACGACGCGGCGGTTCCTGCGGGCGCTGGAGCAGACCCGGCTGGCGGCGCTCGCCCACGTACCGCTGATGACGGCGATGCTCTGCCAACTCCACGCCGCCGCACCGGATCAGCCGCTGCCGGCCGGGCGCGGTCAGGTCTACCGCGCCTTCGTCGAGCTGCTCCACCGCCACCAGTACCGGACCGGCGCGCCGCACCTCCTCCCCCGGCCCGTCGCCGGCCTGCCCGAGGTCCTCGGCCACCTCCCCGATCTCATCGCCCACCTCGCGGCCGCACGCCTCGCCGGCGACACCGCGCCCGCGATCGACTTCCTGTGCGCCCTGCCCGAGGCCCAACGGCCCCCGCAGGTCCCCGAGCCTGAGTGGCGGGCATTCCTGGACACCGCCGCCCGGCGCAGCGGCCTGCTGATGCACCGCGGCGGCGATCTCGTCTTCCTCCACCAGACGCTGCTGGAGCACCTGGCCGCCCGGCACATCATGAAGGACCCGAAGGAGGGCGTCCGGGCCATCCGGCGCGCCTTCCACCAGCGCGGCATGTGCGGGCCGGCCATACCGCTTTCCGCGTATACCACCGGAACGCCGCGGGGAGTCAGGCCGCGCGTGTGGTTCTTCCCGTACTGGCAGCCGCCCGCCGACCTCTCGTACGCCGGCTTCCTCCTCGACGCCGCGCACGAGGCCGGCCTCACCCTGCGCCGGTCGCCGCTCAAGCGACTGGCGAGGCGGGGCGGGCTGCCCGGCTGGGAGTTCATCGCCTCCCTCGCCGCCATGGGAACGCGGCTGCCCGAAGAGGTGGTCGCCTCGGTCGCCGCGTCCCTCCATGCGTACTCGTTCCCCGTACCGGACAACACTCACCGCTGGAAGGCCGCCGAGGCCCTGGCCCGGCTCGGCGATCCCCGGGGCCTCGACCGACTCCACGCCCTCACCGGGCCGTCGGATCGCGGGCACTGGGACTTCGACCGCCTGTGGGCAGCCCAGGCCCTGGTCAGGCACGGCGACCCCCGGGGCCCCGCAGCGCTGGCAGCGCTCTCCCGCGACGCGGGCGCCTTGGACCAGATCCGCACCGAGGCCGCGGCGCTGTCGGCCCGGACCGGCGACCCCCGCGCCGCGGACGTGCTCCATGCGCTCGCCCTCGACCCGAAGATCAGCGACCACTACCGCCTCGAGGCTGCCACGCTGTCCGCCGGGCTCCACGACCCCCGCGCCACAGGCGTGCTCCGTCTACTCGCCCTCGACTCACGGGCCCCCGACCACTACCGCGTCGATGCTGCCGCTCTGTCCGCCCGACTCCGCGCCCCTCACGCCCCGGACCTGCTCCACGCCCTCTCCTTGGACACGACGATCCGCATCCAGCTCCGCGTGAGGGCCGCCGGAGTACTGGCCTCCGCGGGCGACCCCCGCGGGGCGCAGCGGCTCCACGCCCTCGGCCGCGCCCCCGGCACGGCCGGGCCGGCCCGGCTGGCGGCCGGTGAGGCACTGGTGCCGTTCGACAAGGCCCGGGCCGTAGAGGTGTTCCACGTACTCGCCTCGGAGCAGGGCGAGTCGTCGGGCGGGAGCCCCCGTGCCCAGCACCATCGCGTGGATGCGGCGGAGAAGCTGGTGGAGCTCGCGGACCCACGAGGTCCCGGCCTGCTCCTCACCCTCTCCCGCGATCCGGACGTCGGCAGCTTCCCCCGTGTGAGAGCGGCGGCTTCACTGGCCGCGCTGGGCAAGCCCGAGGGCGCCGAGCAACTGCATGCGATGACCGGGTCCCCGGACCTTCCCGTCGCGGCCCGGCTGGAGGCAGCCGTGTCGCTCGCCGGTTCGGGAGATCACCGGGCCGCCCCCGTACTCCACGAACTGGCCCTGCACCCCGGGGTGTCGGACGACCGCCGGGTGGCGGCGGCCCGCGGTCTGGTCGGCCTCGGCGACCCGGGCGCCGCCGGGCTCCTCCGCGCCCTGCTCCCGGTGTTCGATCCGTACGTCTTCGGCGATTACCTGCTGGACGTGCCACGGCTGCTCGCCCAACTCGGAGACGCCTACGCCGCCGAGCTGCTCGCGACCCTGCCGGCGGACCCGCGCCCCCGGACGTACGACACGGCGCAGGTGCGGCGGATCCTGATGCTGCTCCACCGGCACCGCCCGGACCCGGCCTAGAGGAGCCCGTGGTCGCGGGCGTAGATCGCGGCGTGCGTGCGGTCGCGCAGGCCCAGCCGGGACAGGACGCGGGAGATGTGGCGTGCCTGCGGACGGCGTTCGACGCGATGGCGGCCCGGACGGCGAAGGGCTCCCGCGCCACGCCGCCGCCGAGCCGCAGCGTGCCGAGGCCCCCGGCCGGGACCGACACCGTCAACGCGTACTCCCTGTAGCGGCTCCGGCGCGCCGCCGATCCCCCCGCGCGTCCGCGAACCGGCCCCCGGGCCGCTCGCGGGCGCGCATACTCGGAACATGGCTGACACCACCACAGTCGAGGTCGACACCGAAGTCCACGACCGGCTCACCGCGCTCGCCGCGGCCCGTGGCCTGAGCCTGCCCGCCTACCTGGCGGAACTCGTCGCCGCCCAGGAGAACGAGGCCGGGCTGGCGCGCGCCGCCCGCGCCTTCGAGGAGGCGGTCGCGCGGCCCGGATTCCGCGAGGGCTTCGCGCGCGACTTCGGGTAGCCCCGCTCCGCCGCTGGTGAGAGGGGCCGGGGGTCGCGGCACGTACTTCTGAGATCACATTGACGAAAACCTTACGCTTAGGGCAGCCTTACCTTCGCTCGCACTGAGAGGTGTGGGCCCACCACCGCGTCCCCGCCATCGGAGCACCATGTCCACAGCAGATGTCACCTCGATCCGACGAAGACCGGCACAGCCGTCGGATCTGCTCCGGGTTCCGCAGTGGTGCGGCCCCGTCGTGGCCTCCCTCGCCGTGTGCGCGGGATGGGCGGCCAGCATCTGGGTGGCCGTCCATCTGCAGGCCGACTCCACCCTCCACCTGGCGGCGCTCTTCCTCCACCTCGCCTGTCTCGTCGTCGGCTTCGGCGCGGTGCTCGCCATCGACTACTACGGGCTCCTGTGGCTCAGCGGCCGCAAGGCCCTGAGCGAGGTCGTCGGCTTCACGGCGCCCCTGCACGTGCCGGTCTGGGCGGGCCTGGCCGGCCTGATCGCCAGCGGCGCGTTCCTCCACCCCGACCTCTCCTCGCCGCTGACCTGCGTCAAGCTCTGCCTCGTCCTGGCCCTCGCGCTGAACGGCGTCCAGGCCGGCGTGCTGCACCGGCGGCTGGCCGCCCTCGACGGCCGCCCCGCCACCCGTTCCCTCCTCGCGTGGGGCGCCGCGTCCGCGACCGTCTCACAGGTCGCCTGGTGGGGCGCCGTGGCCATCGGGTTCCTCAACAGCCGGAGCTGACCGAACCGGGTCCGCCGCACGACAGGCTGGGGCGGCAAAAGGTACTTATGCTCGAAAAAAGGGACTGTTCAGGCCCCCCGGAGGGCGGCTGTCATGACCGAGCCGAGCGAAGCGGTCCAGGCCGACCGCGCCCTGAAGGCCAAGCACCGCACGATGTGGGCGCTGGGCGACTACCCGTCGGTCGCCTCCCACGTCATCCCGGAGCTGGGCGGCCTGCTGGTACGCGAGTGCGGCGTGCGGCAGGGCGACCGCGTGCTCGACATCGCGGCGGGCTCCGGCAACGCGGCCATTCCTGCCGCCCTGGCCGGAGCCGACGTGGTGGCGTCCGACCTCACCCCCGAGCTGCTGGAAGTCGGACGGCACCTGGCCGCCGTACGGGGCGCCCGGCTGGAGTGGCGGGAGGCGGACGCGGAGGCACTGCCGTTCGCGGACGGCGAGTTCGACACCGTCATGTCGTGCGTCGGCGTCATGTTCGCCCCGCACCACCAGACCGCCGCCGACGAGATGCTCCGCGTCTGCCGCTCCGGCGGCACCGTCGGACTGGTCAACTGGACTCCGGAGGGCTTCATAGGCCGGATGTTCGCCACGATGAAGCCGTACGCACCCCCACCGCCGCCCGGGGCGCAGCCGCCGCCGCTGTGGGGGGACGAGGAGCACGTCCACGAGCTGCTCGGCGACCGCGTCACCGACGTCGACGCCCGCCGGGAGACCGTCCACGTGGACCGGTTCGCGCAGCCGGAGGACTTCCGCGCGTTCTTCAAGGCCTGCTACGGACCGACCATCGCCGTCTACCGCAGCCTCGCCGACACCCCCGAGCGCGCCGCGGCCCTGGACGACGAGCTCGACGCCCTCACCCGCGACCACCTGCGGGACGGCGCGATGGAGTGGGAGTACCTGCTGCTCACCGCCCACCGCCAGGGCTGAGCCGGGGCGGGCTCAGTCCATCACCGGGTGCGCCTCCGGGTGGGCGTCCCACCAGGCCTTGTGGAAGGCGTTGTTGTCCACGTTCGCCAGGTAGGCGCGGGCCGCGGCCCGGTAGAGCAGCCGCGCCTGCCCGGCCGAGACCGCGGAGCGGTTCCAGGCGAGGCGGATCCGGCCGGTGATGGGCGAGCCGGCCAGCGGGCGCATCACCGTACCCTCCGCCGGCGGGGCCGTCGGCTGGCTCAGCGAGATCGCCCGGCCCGCGGCGATGAGGTCGTAGTGCATCTTACGGTCGGTGATCCGGTAGCACAGTGACGGGCTGAACCCGGCCTTCGCGCAGGCGGAGACGAGGGCCTCGGGGCCGCCGTCGTCGTCCTCCACCAGCGTCATCCACGACTCTTCGGCCAGGTCGGCGAGTTCGATGCGGTCGAGCGCGGCGAGGGGGTGCCGCGCCGACAGCCGGATGCAGAACGGCTCCTTCGAGACCAGCGTGCGCGCGAGGGTCCCCTCGGGCAGCGGCACCTCGTGGTCGTTGACCTCTCCGTAGACGATGGCGTCGTAGCGTCCGGCGCCGAGCATCCGGGCGAGCGCGGTGACCGAGTCCTCCAGGTCGACGGCTATCTCCCGGCCGGACATGGACAGGTCGGTCTGGGCGAGCAGCCCGTCGAGCAGGACCAGCAGGATGCATCCCAGCCGCAGCCGGGTACCGGTGGTGATGGCGCGCGCCTCCGCGCCCAGGGCGTCCATCTCGTTGAGCACGCGGCGCGCCTTGGCGAGCACGAACTGGCCGAGCGCCGTGGGCTCCACCCCGCTCCGGCCCCGGACGAACAGCTCGCCGCCCGTGACCCGCTCGATGCGGCGGAGCTGGGCGGACAGTGCGGGCTGGGACACTCCGAGCCGCCGCGCCGCGCCCCCCAGGCTGCCCGCCTCCGCTATCCGGCAGACGGCTTGCAGATGCCTCAACTCCAGCTGCATCCGGGCAGCGTACGCAGCGCGCCGCGACCGCACCATAACCCCGGCCTTATCCCCGCCGGGATGTCCCATTCTCGTCATGTCCACGCTCATACTCGGCCGCGAACGGTCCCTCACTCCCCAACCCCCCACGATCGGAGTGGACGTTGCAGCCCACCAGATGGACGGCGGCCGTGGCAGCGATGGCGCTGACCGCGAGCCTCGCCGGAGCCCTGGCCGGGACGGCATCGGCGGCGCAGCAGGCGCAGCCCGCACCGTCCCCGAAGGACACCCCGGCCGCGCGCGCGGTCGCGGCCGCCGACCAGGCCGTCAACAGCGGTCTCGACTCCCTGGTCAACTCCTCACAGGAGCGCTACGAACGACGCCTGGTCACCCCCTGGCTGAAGGACCTCTACTCGGTGGCGTACGAGCGCAGCTACCGCGGCCTGCCCGTCGTCGGCGGCGACGCGGTCGTGCTCGCGGACGGCGAGGGCAAGGTCCGCGCCCTCCAGTCCGCCTCCTCCGTACGGATCGACGTGGTCACCCGGGCCACGGTCAGCGCCAAGGACGCCGAGTCCGCCTCGCGCACGAAGCTCGCCGCGGTCGACAAGGTCGACAGCAGCCGGCTCGTCGTTCGGCTCAAGGACGACAAGCCGGTCCTGGCCTGGGAGACCGTCCTCACCGGCCGGACCAGGACCGCGCCCAGCAAGCTCCACGTCTTCGTCGACGCCCGCAGCGGCGCGTTCGTCGACAGCTACGACGACGTCGTCGCGGGCAGCGGCAACAGCAAGTGGAACGGCCCGAACCCCCTGACCATCGACACCACCAACTCGGGCTCCACGTACACCCTGCGGGACCCGAACCGCACCGGCCTGAGCTGCGCGGACTACAGCAGCGGCACGGTGTTCACGAAGTCCTCCGACTCCTGGGGCACCGGCAACCCCACGAGCAAGGAGACCGGCTGCGTGGACCTGATGTTCGCCGCGCAGAAGCAGTGGGACATGCTCGGCCAGTGGCTGGGACGCAACGGCGTCAGCGGCAACGGCCGCAGCTTCCCCGGCAAGGTCGGCCTGAGCGACCTCAACGCCTACTGGGACGGCAGCTCGGTCACCATCGGGCACAACAGCGCCAACGAGTGGATCGCCGGCGTGGACGTGGTGGCCCACGAATACGGGCACGCCATCGACACCAACACCCCCGGCGGCACCAGCGGCCAGGAGGCCGGGCTCGGCGAGGCCACCGGCGACATCTTCGGCGCGCTGACCGAGGCGTACATCAACGAGCCGTCCCCGTACGACACTCCGGACTACACGGTCGGCGAGGTCATCAACCTCCAGGGCCAGGGCCCGATCCGCAACATGTACAACCCGCCTGCCGTCAACAACGACCCGGCCTGCTACAGCTCCGCGATACCGGGCACCGAGGTGCACAAGGCCGCCGGCCCGCTCAACCACTGGTTCTACCTGCTCGCCGAGGGCAGCAGCCCGGGCGGCGGCAAGCCGAACAGCCCGACCTGCAACCAGTCCACGGTGACCGGTGTGGGCGTCCAGAACGCCGGCAAGATCTTCTACGGGGGAATGCTGCTCAAGACGAGCAGCATGTCGTACAAGAAGTACCGGACGGCGACGCTCAGTTCGGCGAAGTCGCTGGACGCCACCTGCGACCTCTTCACCAAGACCAAGGCCGCATGGGACGCCATCAGCGTGCCGGCGCAGACCGGTGACCCGACCTGCACCCCGAGCCAGAGCAGCGACTTCTCGCTGGCCCTGAACCCGTCCTCCGGCACCGTCCAGCAGGGCGGTACGGTCACCACCACCGTCGGCACCACCGTCACGACCGGCTCCGCCCAGTCGGTGACGCTGACGGCCTCCGGGCTGCCCGCCGGGGTCAGCGCCTCCTTCAACCCGGCGACCGTACAGTCCGGCCAGTCCTCGACCCTGACCCTGACCGCCACCGCGAACGCGGCGCCCGGCGCCTCCACCGTCGTCGTCAAGGGGCAGGGCGCCACCCTCTCCCACACCGTCGACTACGCGCTCAACGTCGGCGGCACCCAGCCCGGCAACGACCCGCCGGACGTCAGCGTCACCAACGTCCAGGCGCACCTGACCCAGTTGAACACGATCGCCTCCCAGAACGGCGGCAACCGCCGTGCGGGCAGCGCCGGTTACACGCAGTCCCTGGCGTACGTGAAGGGCAAGCTGCAGGCCGCCGGCTACACGGTCACCGAGCAGAACTGCTCCTCCTGCACCTACCCGTCCAACAACCTGATCGCCGACTGGCCGGGCGGTCCCACCGACCAGGTCGTCATGTTCGGGGCGCACCTCGACAGCGTCTCGGCCGGCCCCGGCATCAACGACAACGGCTCGGGCTCCGCGACCCTGCTGGAGAACGCCCTCGTCCTCGCCCAGAAGAACCCCACGATGACGAAGCACGTCCGCTTCGCCTGGTGGACCGACGAGGAACAGGGCCTCAACGGCTCCGAGTTCTATGTGGGTCAGCTCAGCAGCGCCCAGAAGGCCACCATCAAGGGCTACTACAACTTCGACATGGTCGGCTCGCCCAACGGCGGCTACTTCATCAACAACGTCAACTCCACCACCGCCGCCCCGCTGAAGGCGTACTGGACCTCGCTGAACCTCGCGCCCGAGGAGAACACCGAGGGCCAGGGCCGCAGTGACGACTACTCCTTCCAGCAGGCGGGCATCCCCACCTCCGGCTACGCGGCCGGCGCCAGCGCCCGCAAGACCTCGGCGCAGGCCGCGAAGTGGGGCGGCACCGCCAACGCGGCGTACGACTCCTGCTACCACAGCTCCTGTGACACCACGAACAACATCAACGCGACGGTCCTGGACCGCAGCGCGGACGGTGTCGCCTACGCCGTCTGGAAGCAGGCCGTCGGCGGTGAGACGCCCGCGCAGGACTTCTCCCTCGCCACCAGCCCGTCCGCGGGCACCACGGCCCCCGGCGGCTCCACCTCCGCCACCGTCAACACCGCCACCGTGAGCGGCGCCGCCCAGACCGTCGCCCTGTCCGTCTCGGGCGCGCCGGCCGGCGTGACCGCGACCCTCAGCCCGTCCTCGGTCCAGTCCGGCAGCTCCTCCACCCTCTCCGTGCAGGTGGGCGCGAGCACCGTTCCGGGCACCTACACCCTGACCGTCACCGGCCAGGGCACCGTCACCCACAGCACCACCTACACCCTGACCGTCACCGGCAGCGGCGGCTGCACGCCGCGCCAGCTCGTGGCCAACGGCGGCTTCGAGAGCGGCAGCAGCCCGTGGACCGCGACCGCGGGCGTCATCACCAACCAGTCGGGCCAGGTCCCGCACGGCGGGAGCTACATGGCGTGGCTGAACGGGTACGGCTCCGGCCACACGGACAGCGCCTCCCAGTCGCTGGCCATCCCGTCGGGCTGCTCCTCGTACCAGCTCTCGTTCTTCCTCCACATCGACACGGACGAGACGGAGAACGTCGTCTACGACAAGTTCACCGTCTCGGTGGGCGGTCAGACCCTGGAGACCTTCTCCAACCTGAACGCGAACTCCGGCTACGTCCAGAAGACCTACAACCTGGCGCAGTTCGCCGGCCAGACCGTCACCCTGAAGTTCAACGGCGTGGAGGACCAGTCCCTGCAGACCTCCTTCGTCGTGGACGACGTCACCGTCCAGGTGAGCTGACGCCCACCTGACCACCTGAAGTCCGGCCCGGTCCCCGCAGTGCGGGGGCCGGGCCGGTGTCCTTGGTGACAGCGGTCCGGGGTGCGGCGCAGGGGCCCGGTTCACGCGCGGCGGCGTGCCGCGCGCATGGCGCCGACGGTGGCCACGGACCAGCCCGCGACCCACAGGGCGCCGACCGCGAGCGCCACGACCGCGGTGGCCGTGTCGGGGGGTACGGCGCCCAGGCTCGGCGCCACCCCGGCCGCGCGGGCGCCGAATCCGACGACTCCCGCCCCGACCATCACGATGCCCGCCCAGGACACCGCCACCGCGCCCCACCGCAGGAACCGCGGCGCCGACGGGCCCAGGAGCAGCAGGGCCGTGACCGCCATGAGCAGGCCGAGGCCGGCGTTGCCCAGCTGGGCGGCCTGGACGTCGGCGATCCCGGCGTAGGCCTCGGGCGGGGCGGGGAAGCCGGGCATTCCGAGCTCGCCCTTGCGCGCGAGGTCCACCTTGCTGACGGTGTAGGCGAGCGCACCGGCGCAGGCGGTGAGCGCGGCGATCCGCTGGGTTCTCGTTGATCCGGTCATGCGTTCATCCTGATCCGGCCGGGGCGGCGGCGCCTCCCCCGCGCGGACCGGGTTCCTCCCCCGCGCGGGGGAGGAACCCGAACTGCCGCGCCGCCTACGGCATCAGCCGGCAGGCGTTCGCCGGGCGGGCCGTCGGTGACGGCGTGGACGAGCAGTTCGCCGCCCACGAACGCGCCGCGCCAGGAGCCGCCAAAGCCGCCGAGGAGCTCTCGCGGTCGCCGCGGGAGCGGAAAGCGGGTCTGTGCGGGACTGCCTCCCCGACCGGCTGCGGGCGGCGCAACGGGTCTTCGACCGCACCCGCGCTCTTCTCCGCCGCCGAAGAGCTGGTCGACGTACGGGAGGACGTGGGCCGGCACAACGCCGTCGACAAGATCGTGGGGCGGGCGCTGCGCGAGGGGAGGCTCCCGCTGTCCGAGCCGGCCCAGAAGGCGGTGATGGCGGGCGTCCCGGTCCTGGCCGCCGTCTCCGCCCCGGCGGCCGCGGCCGTTCCGGGGTGAGGCGGCCCGCCGCCCGCGGCACGGCGGCCGCGGCACGGCGGCCGGGCCGGACCGGCGGGCCCTACTGCCGCCGTCCCGTCGCCTTTCCGGGCTCGGGGGCGACGAGCGCGGTGAGCCCCGGGTCCAGCTCGGAGCCGTCGACGAGCAGCTTCTCGACCGTACGGGTGGCCGGGTCGATGTCCGCCTCCATGCCCTCCCCGGCGTAGCGGGGATAGCCGGAAGCGCCGGTCTCGCCGGTCGCCTCGACCACGGCCGACCGCAGGGGACGCTCCGGCCGGGGCCCGCCGGGTCGGTTCTTGACGTGTTCGGGGACCAGCAGGATCTCGAAGCGCTGTGGATCGGTGGTCATGTCCCGACGCTGACACCCGCACTGCGGGCGTGCAACCGGGGCCCGCACGCCACAGAGCCCCCCGTCCACGCGGACGGGAGGCTCTGTGACGTGAGGACCGGTGCCCGGTCGGCCGGCCGCGCGGCCGGCGGCGCCCGCCGGCGGGAGGGACGGATGCGGACCCGTGGATCCGCGGAAGAACAAGCCGGGGCCCCACGGGCACTCGCGCAGGCGTCGGGGGCCCCGGCTCGCAGAGGGAATAGTCTCAGCTGCCGGCCGAAACGTTGCCCGACAGGATCGGGATGTTGTCCAGGATGTGCGAGAGGGCCTCGTCACCCTTGGCCTGGGTGGAGTTCTCGGTGCACTGCTGGTTCTGCGGGCTGGACAGGACCTGGACGTCCTGGACACCGATGTTGAGCAGGCCGGCCACGGACTGGACGTTGAGCTTCGCCGGCAGGCCGATGCAGGGCTTGTTCAGGGTGCCCTGGACCAGGCCGAGCTGCGGGCTCAGGTCACCGTGGGTCTTCTGGTTGCCGTAGATCTGCTGCGAACCGTTGCCGTTGATGGTGGTGACGCCCTGGTCGTTGCCGATGGCCATGGCCGGAGCGGCAAGGGCCGCACCCGCGCCGACGATGGAGGCGGTGGCGGCGGCGGTGGCCATCATCTTCTTGATCATTATGGTCCTTCTGTTGCACGAGTGCACGGTGGTAAGCGTCTTGATCAACGGCCGAATCCCCGCCGGGTTCCGCTGCTTCACCCGAACAGCCCTACGCGTGCCGAGTGGAGCGGGCCTCAGGTGCGGGGCGTGGACGCGTGGGTCCAGAACTCCCGCATGATGTCGGGCGGGGTCGGGCCGGCCAGCTCCCGCTGGGTGAGCAGGACGGTGACCGTGCCGGTGGCGGGGACCACGTGGGCGGCGGTGCCGGTGCCGCCGATCCAGCCGTAGCGGCCCGGTACGTTCCACGGGTCGGTGCGGGCGACGTCGACGGAGCCGCCGAACCCCCAGCCCTGGCCCTCCAGGAAGAGCGCGCCCTCCGCACGCTGGGCCGCGGTGAGGTGGTCGGTGGTCATCTGCCGTACGGAGTCCGGCGCGAGCAGCCGCCCGCCTTCGTACGCGCCCTCCGCGAGCAGCATGCGGCCGAACGCGAGGAGGTCGTCGGCGGTGGAGACCAGCCCGCCCGCCCCGGAGGGGAAGGCGGGCAGGGCGCTCCACTGGCCGTCGGGTGCGTCGACGAGTTCCAGGGCTCCGTCGTCCCGGGCGGCCCGGTAGTAGCCGGTGAACCGGTGGAGCTGTCCCCGCGGTACGGCGAACGCGGTGTCCCGCATGCCGAGCGGCTCGAAGACGCGCTCGGCCAGCAGGTCCGGGAGGGACTGCCCGGCGGCGCGGGCGAGGAGGACCCCGAGGATGTCGGAGCAGGTGTTGTACAGCCAGGCCCGGCCCGGCTGGTGGAGGAGCGGGATGCGGGCCAGGACCGCCATCCACGCGTCGGGGTCCTCGACCTGTCCCGGGTGGGGCGGTCCCTGCTTCAGCTCGCTGAACAGCGGGCCCACGGCGGGCAGCGAGAAGTCGGCGGGGAAGCCGTATCCGGCCCGGAAGGTGAGGAGGTCCTCGACGGTGATCGGGCGGTCGGCCGGGACCACGTCGTCGACGGGTGAGGACGGGGTGCGGACGACCACCGGTGCGGCGAGTTCCGGCAGCCAGCGCGCCACCGGGGAGTCGAGGCAGAGCAGGCCGTCCTCGATGAGCATCATCGTGGCCGCGGCGGTCACCGGTTTGGTGACGGAGGCGATCCGGAAGAGGGAGTCGCGTGCCATGGGCGCGGTGCCCGCGGTGTCGAGGGAGCCGACGGCCGCGACCTCGACGTCCTCGCCGCGGGCCACGAGGCCCACCGCGCCGGGCAGCGAGCCGTCGGCGACGTGGGTCTTCAGGAGGCTGTGCAGGTCGCTCATGGTCCACCTTCTCGTGCGTGCGGCGCGCCGGGAGGGAGGGGCCGGCGCGGGTGCCCGTAAGGAAGACTGCCGCCGGGGCGCGCATTCATCGGTCCGACACGACACGACACGGTGTCGGATGCGGTGCGCGCGTGGCCGCTAGGCGGCGGGGACTACCGAGGCCTTTATCGCCGCGGCCCACTCCTCCAGGAGCGCCGCGTGCCGGACGCGCTCGGCGTCCGACAGGCGTCCTTCGGCGCGGGCGAAGAGGCCGCGGATGTCGGCGTTGATCTCGGCGAGGGGACGTTCGGGGGTGTCGCTGTCGGGGACTTGAGGGGTTTCAGGGGTCGATCTCACGTGATCAAGAGTAAGCGGGGGGTGTGACAGCCGTGGCGGGTGTCCGTCATGCGGACGCGCGGGGCGCGGGGCTGCGCCTACCGGTGGGTGAGCCTGCCCCGTTTGAGGCGCAGGACCTCGTCGCAGGCCGCGGCGACCTGCTGGGAGTGGGTGACGACGATGACGCACTTGCCCTCGTCGTGCGCGAGGGTGCGGAAGACCTCGATGATGCCGGCCGCGGTCTCGTGGTCCAGGGCGCCGGTGGGTTCGTCGGCGAAGAGGACGTCCACCTCGCAGGCGAGCGCGCGGGCGATGGCGACGCGCTGCTGCTGGCCGCCGGAGAGCTGGAGGGTGCGGCGGTTCTGGTCGGCCCGGTCGATGCCGAGGAGGTCGAGGAGTTCGACCGCGCGCCGCCGGTGGCCGCCGCCCTTGACCCGGGTGATCTCCATGGCGGAGGTGATGTTCTGCACCGCCGTCATGTACGTCAGGAGGTTCAGGGATTGGAAGACGGTCGCGGCGTGCCGGTTGCGGTACGTGCCGAGGCCCAGCTCCCGTATGTCGCGGCCGTCGAAGCGGACGGTGCCGGAGGTGGGCGTGTCCAGGCCGCTGGCCAGCGACAGCAGGGTGGTCTTGCCGCTGCCCGAGGGGCCGATCACCGCGTACATGCGGCCCGCTTCGAAGGCGTGGTCGATGCCCTTGAGGACCGTGCGCCGGCTGTTTCCGGAGCGGTAGGTGTGGCTCACGTCGGCCAGTTCGAGGATCGCCGCCATGGTCAGTTGCCCTTCGAGAGGATGTCGCGGGGGGTGAGGCGCAGCACGCGGACTCCGGGGAGCAGGGTGGCGAGTGCGGCGATGCCGAGGCCGGTCGCGCCGATCCTGCCGATGTCCGCAGGGCCGACGCGGATGTCCATCCGGTCGATGGGTTCGGCCTTCTCCCCGTCCCCGTCCGGGGACTTCGGCCCGCCCGTTGAGTTGCTCGGGTCCGGTCCCTGCCGGTCGGAGGCGGCCTGGTCCCGGGCCGAGGAGACCTCACCGGCGAGCAGCGTGTCGCCGACGGCCTGGGAGAGGAACCGGCTGCCGGCCGCCGCGAGGCCGATGGCGACGAGGGCGCAGGCCACGACCTCCACCAGGTGCTGGGCGAGCAGCTTCGGCTTCTTCTCGCCGAGCGACATCAGGATGCCGAGCTCGTTGCGTCGCTCGCGCAGGTTCGAGGCCACGATCAGCGCGAGGATCGCAGTGCCGGCCAGGGCGACGAGCCATACGGTGACGGTGGCGAAGGAGGCCGTCTTGGTGATCGGGCCGACCATCGTCTTGTACGCCTTGTCGTTGACGGTCAGCGGGAAGACGCTCAGGTCCGCCCCGGCTGCCTTGGCGTCGGCCTTGAGCCGGTCGAGGTCGGCGGGGCTGCGCAGGGTGAAGGTGGCCGACTTGACGACGCCGCCGTCGGCTCCGGTGTCCTTGCCCAGCAGGCGGCTGCCGCCCTCGGGGGTCACGTAGATCCGGTTGGCGGGGTCCATCATCGCGGGGACGTACCGGCCGGAGTCGGGGGTGCCGCTCCGGTAGATCCCGCCGACCACGAACTCGAACTGCCGCCGGTCCGGTTCCTGGCCCGGGGCGGGCGCGTTGCCGACCCGGAGGCTGATCCGGTCGCCGACCGCGAGGTGGTTCGCGGTGGCGAGGCGTTCCTCGATCACGACCATGTCGCCCGCGCTGTCCGGCTTGATGCCCTTGCCCGAGACCAGCTCGTCGTCGCCGTTACGGAAGGAGGGCAGGGCGTCGAGGTCGCGGATGCCTTCGGCCTTGAAGAAGTCGAGGCCGTCGTCCTTCTGTCCGGCGGGCAGCGGGACCGGCTTGTAGAGCTTCATCCGGTCGGTGGGCGCGGCGCCGGAGTCGGTGCTGTAGTTGCACTGCGCGACGACGGAGGACGCGCAGATCCGGTCGACGAGATCGCGGTGGAGGTCTCCGCCGGGGCCGATGATTCCGGGGCTCGCGCCGTCGTTCTTGGATGCCTTGCCGGAATTGAGCAGGGCGTTCAGATCGAGCTGCATGGTGGCGACGGCGCCCACGCTCTGTTTGGCGCTCTCGGCGGCGCGCGCCGCCGCGGCCCGGATGAGGAATCCGGACAGCACGAGGGTGCAGATCACGAAGAAGAGCCCGGTCAGCATGACCGTCCTGCCCAGCTGGGAGGCCAGCCGCCACCCGGCCCGTTTGAGGAAATTCATCGTTTTCTCATCCTTCCGGTTACTGCTCGAATTCGTTTCGCGGCAGCGGAGAACCACGCTAGATTCCCGGGGATTTGAGCCGCATTTCGCTCGGCGCCGGGCATCGGGCCGGAATCAAACACCCCTCACATGCGTGCTCTGATATCCAGGGACCGACCGATGAGCGGAGGGGCGGGTACGTGCGCGTACTGGTGGTGGAGGACGAGGCGTACATGGCCCGGGTCCTGGAGATCGGGCTGCGCCGCGAGGCCATGACCGTCGACGTGGTGCACGACGGGCGGGCCGCGCTGGAGCGGCTGGCCGTCGACGACTACGACGCGGTGGTACTGGACCGGGACCTGCCCGAGGTGCACGGGGACGAGGTGTGCCGGCGTCTGCGGACCCTCGATCCCGGCTGCCGGATCCTCATGCTCACGGCGGCGGGCCGGCTCGGCGACAAGGTGGCCGGGCTCTCGCTCGGAGCCGACGACTACCTGGCCAAGCCCTTCGACTTCCCGGAGCTGGTGGCCCGGCTGCGGGCGCTGTACCGGCGCAGCCCGATCGCGTACCCGCCCGTCCTGACCTTCGCGGACGTCACCTTCGACACGCACCGACGGCGGGTCGCGCGCGCGGGCACGGAGATCCGGCTGACGCCGAAGGAACTCGCCGTGCTGGAACTCCTGATGCGGGCCGACGGCGGGGTGGTGAGCTCCGGGCAGCTGCTCGAGAAGGCGTGGGACGCGCACACCGACACCCTCACCAACGCCGTGCGCCTGGTGGTGCACACGCTGCGCAGGAAGCTGGGCGAGCCGCAGCTCGTCCGTACCGCGGTGGGCGCCGGCTACCACCTCGGCGAAGCGTGAGCCGGCGGCGCCGGCCGGGCGTGCGTCGACTGGGCATCCGCGGGCGGCTGTTCGCCGGTTTCGCGGGCGCGCTCGCCGTGTGCGCCGGGCTGATGGTGACGATCATCTACGTGGGCATCCGCTACCTGCCCACCTACGACCTGCCCGTGCAGCGGGACCCTGCGGGCACCGCGGCGCCGGCGCACGGAGGCTGGGTAGCCGCACCGCACCTGGGCCAGGCCGCCGAGGGCACCCGGTTCGAGGGCGTCGCCACCACCAAGCTGGTCCGTACGAAGCAGGACGTGTGGGCGGCGGTGCTCGGCATCTCCACCGCCGGGGTGCTGGTCATCACGGCGGTGGGGCTGGGCGCAGGCTGGATCCTGACCCGGCGCCTGCTCGCCCCGCTGCACGAGGTGAGCCGGGCGGCCGCGAAGGCCCGCGACGGCGACCTCGCCTACCGCATCAACGCCGACGGCCCCGAGGACGAACTGCGGCAGCTGGCCGACACCTTCGACGCGATGCTGGAACGGCTGGAGGAGTCCTTCGCCGCGCACCGGCGGTTCGCCGCCAACGCCTCGCACGAGCTGCTCACGCCGCTGGCCACGACCCGGGCGATCCTGCAGGTCGCCGCCGAGGACAGCAGCGGGGAGGAGCTGGCCGAGCTCGCGCCGATGCTGCGCGAGACCAACGAGCGCAACATCGGCCTGGTCAAGGCCCTGCTGGAGCTCGCGGCCGCCGAGCACGTCGAGTTCGACGCCGATCCGGTGGACCTGGCCGCGCTGGTCCGGCAGGTGGCGCGGGAGGCCCGGGCCTCGGCCGCGGAGTGCGGGGTGACCGTACGGACGCGGCCGGGGGCCGGTGCCCTGCTGGCGGGGAACGCGGTGCTGCTGCGCCGGCTGGTGACGAACCTGCTCGACAACGCGACCGGCCACAACCTCCCCGGCGGGGAGGTGCTGCTGGCCGTCCGCCGGGAGGACGGCGGCCTCGTCCTGGAGGTCGAGAACACCGGCCCGCCGGTGGAGGCGACTGCCGTCGGGCGGCTCTTCGAGCCCTTCTACCGGGCGCGGCCGCGGGTCGGGGAGGGGCACGGCCTGGGGCTGGCGATCGTCCGCTCGATCGCGGTGGCCCACCACGGCACGGTGACGGCGCAGGCCCGTGCCGAGGGCGGCCTGAGGGTGCGGGTCCGGTTCCCGGCGGGCCCCGGCCGCGCCGCCGGGACGTTCGGGGCCGCCGCTCCCGGCGCACGAGGCACCCTTACGCTGACCCCATGAAGATCATCGACCTTGAGCCCGGCGACGCACGGCTGACGCAGGACCTGCTGCCCGTGCTGACCGAACTCCGCCCCCACCTCACCGAGGAGCTGTTCCTTGCCATCCTGGCCGAGGGGCAGGGCCAGGGGCTGCGCTTCACCGCCGCGTACGACGCGGACGGTGCGTGCGTGGGCGCGGCCGGCTGGCGCGTCGTCGCCACCACCTCGATGGTGCGCAAGCTGTACGTGGACGACCTGGTCACCTCCGCCCACGCCCGTTCGGGGGGAGTCGGCCACGCACTGCTGGGCCACCTGGAGGAGCACGCCAGGGCCGCCGGGTGCACCGCGCTGACCCTCGACTCCGGCACCCAGCGGACCGACGCCCACCGCTTCTACTTCCGCGAGCGGATGGCCGTGACCGCGTTCAGCTTCGAGAAGCCCCTGACCTGAGCGGGCGGCCGGCCCCCGAGGCCCGGCAGGCAGGCCACTTTCCCGGAATTGGCCTTCCTCGGAGCGCGATTGGCCCGGCTACGTTCGCGGCATGCGCATCCAGATCGTAGACGCCTTCACCACCCGCCCCTTCGCCGGGAACCCTGCCGGGGTCTGTCTGCTCCCGGCCGGGGAATGGCCGGACGACCTGCGGCTCCAGCGGATCGCCGCCGAGGTGAACCACGCGGAGACGGCCTTCGCCCTGCCGCTCCCGGCCGGGGACGAGGCCGACTGGGAGATCCGCTGGTTCACCCCGCTCGTCGAGGCCAGACTGTGCGGCCATGCCACATTGGCCACGGTCCACGCGATGCGCGGGCAGGGGCTGCTGACCGGCCCGGTGCGGTTCCGGAGCCGGTTCAGCGGCATGCTCGCCGCCCGCGCCGAGGAGGACGGGAGCATCACGCTGGACTTCCCGGCCGCTCCCGCCACGGACGTTCCCGTTCCGCAGGGGCTCGCCGAGGCCCTCGGGGCGCGGCCCGAGGCCGCGCTGCGGACGGGTGCGCTGGGTGACCTGCTCACGCTGCTGCCCGACGAGGCCGCCGTCCGGGCCGTCCGGCCCGACCTCGCGGCGCTCGCGGAGCTGACCCGGCGCGAGGGACTGCGCGGGGTCATCGTGACCGCCGCGGCCCCCTCGGCGGACCTGGAGTACGACTTCGTCTCCCGCTTCTTCGCCCCCGCCAACGGCATCCCCGAGGACCCCGTCACCGGCAGCGCCCACACCGCGCTGGCCCCGTACTGGTCGGCGCGGCTGGGCCGCCGCGGGACCCTGACCGGCCTGCAGGCCTCCGCGCGGACGGGGCTGGTCCGGGCGACGCCGGACGGTGACCGCGTGCGCCTGGCCGGGCATGCGGTCACGGTCCTGGAGGGGATCCTGAACGTCTGAGTCGACGGGCCCCGCCCTCGCGGCCGTGACCGAACCGTCGCCGGGTCGAGGCCCGACCGGGCTCGTCGGCGGTTCGGCCGGATTGCTACGTTCCAGGCTCAGCCGACCTTGGGGGAACCGTTCTCATGCCCGTACCTGCCGCATCCCGCCGGGTGCTGTCCGCCGCGGCCGCGGCCGCCGTCCTGCTGGCGGGCCTGGCCGGATGCGCGGGCAAGGACGGCAAGGCCCCGGCGGCAGCCACCGCCCCGCTCCCGGCGTCGCCGTCGGGCACGGCCGGGCAGTCCCCTTCGCCGTCCGCCCCGGTGTCCACGTCCTCTCCCGTGCCCGCGTCCGCGTCGGCCGGCGTTCGGTCCGCCCCGCCCACGACGCGGGCCACGACGCCGCCTCCCGCCCCGACCCGGCTGACGGCCGCGGTCGACACCCGCGGCGGTGCGCTCTCCCTCGTACGCGGCGGGGCGGCGCAGGAGTTCACCGTCACCCTGCGGAACGGGAACTCCGCCTCGTACGGGCACCTGCTGGTCGCCTTCCAGATGGAGATCCTCGTCGGTGAGGCCGGCGAGCTGCCGGCCGGCGGACCGGGGTTCGTGCTGGAGCGCTTCGACCAGGCCTCGGGCAGCTGGCGCGCGGCGGCCCTGCGCGTCGCCAACGACCACATGCCGGCGTCGATGCACACCGGCGGCACCGCGCTCGCCCGCGACGGCGTCCGCGTCGAGCGCTACCGGCTGCGGGCGACCGCGGGCGGGCCGGCGGGCAGCACCCCGCTGATGGTGTCCTTCATCGACACCGACGCCGACCGCGAGGTCGTCTCCCACGTGGTCCTCGCGCACAGCACGCGCTGATCGGGCGCCGACACCGGCTCGCCGAGGGCGCGGGCCGCGGTGCGCCAGGCGGCGGTGACGGCCTCGCGGGCCCGTTCCGTCGCCTCCGGCACCGGGCGCGGGAGGCGGAGCGGAGTGCCGATGTGCACGTGGAGGCCGGGCCTGCGCAGGGGCGCGGTGGCGGCTCCGGCGAGCTGCTTGGCACGGCTGCCCGAGCACAGGCGGCGTGCGCCGGCCTGGCCCACGGGCACGACGGGGGCTCCCGTCGCGGCGGCGAGCCGGGCCAGGCCGCTGCGGAACGGTCCCGGGGCGGACTCCCCCGCGTCGCGGCGTCCCGGCAGCCGGCCCTCTCCGTAGAGCAGCACGCTGCGGCCGGAGGCGAGCGCGACGGCCGCCGCCTCGAGGGAGTCGGCGGCGCGTTCGGTGCCCCGGTGGACGGCGATGTGGCCTTCGCGGCGCAGGGCGGCCCCGAGCAGCGGCACCCGCCACAGCCCGCTGGTGGCCAGGATGACGGGCTCGATCCCGTACCGGCGCAGTGCGGCGACCACGACGGCCGGATCGGCGAGGGAGGTGTGGTTGGCGACGAAGATGCTGCCCGCGGCGGGCCGCGCCGCGGGGTCGGCGGTGACCGTGAGCCGCCCGCAGGCGGGGACGACGGCGGCGGCGATTCGGCTGAGCATGGACTGACCCCGTTCGGGTGGCGCGGCGGTGGTGCGGTCCATCGTCGAGCGGCCGTGGGGCGGGGGCATGAGTAGCGGTACTCACCGCGTGCGCGGCGCCGTGCTCAGGGGGGCCGGCGGGTGCCGCGACTCGGCTTCGCCGAAGGCAGGGGGCGGCGCCGGAGTTGACGGATCCGGGCGCGGCGACCGGCTGCGGAAGTGCGGGCGCGCCGCCGAAGTATGACCGAACGGTCACAGGATCCGGCGGGCGGAACGGAGGGGGCACGGCGGACATCTAGGAGTCCGGTGGGCCCCGGTGCGGGGACCGCCGGACGGATTCGGCAAGACCGGGAGGCCGCCCGCGACCGTGTGACGGTGGCGGCCGCCGGATGTGAAGGGCGAGGCGGGGCTGGGATGAAGGCAGTATCGGTGGCGGGCGGTTCCTCGGAGAGGGAGTCCACTCCCCCTCGGAACGACACGGCAGAAGCGGACCACCCCAACGCCGATACCGCGGCCGGTGCCGATGCCGGTGCCAGTGCCGAGGCCGGAACCGGGGCCGAGGCCGGGACCGATGCCACGGCCGGGGCCGTTACCGAGGCCGGAATCGGTGCCGTTACCGAGGCCGTTACCGAGGCCGGGACCGGGGCCGGGGTCATTACCGAGACCGAGGCCGGGACCGGTGCCGAGGGCGGAATCGGTTCCGGTGCCAGTGCCGTTACCGAGGCCGGTGCCGAGGCCGGGACCGGTGCCGAGGCCGGGACCGGTGCCGAGGCCGGGACCGGGGCCGGGGCCGGGGCCGGGACCGGTGCCGAGGGCGGAACCGGTGCCGGTGCCAGTGCCGTTACCGAGGCCGGTGCCGAGGCCGGGACCGGTGCCGAGGCCGGGACCGGTGCCGGGCCTGGGGCCGGGGCCGAGGCCGGGCCTGGGGCCGGGCCTGGGGCCGGGGCCGAGGCCGGGCCTGGGGCCGGAGCCGAGGGCGGGCCTGGGGCCGGAGCCGAGGGCGGGCCTGGGGCCGGAGCCGAGGGCGGGCCTGGGGCCGGGGCCGAGGCTGGGCCTGGGGCCGGGGCCGAGGGCGGGGCTGGGGCTGGACTTCGGGGGGCGGTCGAGCGCGAGGAAACCGCGGACGCGGAGCCGGTGGAGGCGGACGGCGCCGAGTCGGTGGAGGCAGGCGCTGAGGGCGCGGAGCAGGGCGCGCCCTCAACCACCGTTCCCGCAGGGGCATCTGCGGCGGACGGGCAGGCGAACCCGGACGGCACCGGCCCCTCGCCGACGGCAGCGGAGCCGGTTGCGACGGCCGAGGCCGAGGGCCCCGACGGAGCCCAGCCTACGGACGCCGACGACTCCGAAACCCCGGTACGGACGGCCAACTCCCCCCTCAAGCCCGTGGCCACGGCGGAGAACGAGACCGCATCCGGAGCGACGCACAGCGAGCCCGCCGACACCGCGACGGCACCCGAGCCGCAGGACGACGACTCCGAAACCCCCGTACGGACGGCCAACTCCCCCCTCAAGCCCGGGGACACGGCCGAGAACGAGACCGCCTCCGGAGCAACGCACAGCGAGGCCGCCGACACCGCTACGGCACCCGACCCGCGGGACGCCGACGCTGCCACCCCAGCGACAGCCGAACCGACGGACACAGCCGACGGCGCCGCCCCGGCCGCAACCGAACCGACGGACACAACGGACGCTGCAACCCCGGCGGCAGCCGAACCGACGGACGCAGCCGACGCTGCCACCCCGGCAGCCGCCGAAGCCACGGGCGGGGCACCTGAGGAGCCGGCGGAGGCCGAGCAAGTTGCCGACAGTGCGCGGCCGGAGACCGCTGAAGCTGGTGAGGCGGCGGAGGCCGGCGAGGGTGAGGCGGCGGAGGCCGGCGGGGGTGAGGCGGCCGCCGGCAGCGCATCATCGGCGGGCGGCGCCGGGGAAACGGCCGCCGGCGGGCGGGAGGTGCCCTCCTGGGCGCGGGAAGTCGAGAGCGATTCCGAGCGGACGAGCAAGTTCGTAGCGCTGAAGGATCTGGACGCCTCCCGTCCCTCGGGCCCCCAGGCCCCGGCGGCACCGGCGGCCCCGGAGGCCCCGGAGGCCGGCGCATCCGCACCCCACGGGACCCCCGGCACAGGGGGCGGGACGGCCGGCGGGGCCGCGGCAGCGGTGGGCGCGCCGATGGAGTTGCTCGCCGAGCTCACCAACACCGCGCCCCCGCCCGAGACCCCCCGCCGGACCGTGGTGCGCCGCGTCAAGGTGTGGACGCCGATCCTGCTGCTCCTCGCCGGCGGCGTCGCCGGTGCCCAGCTGCTGCGGCCCCTGCCCGCCCCGCGGTTCGTGGCCGCCGAGACGGTGCACACGCTGCCCGGAGAGTTCGGCGTCCCCTGGCCCGCCAAGGGCCAGGGGGCCGTCCGCATCCCCGGCTCCGGCGACATCGGCACCTTCGGCGAGCAGAAGCCGGTCCCGACGGCCAGCGTCGCCAAGGTGATGACGGCCTACGTGGTCCTCAAGGGGCACCCGCTGCGCAAGGCCGAGCCCGGCCCCGACATCACGGTCGACGCGAAGGCCGTGGCGGACGGCACCGCCGAGCACGAGTCCCGGATCAAGGGGCTGACCGCCGGGACGAAGTTCAGCGAGCAGGACATGCTCAAGATGCTGATGATCCCGTCGGGCAACAACGTGGCCCGTCTGCTGGCCCGTTGGGACACGGGCAGCGACAACGAGACGGCGTTCGTCGAGAAGATGAACGCCGCCGCCAGGGACCTGGGGATGAAGGACACCACCTACACCGACCCCAGCGGCCTCGACGCGGGAACCGTCAGCACCGCGGCCGACCAGCTCAAGCTCGCCGAGGCGGTCATGAAGGACGAGGCGTTCCGCACGGTCGTCGCGTTGCCCAACGCCACGATCAAGGGGGTGCCGGAACCCATCTACAACAACAACGACCTGCTGACCGGCAACGGCCTCAGCATCCGGGGCATCAAGACCGGATCGAGCACCCCCGCCGGCGGCACGCTGATGTGGGCGGCGTACAAGACCGTCGGCGACAAGACCGTCGGCGACCAGACCCCGCTGATCCTGGGCACCCTGATGGACCAGCACGTGGACGGCCCGGACCCGGACGGCGCGAACAGCCTGGTCCTGGTGAAGGCGAACAGCAAGAAGATCATCGAGGCCGTACGGGAGGCACTCGCGGCGGCCCCGGTCGTCCGCAAGGGCCAGACCGTGGGGTACGTGGACGACGGGCTCGGTGGCCGCACCCCGCTCGTGGCCACGAAGGACCTGAACACGGTCGGCGTACCGGGCCAGCAGCTGCGCATCTCGCTCGCAACCGCCGTCGGCGGCAAGGGCGTTCCGCACTCCGCGAAGAGCGGCGCCGAGGTCGGCGTGCTGACGGTGGGCGACGGGGACGGGGCGAGGAGCGTCCCGGTGGCGGTGCTGGGAGACCTGGCCGAGCCCTCGCTCAAGGCCAGGCTCACCCGTCTGGGCTAGAGGCGGCGGGCACGGCCGGCCGGGACTGCTCCCGGCCGGCCGTGCCCGTCTGCCGGTTCAGGCGCCCGGCGGGACCCGGGACGGGCGGCCCGAGCCGCGCGTCAGGGAGTAGCCCAGGAGGCCCGCGAGGGCGGCGAGCACGCCGCCGGCCGCGGTCCACAGCCAGCGGTCCGACCACCAGCCGCCGGACCAGCCGTCCTCCGGCTCGCGCAGCGGTCCGGTGACGGTGGCGGGGACCAGGGGTGCGGAGAGGGAGCCGTCCACGGCGTTGGCTCCGCCGGTCTCCTTCACCGTGGCCTCGACGGCGGCGCGTACGGGCAGGCCGAGGTCCTCCTCGGGGAGGTCGGTGACGGTGAGGCGGACGTAGTAGCTCCCCGGCAGCGGGTCGTTGGCCCAGGGCTCGGCGGCGGCGCGGACCGTGCGCAGGGTGCAGGACAGTTCGACGGAGGCGGCTTCCCTGGCCGCGGCCCGGTTCTGCGTGCCGTAGGTGCAGGCCTGGCGGCGGCGCAGTCCGTCGTAGACGTCGAGCCGCCAGGTCGCGGCGCCGTGCCGGGACGCGGATTCGGGCAGCGTGACCTTGGCGTTGACGGTGAGGCGCTGCTGCGCGTCGACGGGGAGCACCCAGTACAGGTAGTCGCCGGTGGACGCGCCGGCCGTGGCCTGCTGGCCGGGGCGGAACGCGGCGGCGGTCCGGAAGCCGGTGCCCGCCTCGGTCGGGGCGGGCTCACCGCTGCCGGAGCTCTGGCTCGGGCCGGGGGTGGGGCTCGCCGACGGCGCGGCCGCCGCGGCCGTGCCCGACACCGCGAGGGCGGCGGTCGCGGCCAGCAGGGCGGCGGTCAGGGTGCGTACGGTACGCATCAGTTGGTCCTCCAGACGGAGATGCGCCAGCGCGAGATCCAGCCCCACACCAGACCGGCCAGCAGACCGACGAGCGCCAGGGCGGCCAGCAGCCACCAGCCGCGCCCGAGGCCGAAGGCGGCGGCGTCGGAGGCCTCGTCGGGGCCGTCCACCAGCTGGATGGTCAGCTCGACGGGCATGCCCGGGGTGGTCTTGACGGAGGCGGGGGCGGAGAAGGAGTTGCTGACCTGGATGCAGACGGTCTCCGCCGCCGGCTTCGCGTCGCCGTCCGTGTCGCCGGTCTCCGCCTTCGGGTAGCGCAGGCCGGTGGAGAGGACGTCGGTGCGGCCGTCACCGGCCTCCGAGCCGCGTACGATCTCGCGGCCGTGGACGGTCGTGGCGCGCAGCAGGACGCCGTAGTCGTTGTTGACGGCGCGGTCGGCGGCGATGCTCACCGAGGCGCGCAGCTCCTGGCCGGGCAGGACGTCCACCCGGTACCAGCGGTGTTCGCCGAAGGTCTCGCGGTCGCTGTACAGGCCGGGCTTCAGCTGGGGGGCGTTCGCGCACTGCTTGGCGCCCTCGGTGGCCACGGGGTTGACGACGGGGTCGGCGGCCCGGTCGACCAGTTGGCGGACCCTGCTGGAGAGCTGGTCCTTGTGCTGCACCGAGGTGTACGTACCGCCGGTGGCCTCGGCGATGCAGGTGAGCTGGGCGCGGGTCTTGGCGTCCGGGACCAGGCCGAGGGTGTCGATGACGAGGTGGATGCCCTTGGCGGCGATGTCGCGCGCCACCTCGCAGGGGTCGAGCGGGGCGCAGGTGTCCTCGCCGTCGGTGATGAGCACGATCCGCTTGGTGGCGTCGCCGCCGTCGAGGTCCTGGGCGGCGGCGAGGAGGGCGGGGCCGATCGGCGTCCAGCCGGTGGGGGCGAGGGTGGCCACGGCGGTCTTGGCCTCGGTCCGGTTCAACGGCCCGACCGGGTAGAGCTGCTTGGTGTCCTTGCAGCCGAGCGCCTTGTCCTCGCCGGGGTAGGTGGCGCCGAGGGTCCGTATGCCGAGCCGGACCTCGTCGGGGACCGCGTCGATGACCTCGTTGAAGGCCTGCTTCGCGGCGGCCATCCGGGACTGGCCGTCGATGTCGGTGGCCCGCATGGAGCCGCTGACGTCGAGGACGAGGTCGACCTTCGGGGGTTCCTTCGCCGTCGGTCCGTCGGCGGCGGTGGCGCTCGCCGGGAAGAGCCCGACGGCCAGGGCGACGAGCAGGCCGCACGCCCGGGCCGCCAGCCGTTTTGTTGTGATCATCGCCGGATCGTATTGAGGATCGTCCGGCAATCCAAAACGGGGCCGGGGCACCGGCTTTCGGACGCTCTCCGCGCCTCGCCCCCCGGTGCCGGGGGACTTGTGGGGCCGGATATCCCGGTGCGTGGACGAAGGGTGCGATCTAGGGTGCCGGGATGAGTTCCCGTACTTTTCGCATCACCGTCCGCGGTTCCTTCGACGGGCTCACGCCCGGCCAGCGGGCCGAGCTGCTCGCCGCCGCGCCCGAGCACGACATGCTGCACGCCACCTTCACCGCCGAGGGGAACCTGTCGTACGACCTCGCGGCCCGGCCCTTCTTCACCTTCCGCTTCCTGGATTCGGGCGAGGCCGAGGAGGACATCCTCGACGCGACGGCCCGTGCCGAACTGGCGGCGGAGGGCTGGCTGACCGAGCGCGGATACGGCTTCAAGCAGCTCAAGTCGCAGGCCGAGGACCTGTCGCTGGCCCCGCTGGGCAAGCGGCAGCGGCGCGAGCAGGCCGCCAGGACCGCCCGGGGCGACGGCCGTTCATGACGGCTCCCGACCGGGCGCGGCGAAGGTGCCCGCGAGGTGGGCGCGCAGCGCCTGCGGGGTGGGCGGGGAGAGCCGGGCGCCGAGGTGGCCGTCCGGGCGGATGACGAAGGCCGTGGCCCGGCGGGCCGCGTAGAGACGGGCGAACTCGCCGGCGCTGTCGCGGTACGCCGGCGGTCCGTCGGCGGCCGAGGGGGCGTCGGCGGCGAGCAGGGCGCACGCCTCCATCCGGCCTCCGGAGGACTCCCGGGCCGTTTCGGCGAGTTCGTCCAGGCCCTGCCCGTCCCCGTAGAGCAGCAGCAGGTGTCCGCGGTCGCGCAGGAGGTCGTACAGGCGCAGCGGGTAGGCGGTGATCTGCCGGGTGAGGCCGGCGCAGTCGGGTGCCCGGTCGCCGGGCCGGGGTCCCGGGCCCTCGCCGGGCGGGTCGGTGATGGGGCCGCCGCGGTAGCCGACGAGCAGTTGGGCCTCGCGCAGGAGCAGGGTCGCCGGGTCGTCCGGGTCGGCCTGGACTCCCCGGGCGGCGTGGCGCACGGTACGGCCGACGACTTCCTCGCCGACGGGCCGGCGTTCGGCGTCGTAGCTGGCGAGCAGGGCGGGATGCGCGGCGCCCTCGACGGCCAGGGCGAGCTTCCACGCCAGGTTCCAGGCGTCCTGGATGCCGGTGTTCATGCCCTGGGCGCCCGTCGGCGGATGGATGTGCGCCGCGTCCCCGGCGACGAAGACCCGGCCGTCCCCGTACCGGTCGACGATGCGGTGGCTGATGCGGAACACCGAGGCCCACCGGATGTCGGAGGCGGTGGCCGGGCGCGGCGACAGCCGGTCCAGGACCCTCTGGATGTCGGGCAGTTCGGGGGCGCGGCTGCTCTGGAGCCCGTGGGCGACGCCCTCGGGGGCCGTCTCGCCCTGCCGGGCGGTGGAGAGTTCGGGCGGCACCGCCGTCGACACCCGGTAGCGGCCCGGTCCGGGCAGGGGGATGCACACCAGGGTGTCGTCCACGGCGCCGGAGGCGTCGCGGTGCATGGAGCGCACGCCGTACTCGTGCGGGAGGTCCCAGTCGACCCGTACGTCGGCGAGCATGTACGCGTCGGGGAAGGCCCCGCCCTCGAAGCCGAGCCCGAGCCCTTTGCGGACGATGCTGTGCGCGCCGTCGCAGCCGACGAGGAACCGGGTCCGTACCTCCTCCTCCGCTCCGGAGGGGGTACGGACCCGGCTGGTCACGCCGTCGGCGTCCTGGGTGAACGACACCAGCTCGGTGCCGCGTTCGACCTCGGTCCCGAAGCGGGCGAGGAACCCGCCGAGGATGCGCTCGGTCTCGTACTGCGGCAGGGCCGCGAACCCGTAGGGGACCTCGGGCGGCATGACGAGGTCGAGGCGGGGCTGTTCGGCGCCGTTGACGTACGTCAGCTGCCCGCGCAGCGGGACGGCCGCGTCGAGGGCGGCGCGGACCAGCCCCATGCGGTCCCAGATCTCCAGGGTGCGCGGCTGGATGCCCACGGCCTTCGCGAAGGGGAGCGGTGCGGGCAGGCGGTCGACGATCCGGCAGGAGACGCCGTGCCTGCGCAGCTCGGCGGCCGCGGTGAGCCCGACCGGGCCGGCGCCGGCGATCAGTACGTCCGTTGCGTAGCCGTGCGCCATGGGGCGCCTCCTGGCGTGCGGCCCCGTACGGGCCGGTGTCCCTCCATCGTGTCCGCCGTCCCGGCGTGCGGCACCCGCAGCCGGTCCGGGGCCCGGTGGGGGCCGAGCCGCCCTACTCGATGACGAGGTCGACGTCGATGTTGCCGCGGGTGGCGCGGGAGTACGGGCAGACCTCGTGCGCCTGCTTCACCAGCAGGGTGCCGGTCTCGCCCGCGAGGGACTCGGGGAGCTCGACGCGCAGGACGACCCCGAGGCCGAAGCCGGCGCCGTCCTTGCCGATGGAGACCTCCGCGGTGACCGAGACCTCGCTGGTGTCGGCCTTGGCCTGGCGGCCGACGAGGCCGAGGGCGCTGGCGAAGCAGGCGGCGTAGCCGGCGGCGAAGAGCTGCTCGGGGTTGGTGCCCTGTCCGTTGCCGCCGAGCGCCGGGGGCATGGCGAGGGCGAGGTCGAGCTGCCCGTCGGAGCTGACGGTGCGGCCCTCGCGGCCGTTGGCGGTGGCGACAGCGGTGTACAGCGCGTCCATGGGAGGTCCTCTCGCGGAAATGAACCGGTGCGGCGGCCGGTGGTCGACCGCCTCCATCAGTAGAGCACGCAATTCAGTTGTGCGCAATTGAATGCCTCGCAAGTCCATCCCGGGTAGACTGGCCCGCATGACCGAGCAGCCGACCGCCACCCACGCCGACCAGGACTTCCTGCGCCTGGACGGCCAGATCTGCTTCGCGCTGAACGCCGCGAGCCGCGCCTTCGGCGGCCTCTACCGCGTCATCCTCAAGGACCTCGGGCTCACCTACCCGCAGTACCTGGTGATGCTGGTGCTGTGGGAGCACGGCGAGCTGCCGGTCAAGGAGATCGGGCAGCACCTGCGGCTGGACTCCGGAACACTGTCCCCGCTGCTCAAGCGGCTGGAGGCGGCCGGTCTGGTGCGCCGCGAGCGCAGCGCCGAGGACGAGCGCTCCGTACGCGCCCACCTCACCGAGGAGGGTGCCGCGCTGCGCGCCCGGGCGGCGGAGGTGCCGCGCCGGATCGCCACCGCGACCGGCTTCGACCTGACCGAGATCGTGGACCTCCAGGCCCGCCTGAAGCGCCTCACCGCCGCCCTCGACGCCGCCGTTCCGCAGGACGTGGCCTGACGGCCCCGCCACACTGGGACCAGGAGGTACGCGATGGACCCGGTTGCGGCGCTGGACCGGATCGCCTTCCTGCTGGAGCGGTCGCAGGCGCCCACCTACCGGGTGCGGGCCTTCCGGACGGCGGCGGCCGCCCTCGTACGGATGGGTGAGCGCGAGACGGCCGAACGGGCGGGCGCGGGATCCCTGGAGGCCGTGAAGGGCATCGGGCCCAAGACCGCCCAGGTGGTACGGGAGGCCCTCGCCGGGGAGGTACCGGGCTACCTGCGGAAACTGGAGGACGAGGCCGCGGCTCACCCCCAGGGCCCGCCGGCCACGCCCGCCGCCACCGCGCTGCGGGCGGCGCTGCGCGGGGACTGCCACCTCCACTCGGACTGGTCGGACGGCGGCAGCCCGATCGAAGCGATCGGGCGGGCGGCGGCCGAGCTGGGCCACGCGTACGCCGTCCTCACCGACCACTCCCCCAGGCTGACGGTCGCCCGGGGCCTCTCTCCGGAGCGGCTGCGGGAACAGCTGCGGGTGGTGGCCGAGCTCAACGAGACCTGGGCGCCCTTCCGGCTCCTCACCGGCATCGAGTGCGACATCCTCGACGACGGGGAGCTGGACCAGGAACCGGAGCTGCTGGAGCAGCTCGACCTCGTCGTCGGCTCCGTCCATTCGAAGCTGCGGATGGAGTCCCGCGCGATGACCCGGCGCATGGTGGCGGCCGTGTCCAATCCCCTGATGGACGTACTGGGCCACTGCACGGGGCGGCTGGTGACCGGACGGGGCCGCCCCGAGTCGCAGTTCGACGCCGAGGCCGTCTTCGCGGCGTGCGCGGAGGCCGGGACCGCCGTGGAGATCAACAGCCGGCCGGAACGGCTGGACCCGCCCCGGCGGCTGCTGCGCCTGGCGGTGGAGGCCGGGACCCTGTTCTCGATCGACACGGACGCCCACGCCCCGGGCCAGCTGGACTGGCAGATCCTCGGCTGCGTGCGGGCCGCGGAGTGCGGTGTGCCGCGCGAACGCATCGTCAACACCTGGCCGGAGGAACAGCTCCTGACCTGGACCCGCACCCGGCGCGCACCCTGACCTCCTAGCCGCGCATCCGGCCCACCAGCAGGAGGACGTCGGCTCCGGCGACGGCCAGTACGGCCAGGAACGGGAGCCGGCCGG
Source organism: Streptomyces sp. NPDC057010 (assembly GCF_042673805.1). Taxonomy (NCBI): domain Bacteria; kingdom Bacillati; phylum Actinomycetota; class Actinomycetes; order Kitasatosporales; family Streptomycetaceae; genus Streptomyces; species Streptomyces sp. NPDC057010. Next base: position 350,714 of record NZ_JBHUSC010000001.1, on the reverse strand, counting down.
CCGGGTGGCGGGACGCGAGGAGCACCATCACCGCCGTCGCGGCCAGCAGCGTCCGGCCGTACGCCGTCACCGGTCCCGGCGGCCCCACGACGAGCGCCGCGGCCGAGGCGAGGACCAGGAGCCCGGCCAGCGCGGCCGCCCACCGACGGCCGAGCCGCTGCGGCAGGCCCACGACCCCGGTGGCCAGGTCGTCCTCGATGTCGGGCAGCACGTTCGCGAAGTGCGCGCCCGCGCCGAGCAGGGCCGCGGCGGCGGTCAGCCACACCGGCGGCCAGGGCGCGCCGGGCAGGCCGAGCGTGACGAAGGCGGGCAGCAGGCCGAAGGCCAGGGCGTACGGGAGCCAGGAGACGACCGTGCCCTTCAGGCGCAGGTTGTACGCCCAGGCAGCCGCCACACCGGTCAGGTGCGCGGCGCCGGCGAGCAGCCCGCCGGCCAGCGAGAGCGGGACGCAGACCAGCAGGGCCAGGGCCGCCGCGCGGGACACGGCGGCGGGGGAGACCGCACCGGCCACCAGGGGTTTGTCCCGGCGGCCGATCGCCAGGTCGCGCCGCAGGTCGGCCCGGTCGTTGCACCAGCCCACCGAGAGCTGCCCGGCGGCCACCGCGCCCACCACGGCCGCACCTCCTGCCGGACCCCGCCCGGCGGCGGCCGCAAGCGCCGCGGCCAGCAGGGTCACGGCGGCCGCCGGGACCGGGTGGCACGCCGCCATCAGCCCCGCGGCGGCCGAGGCGGGGGCGCGGGCCTGGGCCCGGGCTTGGGCTTGGGCTTGGGCGGATCGTGGCGGCCGTCCGGTCTTCGCGGTTCGCGCGGGCACGGCGTCACGCTACGCGACGCCGCGCCCGGGATGTCTGATTCATAACGATGTGTCAGTTCTTTCCTATGGTGAATCAATGACACGTGTCCTGGCAGTCCGCAGCGTGTTCCCGCCCCACCGCCATCCCCAGTCCGAGATCACCGCGGCGATGGCCCGCTTCCTGCCGCCCGGCCCCGACCGGGCCCTACTGCGCCGGGTCCACGCCTCCGTCCGCGTGGAGCACCGCCATCTCGCGCTCCCGCTGGAGCGGTACGGGCCGTCGAACGACTTCGGCACGACGAACGCGCTCTTCGTCGAGCGGGCGCTGGAGCTCGGCGCCCGGGCCCTCGACCTGGTCCTGGCCGACGGCGGCCTGCCGGCGCGGGAGCCGGCCCTCGTCATGTCGACCACGGTGACCGGGCTCGCGACCCCCTCGCTGGAGGCCCGCCTCGCCGACCGCGCCGGCCTGCGCCCGGACGTGAAGCGGGTGCCGCTCTTCGGACTCGGCTGCGCGGCCGGGGCGGCCGGTGTCGGCCACGTCCACGACTACCTGACCGGCCGGCCCGGCCACGCGGCGCTGCTCCTGTCGACCGAGCTCTGTTCGCTCACCCTCCAGCCCACGGACACCTCGATGGCGAACCTGGTGGCCGGGGCCCTCTTCGGTGACGGCGCGGGCGCCCTGCTGGCGGTGGGCCGCGACCACCCCCTGCACGACACCGGATCCGGACCCGAGGTGGTGGCCGCGCGCAGCCGCCTCTACCCGGGCACCGCACACCTGCTGGGCTGGGACATCGGCCACTGGGGCCTGCGCATGCTCCTCGGCCGGGAACTCCCCGACCTGGTCCGGCTGCACGTGGCCGAGGAGGTCGAGACCTTCCTGGCCGCCCACGACCTCAAGCCCGCGGACGTCGACGCCTGGATCTGCCATCCGGGCGGTCCGAAGATCCTCGACGCGCTCGCGGACGCGCTGGGGCTGTCCGAGCCGGCCTTCGCGGCGAGCCGGCGCTCGCTGGCGGCCGTCGGCAACCTCTCCTCTGCCTCGGTCCTGCACATCCTGGGCGGCATCCAGACAGCGGGGCCGCCGCCGCCCGGGTCGGTCGGGCTGATGCTCGGCTTCGGGCCGGGCTTCGCCTCCGAACTCGTCCTGCTCCGCTGGTGACCGACGACTGGTGATCGCATGCCCCTGTCAGTGCCCGTTTCCCTGTCCGTGCCCCTCTCGGGACCCGAAGCCATGCCCGCCTCCATGACCTGGTACCTGCTGCTGATCGGCCTCGTCACGGTCGAACGGCTCGCCGAGCTGGTCACGGCCCGCCGCCACCGCGCGTGGAGCCTGGCCCAGGGCGGCCGCGAATACGGCCGCGGCCACTACCCGGCCATGGTCGCCCTGCACACCGCGCTGCTGGTGGGCTGCGTGGTCGAACCCTGGGCCGCCGGAAGGCCGTTCGTACCGGCGCTCGGCTGGCCGGCCCTCGGTCTGGTCGTGGCGGCCCAGGCCCTGCGCTGGTGGTGCATCGCCAGCCTCGGCCCCCGCTGGAACACCCGGGTGCTCATCGTGCCCGGCCTGCCGCTGGTGCAGCGGGGACCGTACCGGCTGCTGCGCCACCCCAACTACGCGGCGGTCGTCGTGGAGGGGCTCGCGCTGCCGCTGGTGCACACCGCCTGGCTGACCGCGCTCGGCTTCACCGTGCTCAACCTGGCGCTGCTGCGCGTGCGGATCGGCTGCGAGGAGGCCGCGCTGACGGACGGCGGGCGCCTGCGCGGGCCCGCCTCCGTGCACGTGTCGGGCTCCCGCTCGTGATCGACCTGCTGATCGCGGGCGGCGGCCCGGCCGGGCTGGCCACCGCCGTCCACGGCGCCCTGGCCGGGCTGGAGGTCGTGGTCGTCGAGCCCCGGCCCACCCCGATCGACAAGGCCTGCGGGGAGGGCCTGATGCCGGGTGCGGTACGGCGCCTGCGGGAGCTCGGCGTGCCCGTGGCCGGGCAGCCCTTCCACGGCATCCGCTACGTCGACGGGGTGGACGGGCGGCACGCGGAGGGGCTGTTCCGCTCCGGCCCGGGCCTAGGCTCCCGGCGGACCGGGCTCCAGGCCGCGCTCGCCGGGCGCGCCGCGCAGCTGGGCGTACGGGTGGTCCGCCGGCGCGTCGAGGAGGTCCGCCAGGACGAGCAGCGCGTCCACGCCGCCGGTCTGACCGCGCGTTACCTCGTCGCCGCGGACGGCCTGCACTCCCCCGTGCGGCGTGCCCTCGGCCTGTCGCTGCCGCCCCCGCGCGGCCGGCCGGCGCGCTACGGCCTGCGCCGCCACTACGCCGTCGAGCCGTGGAGCGACCTGGTCGAGGTCCACTGGTCGGCCCGCTGCGAGGCCTACGTGACCCCGCTCGGGCCCGACCGGATCGGCGTGGCCGTCCTGACCGCGGACCGCGCCCCCTTCGACGTACAGCTCGCCCGCTTCCCGCTGCTGGCGGCCCGGCTGCCCGCGTCCCCGGGCGCGGCGGTGCGCGGGGCCGGGCCGCTGCGGCAGGGGGCCCGCGTACGGGTGGCGGGGCGGGTGCTGTTCGTCGGGGACGCGGCGGGGTACGTGGACGCGCTGACCGGGGAGGGCCTGACGCTGGCCCTGACGGCGGCCGGCGAGCTGGTGCGCTGCGTGCGGGCGGGCCGGCCGGAATCGTACGAGCGGGCCTGGCGCGAGCTGTCGCGCGGCTACCGCACGCTCACCGCCTCCCTGCTGTGGGCGCGCCACCGGCCCGCGCTCGCGCGGCGGATCGTGCCCCTGGCCGCCGGGCTGCCGCGGGTGTTCACGGGGGCGGTGAACCTCCTCGCCGGACCATGACCGGAACGCGGCCCGGGTAGGGCCGCAGCACGCAGCGGCCCCCCGCGCCCTGGGCGCGGGGGGCCGCTCGGGTCGTGGCGGCGTCAGGCCGAGTCCTCCTGACGGTTCCTCAGCGCCAAGCCCGCGAGGACCGCGCCGGCCGCGGCGCACAGCACCGCGAGCGCACCGGCCCAGGCCCGCGAACCGCCCATCGCCCCGGCCAGGGGGGCGAAGCCCACCGCGCCGCCGAGCACGTGCAGGGCGACGACACCGACGGCCATCGCCGCCCCGGCCCGCCACGCCATCGCGGTGTCCCGGACCGCCAGCAGCGCGCCGAACCCCAGGCACAAGACGGCGGCGAGGAGGGGCAGGAGGCCGGCGGGCGTCGCGGCCGGTACGACCGTCAGGTTCCGGGGCAGGTGCAGGGCGCCGCTGACCAGCAGGGCCAGCACCACGGACCAGCGCAGGAGGTGCCGCAGCAGGGGCGTCCCGGCCCGGTCCGCCTCGGGGCGGTACTCGGCGCGGTCCTCGGCGCGCACGCGCGGTGTCGCCGCGTACGGGGCGTCGTACAGCTCCATGTAGGGAGGGACGTACCGCTTCTCGTCCATCTCGGGCTCCTCCGCCGTCGGGCTTTCGTCGTCCTGTTGTCCCGTCCGGTGTTCCTGCGGGTGTTCCTGCCGCTGTTCCTCGGTGCCCAGGATGGTCACCAGCAGGGCCACGTCCTCGATGGGCCGCCCGACGGCGGCGGCGCGCAGGGTGATGTCCGCCTCGACCACCTCGTGCGGAGGCTCGCCCAGGAGGGCGACCATCCGCTGCACTTCGTGCACGGGCCGGGTCACGGCCGCCGCACGCAGCGCCTCGTGGCCGGGATTGGGCAGCTGGCCGGACTCCTTGAGGAGGCTCACCAGGGCGGTGACCTCTTCGAGCGGGCGGCAGGTGGCCGCCTCCTCCAGCAGGGTGTGTACGGGGCGGGTGCCCGGGGCGCCCGGTGCGGGGGTGTCGGGGGTGTCGGGGGTCCCTTGGCGGTCCACGTGATTCTTCGCCGCGCGGGTGATGGGGTCATTCATGAAAAGCTCCGTTCGCCGACACGCGGGTCTACACATCGCGGGCCGGTCATCGTGCGTCATGGGAAGCGCACGCTTTGTTACATTTAGGGCCAATTCCGTCCACTGCGCCATTCGGGGCGGGCAAACGGGGGCCGCCCGGGGCGCCACGGCGAAAGGGCGTCAACCGTGCCCGACATGCGCGAATTCCGGCGCCGGTGCGTACTGCCGCTGCCCGTCGTCCTGCTGCTCGTGGCGGGGGCCGCAGCGCCGACCCGGCCCGTCGTGGACACCGACGCGGGCCGGGTGCGCGGGCGGACCCACGGCGCGTACAGCACCTTCGAGGGGATCCCGTACGCCGCTCCCCCGGTCGGCGCACGGCGCTGGCGGCTCCCCGAGCCGGCGCCCCGCTGGGAGGGCGTGCGCGAGGCCGGCGCCCCCCGCGCCCACTGCGTGCAGCTGCCCCCGATCGGGCCGGGCGGGCCGAGCGGTTCGGAGGACTGCCTCCACCTCAACGTCACCGCGCCCTCGGCCGGCGTCGGCCGGAGCGGGGCACGGCCGGTGATGGTCTGGTTCCACGGCGGCGGCTTCGTCAACGGCTCGGGCGACCAGTACCGGCCCGAGCGGCTGGCCGTCGACGGGGACGCCGTGGTCGTGACCGTCAACTACCGGCTGGGGGTCTTCGGCCTGTTCGGCCATCCGGAGCTCGGCGGAGCCCCCGACTTCGCGCTCGCCGACCAGCAGGCGGCGCTGCGCTGGGTCCGGGCCAACGCCCGTCGCTTCGGCGGCGATCCGCGCGACGTGACCGTGTTCGGGGAGTCGGCCGGCGCCCTCAGCGTGTGCGCGCACCTCGTCTCCCCGGCCTCGGCGGGCCTCTTCCAGCGGGCGATCGTGCAGAGCGGCTCGTGCTCGACCACCATGCCGCCCCGGTCCCTGCTGCCCGGACGCGGCGCCTACGAGCCCTTCGCGCCGCAGGCGCGCACCGTCGCGGACGGCGTCGCGGCGGCGGCCCGGCTCGGCTGCGCGGACACCGGCGGCGCGCTGGACTGCCTGCGCCGGCTGGACGCGCGGACGCTGGCCACACCGGAGCTGACGCAGACCTTCTCCACCGTCTCCTACGGCAACGCCCTGCTCCCGCTGGATCCCCGGCGGGCGCTGGAGACCGGGCGGTTCCACCGGGTACCGGTCATGCAGGGCACCACCCGCGACGAGATGCGGATCTTCGTCGGGCAGACGCTGGCGCAGGACCCGATCCGCGACGAGGCCGCCTATCGGGCCCGGCTGGAGCGTTCCTTCGACGCCGACACCGCGCGGGCCGTCGAAGCCGCCTACCCCGCGCCCCGCTACCCCACTCCGGCGGCGGCGTGGTCGGCCGCGCTGTCCGACGCCTCGTTCACCTGCCCGACGCTGCGGGACAACGAGGCGCTGGCCCGGCACGTGCCGACGTACGCCTACCTGTTCAGCGACGGCGACGCGCCCAACTTCACCGGTCTGCCGCCGGTGCCGGGGCTGCCGTACGGTGCCTCGCACGGCTTCGAGCTGCCCTACCTGTTCGCGCTGGCTCCCCTGACGGATGCTCAGCGCGGGCTCGCGGACCGGATGGCGGGCTACTGGACGCGCTTCGCCCGCACCGGTGTTCCGGGGGCCGGCGCCCCGGACTGGCCGCGCTACGGGGCGCCCGGCTCGGTGCTGTCCCTGGCGCCGGGGCCGGGCGGGGTGCGGCCGGTGGACGCGCGGGCCGCACACCACTGCGCGCTCTGGGACGCGCGGTGGCCCGCGCCGGGGGTCACCACTTCTCGGTGACGATCACCGAGCCGTCCGTGGTTCGCATCGTCACCGTGCCCTGGTCCCCGTAGACCTCGTGCCGCCATGCGGCGAAGAGCCCGGCCAGCCGGCGGGCGTCGTCGCCGCGGCCCTTGCCGACGGACCGGGTGGAGAAGGTGATCCTCGCCTCGCCGACCGCGCTCACCTTGCGCACGCGCACCTCCTTGAGGGCGTCGGCGGACATGAGGGAGTCCTCTGCGGTGCGGTGCTTGGCGTAGTAGGCGGTGAAGTCCCGGGTCATGTCGAACCAGTCCGCCGGGCCGCAGGGGCCGCCGCCGTTGGTCATCTCGCCGTCGGTGGGCGGGCCGGCGTAGCCGCCGGTCTCCTGGTCGGTGGGCGGCCCCGCGTAACCGCTGCCCGTCTCCTCGTCCGTGGGAGGCCCCGCACGGCCGCCCGTCTCCTCATCCGTCGGCGGGCCCGCGTACCCGCCCGTCTCCTCATCGGTCGGGGGCCCGGCGTAACCGCCGGTCTCCTCGTCCGTGGGAGGCCCGGCGTAACCGCCCGTCTCCTCGTCCGTCGGCGGGCCCGCGTTGCCGCCGCTCCCGTCGTCCGTCGTCTCGTCCGTCGTGTGGCCGAGGCCGCAGTCCGTCGGAGTGAGGGTCGGCACCGGCGCCGGCCCTGCCTGCTGTCCCGCCCGCGTGGTCCCGCACGCCGCCAGCAGGGCGCACAGCAGCCCCGCCACCACCGCCCGCCCGGCCGCCCCGGAAACCGCTGCCTTCGTCATGGTCGTCCCCCCTCGGTCATGAAGAGGGGATCACACGGCTCCCGGTTCCCGTCACGGGGCTACGGTGGCGTCATGACCGCCTTCGCGGCGCGCCCGCTGCTGTTCCTCGATGTCGACGGGCCGCTCATCCCGTTCGGGGCGGGCCCGTACCCGCACGGGGCCGGCGCCAATCCCCTGCTCGCCCGGATCGACCCCGCGCTCGGCCCCCGGCTGGCGGCGCTGCCGTGCGAGCTGGTGTGGGCCACGACCTGGGAGGACGAGGCGAACGAGTGCATCGCGCCCCGGCTCGGCCTGCCGCAGCTTCCCCTGGTGGCCTGGCCGGAACCTTCGGACGAGGACGGGCAGGGCGGGGTCCACTGGAAGACCCCCGCCCTCCTCGCCCACGCGGCCGGACGGGACTTCGTATGGGTGGACGACGAGATCACCGGCGCCGACCGGGCGTGGGTGGCCGCGCGGCACCCCGGCCGGGCGCTCCTCCACCGGGTGGATCCGGGCCGGGGTCTCACCGAAGCGGACTTCGGGGCGCTGTGGGCGTGGTGCGGCCGTCAGGCCCAGGAGGCCGCGACCAGCGAGCGTTCCGCCGCCGCGAGGTGGGTGGCCGAGGCCAGCCAGGCCCAGGCGTAGGCGTCGGCCGAGGGGTCGGCGAGGCGGCCGAAGGCGTCACGGGGACGGCGGTCGGCCTCGGCGGCGAGGGCGGCGGACAACTCCGCGGCCGCCGTAAGCCCGGCCCGGCGCAGCGGGCCGTACGCTGCGAGGGGTTCGGTGCCGCGCGCCGCTTCTGCCACGGCGCGCCGGCCGCCCGCGACGCCGGTCTCCAGGAGCCGCCGTACGCGCCACAGCGGGGAGTCGGCGAGGGGGTCCGGCGCCGCGGGCGTGGCCTCGGGGGCGGGGTCGGCCCGCCGGGGCGGGAAGTGGGCACCCTGGAGGCGGTCGTAGCCGAGGTCCGCCCGGTCCAGCCACTCCTCGGGCAGCCGCAGGGTGTACTCCGCACCCGGTACGGGGCCCACCGCGAGGGGCCGCAGGGTGGCGGCCCGGTCCAGGTCCGGGCGGCCGAGGACGCGCAGCCGCAGGCCGGGGTAGGAGGCGAGGCGGCGCAGGTTCTCGGTGTGCGGGAGTTCCGGGTGGGGGTGTGCGGGCCGCAACCGCAGCATGGGCGCGCCGGGCCGCTCCTCGCGGGCCAGGAGGTGTTCACCGGCGGCCCCGACGACGGTGAGCTCGCAGCCGAGCAGGGCGGGCTCGGCGCCCTCCGGGTCGGTCTGCCGGCGGGCGAAGGCCTCGGCGACGGCCTCGGCCGCCGGGCGGGCGAAGAGGGCGGCGGCAGGCTCGCCGGTCCAGGGCGTGCCGCGCAGCGGGGTCGCCCTGACCTCGCGTCCGGCGCCGAGCCGGCCCTCCGGGGAGACGGTCGCGCCGACGATGCGCAGGCCGCCGCGGGCGAGTCCGGCATGGTCGAGGGTGGCGCCGCCGAGGGCCACGGAGGCCGAACCGGCTCCGCGGGCGCGGGCCAGGCCGCCGGGGCGCACGTCGGAGACCGAGTAGCGCGCGCCGTCCGGGGTGATGAGGTGGGTGACCACTCCCCCGTATCCGGTGGCGGAGAGCACGGGTTCGCGGCACAGGCCGTACACCTGGAGGCTGCCTCCGGAGGCGTAGGAGCGGCGGGCGGTGCCGGTCAGCGCGGGATCGGCGGCGGGGCCGGCCGCCAGCAGCCCGGCGGTGTGCAGGAGTTCACGGAACGCCGCGGTGAGGTCGCCGAGCCGGTGGGCGGCCTGCCGGTCCCGGGCGGCCCGCAGGCCCCGTGCCACCCGTAGCGCGGCGGCCTCGGCGCGCGGCAGTCCGGCGAGCCGGGCGGTGTGCGCGGCGCGCAGCAGCTCGGCCTGGACGACGGCCCCGCCGGCGGTGACTCCGGCGGCGAGGGCCTCGGCGGCCGCCTGCCAGAGGGCGGCCGCGGCGCCGAGCTGGGCCTCGGTGAGCGGAGCGGGGGGCGAGGGTTCGGCGGCATCGGCGGGGTCGGCCGTCACCGGCTCGGCCGCAACGGACTCCCCCGCCGCGGGCGCGGGAGTCGTGTCCGCGAGCGGGGCCGCGCCGAGGGCGGCGGCCCGGTGCAGGCAGCGCGGCGCCAGCAGGCAGCTGCACACGGCCTGTTCGGCTCCGGTGATGGTTCCCCGGGGGCCGGGGCTCAGGGTGACGACGGCGTCCTCGCCGAACCGGAGGGTGACGCTGCCGTCGGCCGCGCGGACGGCGCCGGCGGCGCAGCTCTCGGTCGCGGCGTCCAGCTTCCTGCGCAGCCGGGCGGTGAGGTTCTCGACGGCTTCGGCGAGCACCTCGGGTGCCACGGGCGGCAGTTGGGGGTGCAGCGGGCTCAACGGGGCTCTCCACGGAGACGGTCGCCCACCCAGCGGGCGAGGGCGAGGGGGCTGAGGGCGGCCACCGGCATGCCGGCCGCGACGAGTTGCCGTGCGACGGCGACGGAGTAGCGGGGGGTGCCCGAGTCGTCGAGCGCGGCGCAGCCCAGCAGGTGGGCACCGGAGGCGGCGAGCGCGCGGACCTCGCCGAGGAGCCCGCCGACCGGGGCGCCCTCCTCGAAGTCGCTGACCACGACGACGAGGGTGCGGCTCGGGACGGTGATGAGGGAGCGGGCGTGGGCGAGGCCGGCGGCGATGTGCGTACCGCCGCCGGCACGGACCTCCAGGAGGAGGGAGAGCGGGTCCTCGACCCGGTCGGTGAGGTCCACGACTTGGGTGGAGAAGGCGAGGAAGTGCGTGGACAGGGTCGGTACGCCGCCCAGCACGGCCGCGGTCAGCGCAGACCAGATGACGGAGGCCTCCATGGAGCCCGACACGTCGACGACGAGGATCAGCCGCCAGTCGGCCTCGCGGCTCGCCCGGGTGCTGAAGACGGGGCGTTCCGGGACGACGACCACGCTGCCGTCGGGCCGCCGCCGGGTGTGCTCGAGGTTGGCGCGCAGGGTGCGGGCCAGGTCGAGGCGGCCGCCGGGGCGGCGGGTGGGGCGCGGGGTGGCGAGGCCCGAGAGGGCGGGGCGCAGCCGGGTGGCGAGCTCCTTGGCGAGTTCGTCGACGAGCCGTGCGACCAGGGGGCGCAGCCGGGCGAGGTGGGCCTCCGGCAGACCGCCGGCGAGGGACAGCACGGAGCTCAGCAGCTCCACGGAGGGGCGCACCGCCGCCGGGTCGAGCTGGGCCAGTACGTCGGTGCGGCCCGCTTCGGCCGCCCCGGCCAGCACCTCTTCCCGCAGGTCGGCGCCGAAGAGCGCTTCCAGTTCCTCGGACCACTCCCGGGCGGTGGGGAACGAGGCCTCCTGCCCGCCGCCGCGGCCGCCGTCGAGGTCGGAGGCGCCCTCGCCGCGGCCGTTCCCGTACAGCTCGTCGAGGGCGTGGGCGTAGCGGCGGGCGCCGGCGGGCAGCCGGTCGCGTTCGCGGCCGAGCAGGAGCCGCCAGCGGTCGGCGGGGGCGAGCCGTGGCGCGTCGGCCTCGCGGGCCGCGGCGCGCGGGGTTTCGGGGGCCTCCGGCGGCGGGGCCGGTGCCGGTGTGCCCGGCAGCGGGAGGTCCTTGAGCGCGGCGAGGCCGGCGGCGTCGGCGGCGGCCCAGAGGGCGAGCAGCGCGGGCGGTGCGTCGAGCGCGAGGTCGATGCGGTCGCCGAGCCGTTCGGTGACGGTGTCGAGGAGCCGGTCGCGGGCGGCGGGGGAAAGGGCGTCGAAGCCGCCGCGCAGGGCGGGGAGGCGGTGGAGGAACTCCTCGTCGGTGAGGTGCTCGACGCGGTCGAGGAGCGGGGTGAGGGCGGCCGGGGAGGACTGGAGGAGCGGTCCGGCGGCGGTGAGGAGCCCGCCGAGCCGGCGGGCCAGGGCGCGCCTGCTGTCGGGGGCGGTGGCGCTGTCGAGCCATCCCGCGGCGCGGTCGCCCAGTCGGGCGGCGGGGTCGAGGTCGAGGAGGACCCGGACGGCCAGGGCCGCACCCTGCATCAACGGGGAGCCGGAGGAGGCCAGTTCGGCGAGGGCGTCGTCGGTGCGCAGCCCCAGGTGGCGGGCGGCGGCCCGGTCGGCGAGGGCCACGAGGGCGCCGGCGTCGGCGGGGTCGTCGCTGCCGGCGAGGCCGGGCAGGGCGCGTACGGCCGCTTCGAGGAGGTCGCCGGTGAGCGTGGCTGCGGTGGCCTGCGCGGGGGCCGTGGCACCGGGGAGGTGTCCGCGGCGCAGGGCCTCCAACAGGTCTAGGGCGTCTAGCAGTTCGGGCAGGGTCGCGGTCTGCGGGAGGGTGGTGGCCGCCTCGTGGAGGCGTACGTCGACCAGCTCGGGCAGATCGCACCGCGCGGCCGCGGCCAGCCCGGCGAGGACCTGCGCCGGGGTGGGTCCGCCGTCGGCGGCGGCGCGGCGGGCGGTCTCGCGGAGGGTTCCGGCGGCCGCCTGGGCGGCGGTGACGCCGCGGACCCCGGCGAGGTCCAGCCGGGCGGGGACGGAAGGCGTCCAGGACAGCCGCCACTTGGTGCCGAGGGCGGTGCCGTCGCCGGTGCCGGACACGGTGAGGGGGTCCCCGTAGGAGGCGCCGCAGACCAGCAGCCGCTGGAGCAGCACCTCGCGGCGGGCGTCGAGGGCGGAGCGCAGCGGGTCGAGGCGGACCTCGCGGGATGCGGGGTCGCCGGGGCCGGGCAGGCGCAGGTCCGCGAGCTCGGCCTCGACGGAGGGGCCGAGGCCCGAGCGGGGGGCGTGCGGGGTGATCCGGCCGCGGGCGGTGCCGACGAGGACGGCCTCCAGGGCCCGGGCCAGGGCCCTTCCCCGGCCGAGGGGTTCGCCCTGGCCGAGGACGGTGGTGACGGCCTCGAGGAGTTCGCCGCGGCCGGGCGCGGGGAGCCCGCGCAGGACGGCGAGGTCGCAGGCGAGCCTCAGCGTCTCGGCGGCCTCGCCGGTACCGGCGGTGTGACCGGCGCGGCGCAGCTCCCGGCAGACCCCGGTGACGGCGACGGAGGCCGCCTCCCGCAGCCGCGCGGGGTCACCCCCGGCCCGCAGAACGGCCTGCTGCCACAGCGGATCCCGGATCCCGGCGGGGTACCCGGAGCGGGCGTCGAGCAGGTCGAAGGAGTACGGCACGAACGAGGTGACGACCCCGCCCTCGCCGACGGCCGGCACCGTGCCGGGCCCACCGTGCCTCCCCGGGGAGCCACCACCGGCAGCGTCCGCCGCACCCGCTTCGGCGCCACGGCCGGAGTCGGCACCCGGCACCGGGCCCAGACCCGTGCCTTCGCCTGCGGCGAGTACCGGGCCCGACTCACCGCCGCCCCTGGGGCGTGTACTGCCGACAGCGGGTGCCTTCGGCGACTGGCCGTCACCGCCCGCGGCGGCCGCCGCACCCGGCTCGGTGTCACCGCGGTCCGCGGGGTGGGCGACGCGTGGGGCGGGCACCTTCGATGTGTTGCCCGCTCCGGCCGGGTCGGCCCCCGTTGCAGCGGCAGCGGCAGTCGGCCCGCCGAGTGCGGGAACCGCGTGGTGGCCGGCCGGGGCCGGAGGCGACGGGGCGAGTGCCGGGGCGTGGAAGGCGCCGATGACCGCCGCCACGCGGTGGCCCCCGGCGGCGGCGGTCGCGATCACCTCGCGCATGTGGGCCTCGCGGGCCAGGTCCCGCGCCGGCACGGCGGGGGCGTCCGCGCGCAGCGCCCAGCCGACGGCGAGCGCCGCACGGCGTACCGCCTCCGGGGAGCAGCCCGGTGCGAGCACCTCGACGGCCCGGTCCCACAGGTCGTCGCCCTCCCGGCCCGTCCCGGCGGCGGTGAGGGCCTCCGCGAAGGAACCTCCCCGCGGTTCCGTGGACGGTGCCGAGCCCGGGGCCGGCGTGGCGGGACCGTCGGTCCAGCCGGAGGCGGTCAGGGGGAGGTCGCAGCAGACGACGGTCGCGCCCGTGCGGTGGGCCCAGCGGATGGCGGCCAGTTCCGGGGAGAAGTCCGCGAACGGGTAGAAGGCGAGGCCGCCGTCGGAGCCGGTGCCGGCCAGGGCGACCGGGGCCTCGGTCTCCGGGTCGGCCAGGTGCTCCATCCACGACTGGAAGTCGGCCGGCAGTTCCACGCAGACCACCTCCGCGGCCGTGGCGTCCAGCAGTGCGGGCACCACCGCGGCCAGCGCCGGGCTGTGGTGTCGCACGCCCAGGAGGTACGGGGTCCGGGACGCGGCCAGCGCGTCCACCACCGCGCGCGGGTCGGAGGCGGGCGCAGCCGTCATCGCAGGCTCCCGCGCAGGTCCCACAGGCGGCGCCACATCGCCGAGCCGTCCTCGGCGCGGCGGCGGACCGGGCCGTCCCAGTAGCCGAGGAGGCGGCCGTGGTCGGCGGGGTCGTCCTTGCGGACCACGCCCAGCAGGTGGCCCGGCAGCAGGTCCAGTACGTCCCCGCCGGGCAGGTACGCGGCGGAGACCCCCAGCGAGGCCGCCACCTGTACGGCCTCGGCGGTGGACATGACCGTGCCCGGCCGTTCCACGTCCCAGCCCTCGGCGGAGCGCCCGGAGCGCAGGTCCCGGAAGACGGTGACGAGCGCGTCGAGCACGGCGTCGTCGACCCCGAAGGACGCTCCCGCCAGCTCCACGGCCGCCACGGCCTGGCGGCGGATGAGGGTGGCTTCCGCGTCCGCGTCGGCGATGGGGGCGACCGTCTCGAAGTTGAAGCGCCGCTTCAACGCGGCGGACATCTCGGAGACGCCCCGGTCGCGCAGGTTGGCGGTGGCGATGACGGTGAATCCGGGGGCCGCGGAGACCACCGCGTCCTCGGTGGCGGTCAGTTCGGGAACGCTGATGCGCCGGTCGGACAGGATGGACACCAGCGCGTCCTGGACCTCGGGCAGGCAGCGGGTGATCTCCTCGACGCGCACCACCCGCCCGGTGCGCATGGCGGAGAGCACCGGTGAGTCGACGAGTGCTCCCGCGCTCGGCCCCTGCGCGAGCAGCAGCGCGTAGTTCCAGCCGTAGCGGAAGGCGTCCTCCGTCGTGCCGGCGGTGCCCTGCACGGTCAGCGCGCTGGTGCCGCAGACGGCGGCGGCCAGCAGTTCGGAGAGCATCGACTTGGCGGTGCCGGGCTCACCGGTGAGCAACAGGCCGCGCTCTCCGGCGAGGGTGACCACGCACCGCTCCACGAGGGCGCGTTCGCCCACGAACTTGCGCGCGATGGCCAGTTTGGCCGGCAGTCCGGCGCGGCGGCGCCCCGGCAGGGCGAGTTCGGTGCCGTCGCTGCCGCACACGAAGGTGACGACGGCACGCGGGGTGAGTGCCCAGCCGGGCGGGCGGGGGCCGGGGTCCTGGGCGGCGAGGAAGGCGAGTTCGGCGGCGTACCGCTCCTCGGCGGGCAGTACCTGCCGGGCGGCGGGGGCGGCGGCTTGTTCGGTGCGGGACATGTGGGCCCTCGGTGTCTTCTGTGTCGTGGGCGTAGGCTAACGCGTTGGGTAGGGGGGGCGGGGGGGGGGGGGCCCCGGCTCGGGCCGCCCGCCCACGGTCAGCTGCGGCGGGCGCGGCCGCGGGTGCGCTTCACCTTGAGCTCTTCGAAGCGCGGCGCGTCGCCCTCGCGGACCCGCTGCCAGGCCCGCCGGTAGAGCTCGGCGGCCGGCTCACCGGGCACCAGTACGGCGAGGCGGCCGTACATGGGGAGCTTCCACTGCTCCACCGGCAGGGCCGGCGAGGCCATGTCGGCCCACCCGCCGGGCAGGAACAGCGAGCGGCCGGCCCGGCTCCGGTCGGCCGTCACCACGAGGTCGGTGGCGGCCAGTTCGGCGCGGGCCGCCTTGAGGCGGGCGGGCTTCCAGCCGGTCCAGCGTGCGGTGTTGCGGTCGGTGGGGTCGGGCATGGCGAGCAGCGCGAGGTAGAGGGCGGCCGCGTCGGCGCCGAGGCCGTGGGCGGTGCGGACCTCCTCCACCAGCTCGGGTACCGAGCGGCTCGGGTCCTGCGGCCACCAGGTGCCGTCCGCCTCCGCGGCGCCCGCCGCCGGGGCGCCCGGGTCGGCGAGCAGGGCCGCGAAGCGCGGGTCGTGGGCGGCCCGCAGTGCCTCCTCCACGGCCAGGGGGCCCTGGTCTGCGTCGCGCAGCAGCGGCAGGTACGGGTCGGAGCCGGTGGAGTCGAGCAGGGTCGGGCGCAGGGCGGGCCGGGGCCGGTCGTCGTGGGTGGGCAGGACGACCGCGCCGTAGCGCTCGTAGCCCTCGCCGGTCTCGGTGGGGGTGCCCGCGGCCTTCCGGAAGTCGGGCAGGTTGATGAAGTTGAGCGCGCTGAGCAGCAGTTCGGGGGCTGCGAGCCGTTGCCGTACGGCGGTGAGCGCGGGCGGCAGGGCCGCGCGTACGGGGTCGCCCGCGGGCAGCCGGTGGGCCAGCCAGGCCGCCGTGGCGAGGATCCCGCACAGGGCGGACGCGGTGAAGGGCTCCTCGGCGGGTTCGGCGGGTTCCACGTGGTCCCCGTTCACCTTCCAGGCCACGTCGGTGGACAGGGTGCGCGAGGCCGCCGGGTCGAGCAGGGCGGCCAGGGAGCGGTGGGCGGGCCAGTGGCCGCGGACGGCGCGCGCCGCCTCGGTGGCCAGCCAGTCGGGCACGGGCGTACGGCGGCCCACCCGCTGGTTCCACACCTCCGCGGCGGCCGCCGCGTCGGGGCCTTCGCTCCACAGCCGTGCCGGGTCGGCGGGCAGCAGGGCGGCGACCACGGCCCTGCGCACGTCCTCGTCGAGGTTGCGGAGCTCGTCGCGGGCCGTGGCCGCATCGGCGGTCTTGAGCCCCAGGGCGGTGCGCAGCTGCGTGGGCAGGAAGTTGCGCTGCCAGGAGTCGATGTGCGGGAGTCCCGCGACGACGAGCCGGGCGAGGGCGCCGGAGACTCCGGTGAGGCGGGCGAACTCCTCGGCCGCCTCGGGCCGGAAGGGCGCCGGGCCGTCGTGCTCGGCGGCCGCACGGAGGAAGGCGGACAGCCAGCCGGCGGTGCGGTCGCGGTCGCCGAGCGGGGCTTCGCCGCGCACGGTGTAGGGACCGGGGACGGCGAAGCGTCCGGCGGGGTCGTGGAGGAGGGCACCGAACTCGTGCCCGTCGGGGACGGTTTCGCTGTGTTCGGTCAGGGCGAAGACCGCCCCGCCGCCGAGCGGGAACACGCACCGGTGCGGCAGGATCCGCTGCCGGCCGTCGGGGGTGGTCAGGTGGCTCCGGTCGAGGTGGAGCAGGACCCGGCGCCAGTGCCCGGCGGACCCCTCGGCCGAGTCCAGGCCGAGTTCGTCCACCGCGCCGAGCAGCGCGAACAGGGCCGTCCGCTCCTCGTCCGAGGGAACCGGGCCGGCGGCGCGGTAGGCGACGGCGGCGGCCCGGTCGATGAACGGTGTCCAGGGCAGGGTGGAGGAGTGCGGGGCCGGGACGTCGAAGTGGAGCCGGCCGGGCACCGCGGCGGCGCCGGTGTCGGCGCGGGCGGCGGCGAGGTCGCGCAGCATCCGGTGGGCGGCGTCGGTGTCGCTGCCCCAGCGGTAGTAGCCGTTGTCGATGATGCCGGCCAGTGCCTCGCCGAGCAGCCGGTCGGTGGGCCCCTGTTCGGTGGCTTCGGCGGGGCCGGTGTCCGGCCGGAGCCGGGCGGCGACGGCGTCCAGGGCCTTCTGCTGGGTGAGGGTGAAGCCGAGGACCTCGATGACGCCCCCGATCAGCTTGGGGTCGGTGACCCGCGGCAGGGCCGCGCTCACCACTGCGGGCAGGTCGGCGGCCTTCTCGGTGGCGGCCGCGGCCTTGAGCAGGGTGGCGACGGTCTCCCGGTCGGCGGCGCGCAGCGCGGCCGAGCCCTCGGGGTCGCGGGGGCGCAGGGCGTACCAGTGGGAGACCGGCGGCAGGTCCACGCTGCCGGTGGCCGCGTGCTCGTGGTGGCTGCGGCTGGACCGGGCGGTGACCACGCCGTCGGGGTCGTTGATGCTCAGCTCGCGCCACTGCGTGGTCAGGGCGCGCGGCCGGTCGTCGCCGGGGAAGACGAGCGCGGCGACGGGCATCTCGCGGCCTTCCGGGACCGTGACGGTGCGGCCGGCGTGGTCGGAACCGTGCCAGCCGTGTCCGGGGAGGCGTACGGCGCGCCAGCCG
Organism: Streptomyces sp. NPDC057010; assembly: GCF_042673805.1. Lineage (NCBI taxonomy): Bacteria > Bacillati > Actinomycetota > Actinomycetes > Kitasatosporales > Streptomycetaceae > Streptomyces > Streptomyces sp. NPDC057010. Next base: position 333,475 of record NZ_JBHUSC010000001.1, on the reverse strand, counting down.
AGCACACCGTCGGCGGGGGTTCCGAGGACCGAGCCGGGCACCGTGGGCGCCGGCCGCAGCCAGGCGCTGTGTGCGGGGAGGGTGGCGGTCTCCGGGTGGCCGTGCAGGGCGTCGGCGAGGAAGGCGGGCTGGGAGAGGCGGCCGTAGGAGGAGCTCGCGGGGTCGTACTCGCGCCAGCCGCGCTCGGTGTCCGCGTCCCGCTGCTGCCACACCCAGTACGAGGTGCCGTCGGACAGCATGGCCCGCTCGGCCGGCAGTGCGGTGTCGCCGCGGTGCAGGACGCCGGCGCCGGTGGCGCGGCCGCCGCCCGGCAGCGGCAGGGTGGCGTGCTCGGAGCGCAGCGACCAGTGGGTGGCGTCGGAGTTCAGGGTGAGCACGGTGCCGGGCGAGGTGTGCCAGTAGCCCTGGGTTTCGCGGGTGTTCCAGTCGTGCCAGAAGACCAGCAGTTCGCCGTCGACGTAGTGGAATCCGAGGCGGTGCCCGGAGCCGGTGGGCACGCGCAGGTCGTGGGTGAGGACGGTGGAGTCGGCGTCGATGACGCGGACCTGTGCCTGGTTGGCGACGATCAGGTACGGCCAGGCCTCGACCACGGTCAGGCCCCGGTGGTGCTGGTGGCGCTGGTGGCCCGGGCCGCCGAGTTCGGCGACGGCGCTCTCCCAGGCGGGCCAGGCCAGTTCCTCGAAGAGGCCGCCGCGCAGGTTGCGGGCGAGGGTTTCGGCGAGGTCGAGGGCGGCCGCGTCGGCGACCTCCTCGGGAGCGAGGGTGAGTGCTTCGGCGGGCAGCCAGGTCAGTCGCTGGATGGCGGCGGGGATCCCGGGCAGGCCGGCGGCCCGGGAGGCGCGGGCGACGCCGCGCATCCACTCGGCCAGCAGCGGCCTTCCGCCGGACGAGGCGGCGACGGCCTGGATGATGTCGGTGCCGCTGGTGGCGTCCCCGAGGGCGTTCAGCGCGCGGTGGAAGGCCGGGTGGAACCGTTCGTCGGCGGCGAGGGCGAGCAGGTCGCGGCGCTGGTCGGCGCGGGCCCAGTCGCGCAGGTTCAGCTGGTCGTGGCGGTGGCGCCGGTCCGCCGGATCGGGGTCGGCGACGGGGAGGTCCAGGGTCAGCAGCAGGTCGAGCAGGTCGGCGTCCTCGACGCCCACGCGCAGGCCCGTTTCGCGGCCGGGAAGGGCGAGTTCGGTGCGCAGTCGGGGCGCGCAGCGGGTGACGAGGTCGAGCAGGCCCGGGAGGGTGGGGCGCAGGCTCCAGCCGGCGTGGCGGGCGGCGTGGAAGCGTTCGAGCCAGCCGGCGGCGCCGTCCTCGCACCGCTGCTCGGCGGGCAGGTCGTCGCGGACCAGTCCGGCGGTGGCGCCGGACTCCTCCAGGAGCTCCAGCCACAGGGCGGTGAGCTCGGCGCTGTCGCCGCCGCCGGGCGGGGTCAGGGTGAGGAGCGTGCCGCGTACGGCGGGCACGCGACGGGCGAGCGCGACGAGGGCGGTGCGGTGGGCCTTCCACCAGCCGGTCGCGGCACGCAGGGTGGCGGGAAGCGGCAGGAGTTCGGCGAGGTAGTCCTGCTCGGGTTCGGTGCCCGTCAGGCCCGCGGCGCGCGCGAGGCGGCGCAGTTCGGTGGCGGCCTGCGCGGAGGGCGGCAGTCCGCCGGCGGTGCGGCGCACGCACAGGCGGCGGAAGCGGGCGTAGGCCTCGGCGGGGGTGACGCGGAGGGCCAGCTGCTTGCCGTAGCCGGTGAGCACCTTCACCGGGAGGGCGCCGGCCAGGGCGAATTCGAGGAAGACGGAGTCGAGGCGGTCCTCGTCGACGGCCAGCCCGTGCTGGGCCTCGGCGGTGCGGGCGCGGCCGAACAGCTGGGCGGCGTAGGTGGTGTTCTCGACGGCGAGGAAGGTGCGGGCGGCCTGCTCGTGGAAGACGGGCAGGAAGTGCGGGACGGAGGCGGCGAGCCGGCCGGCGAGTTCGAGGCAGGCGTCGAGGGCGGCCTTGGGCTTGGTCTTGGCCTGGAGGGCGATCCGGTCGAGTTCGGGGACCACGGCGAGGGCGTGGTGGCCGTCCTCGGGGTGGTGCACGAGCACCCACTCCGGGAAGCCGAGGGACTGGCGGCGGCTCAGGCCGACGACCGGCGGCTCACCCGCGTCCCGTACGAGTCCCAGGAACCCGGCGGCGAGGTCCTCGGCCGCGCCGAGTTCGGCGGGGGCGAGCCGGACGATCACACGGTCGTCGCCGAGGGCGGGGTGGCGGTACGAGCGGGCGGTCAGGTCGACCGCCTCCGGCCCGGCGCCGATGGTGTCGTGCGGGAGTACCGCGCCCGCCTTGAGCAGCAGTTCGGCCGCACCGGAGGCCTCGCCGGTGCCGGTGCCGGTGCCGGTGCCGTTCGCGTCGGCCATCGCCGCCCCGTTCATGTCCATCTGGTCCGTGCTCATGCGTCCTTGCCCTCCTCGATCTTGCGCCCGGCGTACAGCGCCGCGGCCATCCGCATTCCCTCGGACCAGGCCACCGGCCCGACCTCGGCCAGGCGCACCGTCCGGCCTTCCTCGTCGTGCCAGTTCAGGGCGCCGGTGGTCGTCTCGTCCTCGTAGTAGGGCTCGCCGATCCACACCGCCGCCTCCGTCCCCCGTCCGGCGTCGCGGACCTTGCAGGTGGCGTAGCCGCCGGAGACCCGGTAGCCCAGGCCGGTCGCCCGGGCCGCGAGGCTGAAACGGGTGGGGAAGACCCCGCCCGCGTAGTCCCGTACGTCGGTGGCGGTGGCGGCGAGCCCCTCCGGCTTGTGCCAGGTGGCGCGGTGGATCTGCTCGACGCGCTGGGCGATGCCCAGTTCGGCCGCGAAGTCCCGTACGTCGTCGAGGTCGGGCAGCAGCACCGGGTGGGGCAGCGTCACCGTGCGCGGGGAGAGCCGTACGGTCTCGCCGTCGAGGTTGACCACCTTCAGCTCACCGGCCGCGGTGGCATCGCGCAGGAAGCCCACCTCGTCCGGGTCCTCGCCGACCACGGCCAGGTCGCGCAGGGCGTCCTGCCAAGCCTCGTCGGGCCAGAGCCGGGCGAGCAGCGCGGTCGGCACCGGCAGCGAGGAGACCATCCAGGTGTCCACCTGCGCCACGCAGGACACGGCGTGCCGGTCGAGCCATTCGGCGAGCCGGCGCAGCCGGTCCACCTCCGGATGGTCCTTCAGTTGCCTGGGCAGGGTCTTCAACTGCCGTCCCGCCGCCCGGCCGGTGGTGGACCGCGCCGCCACCCGCCCCTCGATCAGGGCGATCTCGTACCCCTCGCCCGCCGTCAGCCATGCCATCCGCCCGCACCCTTCCCCGACTGTCCCGACCGTTTGCGCGCAGCCCTGACAGCGGGGTCAAAGCCCCCCTGAGCTGCGGTATGCCGGGAGACTAGCGAGAGGCACTGACAATGCCGGGCGGAGGGTGGATGTCCGGTTGAATGTCCGGTTCTGGGTAGGGTTCAGGGGACATTGACGGCGCGGAATCAATTGGGGTGGGGTCATGGCCCGTCAGATACGTGTGCCCGGTGCGGTTCTGGCGGCGGCGCTGCTGCTGGCGGTGGCCGGCTGTTCCGGTCCGAAGGAGCCCGGCGGGCGTGCGGACGGCGACGCGAGGCCGTCCGCCTCCCCGTCCGCCCAGCCCGGGGGCGACGCCAAGCCCGGCGGCGGGGACGTGTTGCCGGGAATGGTCGACACGGCGGTCGCCCGCAGCCAGCTGGCCGCGCTGAAGGTCGCGCCGGTCGGCACGATGGCTGGGTACAGCCGCGACAAGTTCACGCACTGGGCGCAGCAGGGCAACAAGTGCGACACCCGCGAGGTCGTCCTCAAGCGCGACGGCACGGACGTCGCGCAGGACTCCGAGTGCCGGGCCGTGTCCGGTACGTGGAAGAGCCTGTACGACGGGGTGACCGTGACCGACGCGGCGAAGATGGACATCGACCACATGGTGCCGCTGGCCGAGGGCTGGCGGTCCGGCGCGGCCGGCTGGGACGCCGCCAGGCGCAAGGCGTTCGCGAACGATCTGACCCACCCCCAGCTGCTGGCCGTGACCGCCGCCTCGAACCGCTCCAAGGGCGACCAGAGCCCCGACCTGTGGCAGCCGCCGGACCGCGCGAGCTGGTGCCAGTACGGACGGGCCTGGACCACCGTCAAATCCACCTACGGCCTGACCGTCACCGAACCGGAGAAGAAGATGCTCACCACCATGCTGGACACCTGCGCCTCATGACCGGGACGCAGCAGTGGCAGGACGAGGTCCTCGCCGGGCCGGGCGGCGCGATGACCGACGAGGTCGGCGTGATCACCGGCCCCCTCACCCTGCGCACCACGGCGGTGGCCGGGGAGCTGGTCCGGTTCGACGTCCAGTACAAGGACGCCGACGAGTGGTACACCCTCACCGGCAGTCCGCTCCCCCACCACGGCGCCCCGGCCGCCCTGCACACGGCCGCCCTGGCGGCGATCCGCGCCGGCGGCGGCGCCCAGGCGCCGGGCACCGCACCTTCCTGAGGCCGGCTCAGAGGACGGCGATCCCCAGCGGCCGGACGCCCGCCGGGAGGCGACGGGTGGCGCCCGTGTCGAGGTCGACGACCGTGATGCCGTTCCAGTAGCCGTCGCGGGTGTAGCCGCCGGTGACGTAGGCGGTCCGGCCGTCCCGGGAGACGGCCACGTCCTCGTGCGGGCCGGCCAGGGGGTACACCCGCTCGGTGCCGTCCGGGGAACGGACGGTCAGCGAGGGGCCCTTGCCCTTCCCGGGCTCCACGGGGCCCGTGCCGACCACCAGCAGCCGGCCGTCGCCGGTCACGGCGGCCCCGTGCTGGTGGGTGTCGGCGGTCATCGGTTCGATCGTGGTGCGCCCGGTCCGCGGGTCGAGCACCGCGAGCCGCTCGCCCTCGAAGGGGAGCAGCAGCATCCCGTCGGCCGGGCGGACGACCGCGTAGTGCGGCTTCAGCCAGGAGCCGAGCCCGCCCTCGGTGCCGTACGGGGCCACCTCGATCCGGCGCGGGACCGGCGATCCGGCCGGCACCACGGTGACGTCGAAGGAGTCGTGGCCGGTCACGTAGATCTCGGAGCCGTCACGCGAGACGTCCACGTCGAAGGGGCGGCGGCCCACCGGCACCACGGCGGTGACCTCGCGGGCCGCCGTGTCCACGACCTCCAGGACGCCCGTCGTGCCGGGCACGTTGACGCCGACGTACGCGTGCGCGCCGTCGGGCGACAGGGCGATGCCCATGCCGCCTCCGCGGTACTCGCCGTCGGTCACCGGGCCGGTGCCGGTGCGGTACGGGATGCGGGCCACCCGCGTACGGGTGCGGGTGTCGACCACGGCGAGGCCCTCGGCGGTGGCCACCCACGCGCGGCCGTCCGCGCCGACGGCCAGCCCGTACGGCGCCCGGCCCACGGGGACGGAGGCGACCGCGCCGCGCTCCGGGTCCACGAAGGTGACGGTGTCGGCCCCGAAGTCGGCGGTCAACAGCAGCCCTTGCGGGGTCGGTGCGGTGGCGGGCAGCGGGGAGGCGGCGGACGGGGCGGGGGCCGGTGCGGACTGCCCGTTCGGGGTGCAGGCGCCGAGCAGGAGGACGGCGGCGAGCCCGGCGAGGGCGGTGCGGCGGCCCCGTGCGCGGCGGTTCACCGGCCGGTCCCCCGCCCGGCATCGCCGTCGGCCGCGGTCTTGGCCTGCTCGGCCGCCCGCAGGAGGCGCGCCATGCCGTCGAAACCGCGGCGCGCGGCGTGCTCGTACGGGGTCACACCGTGGTGGTCGGCCAGTACCGGGTCGGCGCCCGCCGCGAGCAGCAGGGCGACGATCTCCTCGTGCCGGGGGCCGCCGTCGCCGAGGATGACCGCCTCCAGCAGGGCGGTCCAGCCGAGCCGGTTGACGTGGTCCACGTCGATGTCCGTCTCGTCCAGCACGGCGCGCACGTACGCGGTGTGCCCGCGCTCGGCGGCCGGGATGAGGGAGATCCCGCCGAAGCGGTTGCGCTGCTTCAGGTCGGGTCCGGCGGGCAGCAGCAGGCGCATCATCCGGACACTGCCGGTGACGCCGGTGACCAGCCAGGGGCTGTCCTCGCGCGAGTCCGGGGCGTTGGGGTCGGCTCCGGCGGCGAGCAGCAGCCCGGCCGCGTCCGGGTGGTCGCCGAGCGCGGCCAGCAGCAGCGGGGTGCGGAGCCGGTCGTCGCGGGCCTCGACCGCGGCGCCTGCGGCGAGCGCCTCGGCCACGGCGGCCGCGTCGCCGCGCCGGGCGGCGTCGAGGAGGAGTCGGTCGTGCGCGTTCATGGTGTCCCTCTCGGCTCCGGGGCGGGGAGGGCCCGTGTCCGCCCTCCCGCTCCCCCGGTCCATGGTCACCGGGCCGAGGCCGCTCCCCGGTCCGCCCGGCGGCCGGAGCCCGCTGGCGGTCCGGAGGACCCCCGGGTCAACCGATCGGCCGATGCGCCCGGCCGGATCAGGCCTCGTACTCCGTGAGGTCGATGCCGTGGATCTGCAGGAGGTGTCCGTACCGGGGGTCGGTGGTGTCGCGCTCCGGCGCCATGCCCAGCTTGCGGATCACGTTCTCGGAGGCCTCGTTGCCCGCCCGGTTGACGGCGACGACCCGGTCCAGGCCCCGGTCCTGGAGGGCGAACTCCAGGGTGGCCTGGGCGGCCTCGGAGGCGTAGCCCTGGCCCCAGTACTGGCGGCCCAGCCGCCAGCTGATCTCGACGTCCGTCGCCACCTCGGGCAGGTACTCGGGTACGGAGAGGCCGACGGCCCCGATCAGCTCCCCGGAACCCAGGAGCTCGACGGCGAACAGCCCGAAGCCCTCCTCGTCCCACTCCTCCTCCCAGCGCTCGATGTCCTCGGCGGTCCGCTCCAGGTCGAGGACGGAGCCGTCGCCGATCCAGCGCATCACCTCCGGGTCGGCGTTGATCTCCGACAGGGGGACGAGGTCGTCGTCGGTCCAGCGGCGGAGGAGGAGTCGGGGGGTACGGATCTCGGTCATGGGCCACATCCTGCCGAAGTTCGCCGGACCAGCGGTAATCGGCCGTTGCGGCTGTGTTGCAGGTTCGTGGCCATCACGGTGGGAAGGTTCTCGCGGCCTGCCCCGGGCCCCTACGGTCCGTCGGGAACCACGACCGAGGAGTGTCGCCCGCATGCCCATCGACCTGTCCGACGAGAGCCACTACGACCGCACGCGCCTGCGGCAGTGGGCCCGCGGCCGCGCCCGTTCCGCCGGGCTGGACCGCCGTGACCTGCTCAAGCTCTTCGCGGCGGGCGCGGCCGCCGGGTCGTTCGGCCTGTCCGTGGCCGGCCCGGCCGCGGCCGCCGCCGAGCCGCCCGGCATCGTCAAGCCGCTGCCGCCCGAGCTGTTCACCATCCGGGGCACCAACGCGGAGACGAACTTCGCCGCCCTGCGCGGCACCGGGCCGCTCACCCCCGTCGACCGGTTCTTCGTCCGGAACCACACCCGCACCCCGCGGATCGATGCCGGCGACTGGAACCTCCGGGTGTGGGGCGACGGGCTGGCGGGCGACCCGGTCACCTTCTCGTACGACCGGCTGCGCGCCCTGCCGGCGGTCGAGCGGACCCTCTTCATCGAGTGCGCGGGCAACGCCCGGAGCTTCTACTCCACGCAGCAGGGCCAGCAGGTCACCGGCACCGCGTGGACGCTGGGAGCCATCGGGGTCGCGCACTGGCGCGGGGCCCGGCTGTCGGACGTCCTGCGGCAGGCGGGTCTGGCGCCCGGCGCCGTCGACGTGCTGCCGCGCGGGCTGGACGACGAGGTGATCGCGAACGGGGTGAACCTCGGGCGGGTGCGGCGCCCGCTGCCGGTCGCCAAGGCGCTGGACGACGTACTGCTCGCCTACGAGATGAACGGCGAGCCCCTGCCGCCGGACCACGGCGGCCCGGTGCGCCTCGTCGTGCCGGAGTGGGTCGGGATCTCCTCGGTCAAGTGGGTCGGGGACATCGAGGTGAGCGCCGCACCGCTGTACTCGCCGTGGAACACCGACATGTACCGGCTGTTCGGGCCCGGCCACCCGGCGGAGGGCAGTGCTCCGCTGACCCGGCAGACGCTCAAGAGCGCCTTCGAGCTCGAGGCGGGGGCGTCCCTTCCCGTCCACCGGACGCGGCTGCTGACCGGTCGGTCCTGGTCGGGGGCGGCCCCCGTGCGACGGGTCGAGGTCAGTACCGACGGCGGGGCCCGCTGGCAGCGGGCACGGCTGCACGACGCGCCGCGCCGGGGCAGCTGGGTGCGCTGGTCGCTGCCGTGGACCCCGCGGGCCACGGGGGCGACGGCGCTGCTGGCGCGGGCGACCGACGCGACCGGGCGGACGCAGCCCGCGACGGCGGCCCACAACACGCAGGGCTATCTGTTCGACGCGGTGGTGCGCCACCCGGTGACGGTGGTCTGAGGCCCGGCTCAGGGGGTGTGGAAGCGGACCTCCGGCGCATCGGGGGACGGACCGTCGAGGACGGGCTGGGGCCTGCCCCGCAGGTGCCGGTCGAAGAAGGCCGCGACGTAGCGCCGGGTCAGCTCGACGGAGCGGGAGCCGGGCAGCGGGGCCCCGTTGTCGGGAAGGCCCAGCTGTTCGGCGATCGCCGGGAAGTCGGTGAAGGTGAAGTGGCCCGAGTCCGCGAAGGTGATCCAGCGCTTCCAGCCGTCGAGCTTCGGCCAGTCGAGGTCCCAGGACCGCACGCCGCCCGGGGCACTGCTCTGGGCGCCGAGCAGCATGAAGGGGCGTCCGCCGAGCCCGGTGTCGGGGACCGGTGTGTGGATGCCGCCGTCCATGTTGATCCCGGCGCGGATCCTGCCGTCGGCGGCCATCGCGGCGACCGCCGAGGCGCCTCCGATCGAATGTCCGGCCATCGCGATGCGGTCGCGGTCGATGAGGCCCGAGTGGCGCCAGGCGGGGTGGCGTCCGGTGAGGCGGTCGAGCAGGAAGGAGACGTCCAGGGCCCGGGTGTCGGTGACCTTCCGGTACCCCTCGGCACCGCCGGTCTGCTCGCAGGCCAGGCACCGCAGCACGCGGCCGCCGGGGAACTCGGTCCCGACGCTCTCGTAGGCGTGGTCGACGGAGGCGACGACGTAGCCGCGCGAGGCGAGGTCCTCGGCCAGCGAGCTGATGGTGGCCCGCGACACGCTGAAGCCCGGGGACAGAACGACGAGCGGATGGCGGCCTCCGAGGGGCCTGGCCCCGACCCGGGAGTGGGTCTTCATCCCGGTCAGGGTCTCCACCGGGATCACCTGGTCCAGACCGCGGTCGATCAGGAGCAGCCGGGCCTCCTCGGCGGTGAGGTAGCCGGCCGGCCCGTCGCCCGTGCCCCGCTGCGCGGGATAGCGCATGGTCACCATCAGTTCGCGCGGACCCGACTTCGACCAGGGGTCGGTGCGGCTGCGGTCGACGAGGTGGAGGGTGTCCTGTCCGACCGGGAAACGTCCCGTGGGGCGCGGGAGTTCCAGCGCGGCACTGCTGTTCTCGGAGGCCGAGCCGGGGGCGGAGACGGAAGCGGGAGCGGAAACGGAAGGAGAGTCCGCCGCCGCGGCGCTGCCCGCGGCGGCGAGCGGGAGCGGCAGGAGGACGGCGAGCAATGCGGCTGCGGTGGCTGTTCGGCGTCGGGTCATGAAACCGACGGTACGCAGCGCCGTCTGGCGGATCGTCATCTCTGCGCAGGATCCGGCCATCCGTCCCTGGTAGCGACCGGCGTCACTCCGAAGTCGTACTGCCCGCCGGGACACTGATGGAGCGGAGCTTGTCCCGCAGGTAGGCGTGGGAGTCCACCGGATCGTGCACCACGCGCCCCACCGGGGCGGGCAGGGACTCCACGCGGGTGTGCGCGTCGCACTCGTAGAAGTAGACCAGCGAGATCAGCTCCTCGGCGGGCGCGTCGGCGGGTGGCGGCAGCACCCGGTGGCGGCCCGCCCGCCACCGGTCCCCCGTCCAACGGGCCATCAGGTCGCCGATGTTCACGGTGAGGGCGGCCGGATCGTAGGGGGCGTCCTCCCAGCCGCCGGTGTCGGTGTGGATCTGGAGCCCGCCCGAGCCGGGCTGACGGTCGAGGACGGTGACGGTACCGAAGTCGGTGTGCGCGCCGATGCGGAACTGACCGGGCAGCGGCGGGCCGAGGACCTCCGTGCCCGGGTACCAGTTGATGTTGAATCCCCAGGTGGGGTGGGAGGTGTGCCGGGTGAAGTGGTCGCCGTCGAGGCCGAGGGCGGTGGCGAGCACTTCCAGCAGTTCGTCGGAGAGCGCCCGCATCAGGCCCAGGTACTCCGTCACCAGCCGGCGCAGCGAGGGCACTTCCGCCGGCCACGCGTTGGGGCGGAACCACTCGGCGTCCACGGCGGCGTCGCCCGTGGGGTCGTCCGCGGCCCAGGACCACGATTCCTTCATGTCGGGCGGGGAGGCGGTCCCCTCGGCGTAGCTGTTGGCCTCGGCCCCGGGGCCGAGCCAGCCGCGGCCGCCGACGGTGACCGCGTACGGCTCCTTGGCGGCGGCCGGCAGCCGGAAGAAGGCGCGCCCGGCCTCCCGGATCCGGGCGGGCAGCGCGGGATCCACGCCGTGCCCGGTGACCAGGAGGAATCCGGCCTCCCGCAGGGCTTCGTCGACGCGTGCCGCCGTACGGGCCCGGGCGTCGGGGTCGCCGGACCGCCACGGTCCGAGGTCGATCACGGGAACCTTGGATGCGGCCATGGGGGACCTGCCTTCCGGGCGTGCGCGGAGCGTCCGGTTCCGAGATTAGGGGGTGAGCCGCCGCACGGGGGCGCGCTTCGCTCGAAGACCGTCCCGAAAAGGACCAGAATGAGACGTCGGGTGCCGCGAGGAACGGAGCCAGTGGTGGAGATTTCTACGAGGGAGGTCTTCGGAGCTCCGTGCTGGGTGAGTCTGATGGCCCGCGACCTCGCGACGGCCCAGCGTTTCTACGGTGCGGTCGCGGGCTGGACCTTCCGCCCGGCCCGGCTCGGCGAGGCCTTCTCGGTCGCCGAGACGGACGGGGTTCCGGTGGCGGGCATCGGGGCGCTGGCGGGCGACCTGGGGGTCGCCGTGGCGTGGACCCCGTACTTCGCCGTGGACGACGCCGACGTGGCCGTGGACCGCATCCGGGAGCGCACCGGCACGATCGCCGTCGGGCCGGTCTCCTTCCCCAGCGGCGGCCGCGCGGCGCTGGTGGCCGACCCGGACGGGGCGGTCTTCGGGATCTGGGAGGGCGCCGTGTCCCGGGACTGGCGGGTGGGCCGGGGCCGGGCGCCCGCCTGGCTGGAGCTGCGCACGCGGAACGCCTTCGACGCCGCGATCTTCTACGGGGCGGTGCTGGAGTGGGCCACCGGCCGCACCGGGTGCTGCGAGGTCTCGTACGAGGAGGACCAGGTGGTCCTGCGGCAGGGCGGTGAGCCCGTGGCCCGGCTCAACAGCGGCCCGGTCGAGCTCGCCGCCTACTCCCCGCACACCCGGCCCCGCTGGCACGTCCACTTCCGCGTGCCCCGGCTGAAGCCCGCCATCGAGGCGGCCGTGTCGATGGGCGGGCGCACCGTCTCGGACATCACGTCGAACGCCACGGAACGCTGGGTGGCGCTGCGCGACCCGGACGGCGCGCTGTTCACCCTCACCACGGCCCTCGCGGCGGACGTGGGCTAGCGCCGCCTGGCTTCAGGGGAGTTCCGGGACGAACGGAAGGTAGTCCTCCCCCGAGGCGGCGGGGATCACCGTGTAGCTCGCCTCGGGCAGCTCGTTCCACAGGCCGGGCAGGTCGCCCAAGGGCTCGGAGACCACGAGCCGCGTCGCGTCGGACACGTCGGCGAGGAATCCCAGCTCCGGGTGGAGGTGGCGTACGGTCTCGGCCTTGCTGCTGTAGAACAGCGACCGGGACCTGCCCTGGGACGAGTACCGGAAGGCCCATACGCGCTCGCCGTCGCTCACCGCCACGGTCATCTGGAGCGGGTCGGCCACCCCGTGCTCCTTGCCCACCCGCTCCACCAGGCCGGCCATCCGGCCGACCGCGCCGGGCACGTCCTGGTCGAGGCCGTAGGTGACCGCGAGGTAGAACATCACCTCGGAGTCGGTGGAGCCTTCGATGGAGGCGAAGAGGGCCGGATCGACGGCCATGCACAGGTCCCGCTGGAGCCGGTTGAAGTCGGTGATCGCCCCGTTGTGCATCCACAGCCAGCGCCCGTGCCGGAAGGGGTGGCAGTTGGTCTGCTGGATCGCCGAGCCGGTGGAGGCCCGTACGTGCGCGAAGAACAGCGGCGAGCGCACGTGGCCGGCCAGCTCGCGCAGGTTGCGGTTGTTCCACGCCGGGGCGATGTCCTTGAAGACGGCGGGGGTCCCGTCGCCGCTGCCGTCCGCGCTGTACCAGCCGATGCCGAAGCCGTCGCCGTTGGTGGACTCCACGCCCATCCGTGCGTGGAGGCTCTGGTTGATGAGCGAGTGCTCCGGCCGGTAGAGCACGGCGTCGAGGAGCATGGGCGACCCGGAGTAGGCGAGCCAACGACACATGAGCACCATCCCCTTCTCCGCCTGGTCCGAGCCTAAGGCAGCCGACCGGGCCGGGCGCGCCCGGCCCGCCGGACGGGTCACGCTCGGTGACCGTTCGAGATGCGCACTCCCGGCGCTGCTGGTTCGCTGAATCCGCCCGCTCTCCCCACTGATCCAAGGAGTGATCATGAGCGTTTCAGGCGAGTCCCGCGGCCGTTCCCAGCAGATGCGCGCCAAGGCCCAGGAACTGATCGAGGCGGCCGACCGGTCGACCGACCCCGAAGAGCGCCAGCGGCTGAAGGAGAAGGCCCGTCGCCTCCAGGAGCAGAGCGACCGCGAGGGCACGATGGACGACCGGGGTATGGACCCCATGTAGCCCGTCCCGCCCCTCCTCCCCCCGTGGACACCGGCCGGTGGCCGCCGCGATCCCCCGTCGCCGCGGACACCGGCCGGTGCGTTCTCAGGCGGTGACCGCGGGGACGTGCTGGGTCACGCAGTGGACGCCGCCGCCGCCCCAGGCCAGGACGCGCGCCCGGGTGCCGACGACCTCGCGGCCGGGGAAGAGGGTGGCGAACTGCGCGAGGGCGAGGGCGTCGGTGGACTCCCCGGAGGTGGGTACGACGACGCTGCCGCTGGTCAGGTAGTAGTTGGTGTAGCTGAAGGTCTCGACGGTCAGCCCGTTCTGGCGGAAGTGCGGCTGGTGCTGCATCTCCACCACCTGGAAGGGCCGGCCGCAGGCGTCGGTCGCGGCGTTGAGGACCGCCTTGTTGGCGGCCATCCGGGCGTGGTTGGGGTTGGCCGGGTCGGGCTGGGTGTGGAGCAGGACCTTGGCGGGGCCCAGGTAGGAGGCGACGAGGTCGACGTGCCCGTTGGTGATGTCGTCGTGGTAGAGCCCGTACGGGAGCCAGATGAGCTTGCTCGCTCCGTACGCGGCGAGCAGCGTGGCCTCGATCTGCGCGCGGGTCATCCCGGGGTTGCGGTTGGGGTTGAGCAGGCATTCCTCGGTGGTGATGAGGGTGCCCTGGCCGTCGGTGAGGACGGAGCCGCCTTCCAGGACCATGCCGACGGGCTTGCGGGTGTCGCCCAGGTAGGCGCACACGCCGACGGGGAGGAAGTCGTCCTTGTCGTACGGGTACTTGTTGCCCCAGCCGTTGAAGCCGAAGTCGACGCCGATGCGGTGGGTCTTCGCGTTGTTGACCGCGAAGATCGGGCCGGTGTCCCTGGTCCAACAGTCGTTGATCGGGTACTCGGTGACGGTGACGGTGCTGCCGCACTGGGCGCGCGCCGCGGCGGCCTGGCCCGGTTCGGCGACCATGATCACGGGCTCGAAGCGGGCGATGGCCCGGGCGATGCCGGCGATCTCGGCCTGGACGTCGGGGAGCAGCCCGCCCCATCCGACCTGCCGGTCCCACGGCCACGCCATCACGCAGGCGGCGTGCGGCTCCCATTCGGCCGGTGCGTGGTGCGGGTCCTCGCCGGGCGAGGCGAAGGCGGTACGGCCGAGCAGGGGGACGGCGGCGGCCGCGAGGGCGGCGGCGCCGAAGCCGCGACGCGTCATACGTGGCAGGTCCATGACAGTGCTCCTTCGGTGGGGATTCGTCCCGCCCAGGGCCGGACGGCCCCGGGGATGAGGGATGAGGGATGGCAGGGGGGATGGGGGGAAAGGGGGATGGTGGAAAGGGGGGAGCGGGTGGATCAGGGGCGCTCGGCGGCGAGTACGCCCGCCTGCCCGTCCTCGCTCTGCCCGCTCTGCTCGTCCGGGCCGCTCTCCTCGCGGGCCTGGGCGGCGAGCAGCGCCTTCTGCGGCTTCTTGGCGACCAGGTAGACCAGCCCGGCGGTGATCACCACACCGGTGCCCAGCAGGCCCGCCCAGATCTGGTACCAGGGGGCTCCCGGCGGGGCGAGGACGGCGCGCGGCCAGCACACGTTGGCGACCTCGAAGGCGGTCCAGAGCACGGCCAGCACGTTCAGGAAGGTGCCCTTGCGTCCCAGCCGGATGTGGCCGGAGGGGACCCAGGTGCCGCGCAGGCGGGCGATCAGGGCGGCCAGGCTGACCAGGAAGAACGGCAGGAAGGTCGCGGCGGTGCCGAAGGCGATCAGGCTGCCGATCGCGGTGGCGTTCAGGCCGAGCAGCAGGCCCGTACAGCTGACGAGGGTCGAGGCGACGAGTCCGCCGATGGGCGCCTGGCGGCGGTTGACCTTGCGCACCTGGCCGGAGAAGGGGAAGACGCCGTCGCGGGCCAGCGAGTAGACCCCGCGGGCGGCCCCGCCCTGGGAGGCCATGGCGCAGGCGAGGAATCCGACGAGGACGACCGCCACGAAGGGCTTGTCGGACCAGGAGCCGAAGGCCGTGGTGACGGCGGTGGTCACCGGGTCGAGGTCCTCGCCGGCGACGACGGCCTGCGGCGCGGGGTGGGCGAGGGCGACGGCCATCGCGTTGAGGATGACCACGAGGCCGACGCTGAGCAGCGCCCACCACATGGCGCGCGGCACCTGCCGCCCGGCGTCCTTGGTCTCCTCGGCGGTGGAGACGCAGGCGTCGAATCCGATGAAGCCCCAGCCGGCGACGGCCAGGACGGCGAGGAAGGCCACGACGGTCGATCCGCCGGAGAGCTCCTCGGCGCCGAGGGTCTCGGTGAACAGCGAGAAGCCGTGCTCGCGGAAGAACAGCAGGAGCGCGAAGCCGACCAGCACGGAGGCGATGGCCTCCGCGGCGATGCCGAGCGAGACGAACCAGCTCAGGATCCGGATGCCGTACGCGTTGACCAGCATGCAGCCGAGCAGGATCCCGGCGGCCACCGCGACCAGGGAGCCCGGGGTGGGCGTGGCGCCGACGAGGGCGAAGGCCCAGGGTGCCGCCAGGTACGCGACGGTGGTGTTGCCGAACATCACGGCGAACTGCCACACCCAGCCGCTCATCCACCCGAAGGACGGGCCGAGCAGGCGCCGGCCCCACTGGTACGGGCCGCCGGCGAGCGGCCACTGGGAGGCCAGCTCGGAGTAGACGTTCACCACGAGGCACTGCCCGAGGAGCACGATCGGCAGGGCCCAGACCCAGGCGGGCCCGGCGATCATCGTGCCGACCATCGAGACGGCGTACAGGGCGACGACCGGCGAGACGACGGCGAAGCCCATGGCAATGTTCCCCAGGATGCCGAGACTGCGGCTGAGCTCCTGGGTGTAGCCGAGGTCCGCCAGGCGTGCGGCGTCGGTGTCGGCACCTGCGCCGCCCGGTTCAGGGCGTGCGGGGGCAAGGTCGGGCATGGCGTACCTCTCGCAAAGCGGGACGCGGCGGTCGGCCGGCGCACCCCGGAAGCTAAATCTAACGTTGTTAGGTTGCGGGAATGCGGGGACCTTAACCCCGGCCCGGACCCCTTGGGAAGCCCCTGCGTACGGGTAATCTGGCGGCCGATGACGAGGGGGATCACCGTGGGCCGACCGAACCAGCCGCTGCTCAGCCGCGGGAACATCGCGCGCGCGGCCCTGGAGCTCCTCGACGAGGAGGGCCCCCAGGCGCTGAAAATGCGCACGCTCGCCGACCGGCTCGGGGTCAGGGGCGCCTCCCTGTACCACCACGTCGCGTCCAAGGACGACGTCCTCGACGCGGTCTCGGAGCTGATCAACGAGGAGATCGATCTGAGCCCGCTCGACGCGCCCGACTGGCGGGAGGGGATCGCGGCCTACGCCCGCGGCTACCGCCGGGTGTACCTGCGCCACCCGAACGCGATCGCCCCGGCCGCACGGCGAGCCGTCGAGGCGGCCCCGGCCCTGCGCGGCTACGACGCGCTGCTCGCCACCCTGATCCGGGCCGGCTGCACGCCGGCCCGCGCCGCCGAGGCCGCCGCCGCCATCGACTACCTGGTCCTCGGATCGGCGCTGGAGACCTTCACCGCTGGATTCACCCGCCCCGCCGGCGAGTACCGGCCGGACTATCCGGCCCTGGCCGACTCGCTGACCGGAGCCGCCGCCACCGGCGCCGGCCTGGCCGAACTCGACGACCGCGGCTTCGAGCTCGGCCTCGGCCTGGTCCTCGACGGTCTCTCCGCCCGGTCCGCCCAGGGACATGGAGCGGTCGAGCCCGGGTAGCCGCGTGGCATGACGGGCAGCGAAACGACACGCGAAGGCGTACGGACCGCCTCACGGGGCGGCATGGGCCGCGAGGTGGCGGCCCGGTGCGGACTGGTGGCGCGCGGAGTGCTGTACGTGCTCGTCGGCGTACTCGCGGTCCGCATGGCGTTCGGTGACAGCGGGCAGCAGGCGGATCGCATGGGCGCACTGCAGGAGCTCGCGGGCAAGCCCTTCGGCGGCGTCCTGGTCTGGGCCGTCGGGATCGGCCTGGTGTGCATGATGCTGTGGCGGCTGTCGGAGGCGGTGTTCGGCGCGGCCGGCCCCGACGGCGGCAAGGCCGCGAAGCGGCTGGCGTCGGCGGCCCGGGCCGTCTTCTACGCGGTCGTCGCGTTCTCCGTGCTGTCCTTCGCGGCCGGCTCCGGCAGCGGGCGGTCCGGGGACGAGCAGTCGCGCGACGTGACGGCGAAGGTGCTCGACCTGCCGGGCGGCCCGTGGTGGGTGGCCGCCGTGGGTGCGGCGATCGCCATCGGGGGCGTCGTGATCGCCGTGGGGGCGGCCCGGCGCACGTTCCGCAAGCACCTGGCGCTGGACAGGACGCCCGAGGGGGTCCGCAAGGCGGTCGAGTTCCTCGGTGTCGCCGGCGGCGTGGCCCGGGGCGCCGTCTTCGCCGCCGCCGGCGCCTTCCTCGTGTACGCGGCGGTGCGCTACGACCCCTCGGAGGCGAAGGGCGTCGACGACACCCTCCGCGCCTTCACTCAGACTCCGGCGGGACCGTGGCTCCTCGTGGTGGTCGCCGCCGGGCTCGTCCTGTTCGGGCTGTTCTCCTGGGCCCTGGCCTGCTGGCGCCGGGTCTGAGCGGACCTCCGGCTACAGCCGGACCGTCCACTCGGCCGTGGAGCGCAGGGTCCGGGCGATCTGCGGGTCGCGCACCGAGGGCGTGCGGTCCTCGGCCGTCACGGACAGCCGGTGCGTGCGCAGGTCGAACAGCCACAGCTGAGCGACCGGCACCTCCGTCCGGCCCTCGAACCTCTTCAGCTCCCGCCCGTCCAGGTACCAGCGGACCACCAGCTGCCGGCCGTCCGCGCCGGCCAGCCTCGGCACGGCCGCCTTCGCCGTGTGGCGCACCCGCAGGGTGCGGTCGGTCGGGGTCAGCGGGGTGACCGTCCTGGCGTGCCGGTGGAACCCGGCGATCATCGCCTCGACACCGGGCAGGTTGAAGGGCTTGCCCAGCACCCGCATGATCGAGTTGTCGGTGGGCCGGTAGAGCCCGGTGGTGAAGTAGCCGCCGCCCTCGTACGCGCCGACGGTCCCGCCGTCCGGGGACTGTTCGCCCAGCCAGCGGTACCACTTGGCCCGTTCCGCGGCCATCCGGTCCGCGGGCAGGGTGGAGCTGTTGGACTCGGCGGGCTCGGGGCCGGTGTACTTCTCGTAGTCCGGGACGCCCGCGTAGAAGTACTCGTCGGCGAGCTTGCCCAGGGAGTGGCCGGTCTCGTGGATGGCGACCTGCCCGGACTTCGCGTGGCCGGCCGAGGCCGTGGATATCCCCTCGTAACCGAGGGTGGCGCTGGGCTCGTTGTAGCCCGCGCCGCCGTACTTCGCGCTGTTGGCCAGCACGATGACGAGGTCCGCGGCCGGGGCCTTCGCCACGTACGCGTCGACCTTGGGCTGGTCGATGCAGAGCAGCCGCTCGATCTCCTCGCACCAGAAGTACGAGCCGAGGGCGGTGTCGCGGACCACCGCCCGGTCGGGGTCTCCGGAGACGCCCGACTCGCGCGAGACCGCGTCGACCGTCCAGACGTTGAAGAGGGCGCGGTAGGTGGTGTAGGGCTCCACGGCGGTGACCTCGGCCCACTTCCGGCTGACGTCGGCGTGGAAGCGGTCCAGCTCGGCGGCGGTGTAGCCGTCGCCGACGAAGACCACGTCGAGCCGGTCGGCGGTGGGCCCGTTGTCGACCACCTTGGCGACTTCGCCGTCGGCCGCCCGCTGGGCTTCCGAGAGTTGTCCCGTGCTCTTCGAGCGGGTTCCCGCGGCCGGTACGAGGGCGTGCCCCGAGCCGGCCTCCCCGCCGTGCTCCGGCCCCGGGATCTCCACCGCCACCCGGGGTTTGGGCGGGGCGTCCGCCGCCCCCGCCGGGGCGGCGGCGAGCAGCATCGCGGTCGCGCAGGCCGCCGCGAAGGCGCCGCGCAGCGTGGCGCGCAGGGCTGGACGGCGTACGGCTGGACTCATCAAGTCCTCCCCCGGGAAAGGTGGTTGAGCGGCGAATGGTTAAGCAGCGAGATAAGCACGCTGAATCGGCTGCTTAAATTAGGTGGCGCAGGGGACGTGCGCAATGGCCCGGTCCCCCTGAATACTGGGGAGTTCGAGCTACCAGGGGGACTTCGTGGACGAACCGGCCCGCATCGGGCGCAGAGTTCAGCGCATGCGCACCGAACTCGGCATGACCCAGCGTCAGTTGGCCGAGCCCAGCTATACGCCCGCCTACATCTCGACGCTGGAGTCGGGCAAGGTCCGCCCCTCGGAGACGGCGCTGCGCTTCCTCGCCGGGCGCCTGAACACCTCGTACGAGGAACTCGCCACCGGCCGCCCCGCCCACCTGGCCACCGAGCTGCGGCTCGCCCTGGCCGACGCCCAGCAGACGCTCGCCACGGGCGCCGCCGTCGAGGCCGCCGTCCGCTACCGGGTACTGCTCGCCGAGGCCGAACACCTCGGACTCGCCCCGGAGCAGGCGGAGGCACGGCTCGGGCTCGGTGACTGCGCGCTGGAATCCGGGGAACTCCCGGAGGCCATAGGCCACTTCGAGGCGGCGGAGCGGCTGCTGGCGGGTGAGCCCCTCCCCCGCCGGGCCCGCCCGATCCGCGGCCGCGCCATCGCCCACCTGCTCGCCGGGGAGCTGCGCTACGCCTGCTACCTCCTCGAATCCACCATCGACGAGCTGGGCACGAGCGGGCTGGCCGACCCCGAGGCGCTGGTGCTGCTGTACGCGGCGGTAATCGGGCCGTACATCGACATGGGCGCGCACGCCCGCGCGGCCCACGCCGCCGAACTCGCCCTCGCACTGGCCCCGCAGGTCAGCGATCCGGCGCTGGTCGCGGGCATGCACCGGCAGGTGGCGCGGACCTTCCTCGCCGAGGGGCGGGTGGCCGACGCCGACGCCTCACTGGCCAAGGCCCAGGCGATCTACGGGCAGTTGCGGCTGCGGACCGATCTGGCGCACTGCCACTGGATGCGCGGCTACGTCCAGGCGCAGAACGGCGAACTGGAGGCGGCCGAGCGGGAGTTGCGTACGGCGCGGGAGATGCTGTCGGCCCGCCGCGCCGCCCTGTACACGGCGCAGGTGGAGGTCGAGCTGGCCGACGTGCTGCGCCGGCTCGGCCGGTTCGCAGAAGCCCAGGAGCTGCTGTCGGCGCTGCTGCGGCCGGGGGACCTGGGGGACAGCCACGGCGCCGTGCACGCGGGCGGCGCGCACCGGCTCCTCGGCCTGATGGCCGAGGAGCGCGGCGAGCCCGAGACCGCCGAGGAGCACTACGTCCAGGCGCTGGCCCTGCTGGAGCGAAGTGGCGCCACCGGCGACCTCGCCGATCTGTGCCGGCTCCTGGGCGACCTGTTGCGGCGTACGGGCCGGATCGAGGCGGCCCTGGACGCGTACCGCACGGGCCTGGGCCACCGGGCGGTGCCGGGCACCACCACACTGGGCCCGGCGCCCGCCGCTCCCGCGTTCCGCTCCGAGCGGGTCAGTGGTTCTCGGTGGGCTGGAGATCGCGCGGAATGAGCGCCCAGGTGGTGGCCGCGGCGGCCACCGCGAGGGCTCCGGCCATGAGGAACGCCGGGGTGATCGCCAGGGTGTAGGCGTGCGAGGCGGTGTCGAACAGGGCCTGGCCGACGGCCCCGCCCAGCCGCTCGGCGGTGTGGGCGGCCTCGCCGACGGAGTCCCGCACGGCCGCGGCGCTCGGCCCGTCCAGGTCGAGGGCGGGCAGGTTGCCCCGGTAGAGCGCGGCCGCGGTGGAGCCGAGGATGGCGACGCCCATGGCCGAGCCGAGCTCGTAGCAGGTCTCCTCGATGGCGGCCGCGCTGGAGACCTCGTCCGCAGGGGCGGCGGAGATCAGCGTCACCGAGGCCACCGTGGTCGCGAGCCCGGCACCCAGGCCCATGATCGTCAGGGCTGCGGCGAAGGCCGGGTAGCCGAGTTCGGTGAACTGCTGGAAGCCCCAGGGCAGGGCCATGCCGGCGGCGAGCACGACCAGTCCGGCGCCGAGCACGTGCCGGATCGCGAAGCGCTGCATGAGGGTGGGGGCCACCATCGAGGCGCAGATCAGCGCGAGCGGCGCGGGCAGCAGGCGCAGACCGGCCTCGAGCGGGGTGTAGCCCTGGCCGTACTGGAACCACTGGGTGACGAGGAAGAGGATCGCGCCCATGCCCATCATGGGCAGGAAGATCGCGGTGGCCGCGACGCTGAAGGCGGCCTTGGTGAAGAGCCGCACCTGGAGCAGCGGGTTGTCCACGCGCAGCTGGCGGCGGACGAAGACGGTCAGCGCCACGACGGCGAGGGCGAGCAGGGCCCAGGGCAGCGGGTCGGCGGCACCGCTCTTGCCGAGCTGCTTGATGCCGCCGGCGAGGGCGAGCATGCCGACGATCGACTGGCCGACGCCCCACCAGTCCCAGCGGCCGGCGCTGCGCGGGGAGCGCGATTCGGGCAGGTAGCGGGCACCGGTCGCGATGATGAGCGCGGCGACGGGGAGGTTGAGGAGGAAGGCGGAGTGCCAGCCGTAGTCCTGGACCAGCAGTCCGCCGACGACGGGGCCGAAGGCCATGCCGCCGCCGAAGACGGCCGCCCAGACGGCGAGTGCGAAGGCGCGCTCCTTGGCGTCGGTGAAGACGCTGCGCAGGATCGACAGGGTGGAGGGCATGATGGCCGCGCCGCCGATGCCGAGCAGGGCGCGGGCCGCGATGACGTGCCAGGCCTCGGTGGAGAAGACGGCTATGAGCGAGGCCAGCGAGAAGATGCCGAAGCCCGCGATGAGCAGCCGCTTGCGCCCCCAGCGGTCGCCGAGCGCACCGGCCGTGACGAGGAGGCCGGACAGGGCCAGCGCGTAGACGTCGATGATCCACAGTTGCTGTACGGCGCTCGGCTGGAGGTCGCCGACGAGGGAGGGGAAGGCCACGTTCAGGATCGTGGTGTCCATGGAGATGAGCAGGAGGCTGCCCGAGAGGATCGCCAGGACGATCCACCGGCGGGGGTCCGGCGAGGGGGTGTGCATGAGGTTCCGTTCAGGGGTGGAGCACGGTGCGGAGCGGGTCAGGGTGCGGGCGCCGGGGGTGGGGGCACCGCGCTGGTCCGCGTTCCGCTGAGGAAGGAGGTCAGCACCAGGTGACCGGTCTGGCGGGGGGCGAGGTGCCCGTCGCGTACGCCCTCGGCGGCCGCGTCGAGCAGACCCCAGAGCGAGTACCAGATCCAGTAGGGGGGCAGGTCGGTGCGCAGGCGCCCGAGCCGCTGGCCGAGCGCGAGGAAGGCCAGCGCCCGCTGGTCCTGCCGGTCCACGCCGGCCCGGAACTCGGGGTCCGCGAGGACGGTGGCGTCGCGCGAGGTGAACCCGTACAGGTGCGCGGCGGGCAGCAGGGCCACGACGAGGTCCTCCAGCGCGGCGTCGAAGGCCTCCCCGTCGGCGGTCTCCGGGAGGTCGACCGGGGTCAGGCACTCGTCGACCACCTGGATCGCGCGCACGGCCACGGCCTTCAGCAGGGCCTCGCGGGTCGCGTAGCGGCGGCTGAGGGTGGCGCGGCTGGTGCCGATTCCGGCGGCGATCTGCACCATCGAGGCGCTGTGATCCCCGGCGAGGACACGCGCGGCGGCGTCGAGCAGTTCTTCTTCGTGCACCATGACGGGTGAGCCTCCTTCGCCTCGAACGATACAAACTTGTCTCACTCGAAGCAAATGTGATCCATCACCGGCGTCGGCGGGCGGTACCGCCCCCTACGCAGGGCACCTGCGCCGGGTGCAGCATGAGGGGGTACGCACAGCCACCGCGGAGGCGCCATGCGGGACGACGGACAGGACGACGGCAGCGGGAGGCGTCACGGCAGGGGCAACGGGAGGGACGACGGCCGGGACGAGAGCCCCGAGGAGCGGGCCGACCGGCAGTGGACGGAGCTGGTGCAGGAGATCCGTGTCGCCCAGACGGGCGTGCAGATCCTCTTCGGCTTCCTGCTGACCGTCGTCTTCGCCCCGCAGTTCCACGATCTGCCCCAGGTGGACAAGACGATCTACGTCGTCACCGTGGTCCTCGCCTCGCTGGCCACCGGCGCCCTCATCGGCCCCGTCGCCTTCCACCGCATCGTCAAGGGCCGCCGCATCAAGCCGCAGGCCGTCGCCTGGGCCTCACGGCTCACCTTCGCGGGCGTCATCCTGCTGCTGGCCACCCTCACCGCCGCGCTCTTCCTGGTCCTGCGCGTGGCCACCCGCAGCGCCGCGGCCCCGTGGCTGGTGGCCGGAGTACTGGTGTGGTACCTGCTGTGCTGGTTCGCCCTGCCGCTGTGGGCGCGGGCCCGCTACACCAGGAAGGGCTGACGCCCGCCCGGCTCCGCCGCCCTGCTCGGCGTCATTCCCCCTCGGAGGTGCGGGCGCGGGCGCCCGAACGGGTCCGGGCGGCGGTCTTCGCCCGCTCCGGGTGACGGCGTACGTACTCGTGCTCCAGCTCGTTCATCCGCTGCGTATGGGTGACCAGGGCGTCGTCCGACCCGTGCAGCAGCGTCTCGTGGCGCGTGCGGTGGATGGCCTCCAGCTCCTTGAGCAGCCGGCCCTCCTCCAGATTCCGCGCCGACGGACCGCCGTCGTGCTCCGTCATGACCCGTGCACCTCCTCCACGCCCGACCGGGCCGTAGGCCGTCTGTCCGCTTCCATCATCCCCTCCACCCCGTCCTTCCGCCGGTAGGGCAGCGGCGCCGTGTTGCGGCCGGGCACCGTGCGCGCCAGGTGGGGCGGGGTGGCGGTCGGGGGCTCCTTGCGCACGAAGGCCCGGCGCAGGGCGTGGTACGGGGCGTGCGGATCGCGGAAGGTCTGCCGCAACCGGGCCAGTTCGGCCTCCCGGTAGGCGGCCAGCGGTCTCTCGGCCTCGTCGCGGTCGCGGTGTGCCTTCTTCTCGGCGA
This sequence comes from Streptomyces sp. NPDC057010, assembly GCF_042673805.1. NCBI lineage: Bacteria > Bacillati > Actinomycetota > Actinomycetes > Kitasatosporales > Streptomycetaceae > Streptomyces > Streptomyces sp. NPDC057010. Next base: position 309,856 of record NZ_JBHUSC010000001.1, on the reverse strand, counting down.
TCCGGGCGGCCGTGGCTGGCAGGGCCGCCAGCCGCAGTGCGATCCGCGCCGTCTCGGCGGCGAAGGCCTGGGGCGGGCAGGGGATCGTACGGTCGACCAGTCCGAGCCGGTGCGCGGCCTCGGCGCTCAGCGGCAGGGCCTCGGCGGTGAGGCGCTCCGCGACGCCGGTGCCGGCGCGCCGCGGCAGGGTGTACGTCCCGTACGCGCAGCCGTCGAGTCCCATCAGGCGGTGGTGCGGGTTGAGCACGACCCCCGAGCGGCACCAGACCTCGTCGGCGGCGAGGGCGAGCATGGCCCCGCCGGCGGCGGCGTTGCCTCCGAGGGCGGCGACGACCAGCCGGTCGGTGGTGGTGAGGACGGCCTCGACCAGGTCGTACAGGGCGTCGGCGTTGGCAGTGGACTCCTCTGCCGGGTCGGCGGCGGCCTCGATGACGCCCAGGTGCATGCCGTGGGAGAAGAGGTCGCGGCCGCCGCCGAGGACGAGGACGGCGGTGGGGCGGGTACAGGCGATCCGGTAGGCGTTCAGCAGGCGCCGGCAGTGGGCGGTGCTCATGGCGCCGCCGGGGAAGGAGAAGGTGAGGAAGCCGGTCCGGCCCTCCTCGCGGTAGCCGATGTCGGACCAGGTGCGGCGGCGCGGGTCGGTGTGGAGCGGGGCGGGGTGCTCCCGCAGCGGGGGCAGCCGGTCGGCGAGCGCCACGGTGGCGGGCAGTTTGGGGGCGGCGGGCTCGCCCGGTGCGCGCGGGGCCCGGAGTTCGGGGATCCAGACGGCGCCGTCGGCGGTGGCCCGGCAGATCGCGCCCGCCCGGGTGGCCAGCAGCTCCCCGGGGCGGCCGCTCAGGCGGTCCTCGTGGTGGCCGCCGTGCAGGAACCACTCGGCGCCGAGCAGTTCGTCCCGTACGCCGGGCTGCGAGTCGGCGGCGCGCAGTGCGCGCAGGACGCGCTCGGTGGAGTCCGCCTCCCAGTCGATGCGGCGGTTCTCCTGGCGCAGCGCGGGGTGGGCGTGACCGGCGGGCGGCGGCTGGGGGGTGTGGGTGCCGGAGGCGAAGCGGTGGACGGCCAGGAGGACGGCGGCCAGGGCTGCGTCGGCGATCTCGCCGCGGTAGAGGTCGCTCTTGGCCACGGGCGGTACCGGGCAGTCGACGTGGGCCCAGACGGGGCCGGCGTCCATCTCCCCCGCGGCCTCGAGGACGGCGACGCCCCAGCGGATCGCCTGCTCCTGGATGGCCCGGTCGAGGGAGGCGGGGCCGCGGTCGCCGACGGGTCCGGGGTGGACGACCAGGCAGGTGTGGGCGGCCCGGACTTCGGCCGGCACGGCGGTCCGCAGCATCGGGGCGAGGACGAGGTCGGGGCGGTGGCGGCCGACGGCCTCGGTCAGGGGGACGTCGGGCAGGGCGAGTTCGAACGCCACGCTGTGGCCGTGGTCGCGGAGCTCGGCGTGGACTCGCTGCGCGAGGCTGTTGAAGGCGCTCGCGAGGAGCAGGACGTGCACGTGATCTCCCAGCGGCGGCCCGGGACCGGAACATGACCGGCCGCCTGAGATGGTCGGGCACGCGGGGCCGGACCCGCCCGGCGCCGAGCGGGGCCGTCACCCGAACGCGTGGCGGCCGCACGGCCACTTGGCCGCACCCCGGTCCGGGAGGTCACGACTGCCCGGCGGCGCGTGCCCGGCAGGTGCGGGCGACCTCGGCGGCGAAGGCGCGGGCGGGCGGTGCCAGCGCGGACCAGCGGCGGACCGCCCAGCCGACCGCGAGGGGCGGCAGCGCGGGGATCGGGACCAGCCGGATCGGGCCGTCGGTGCCGGGGACGCGCCAGCCGGGGAGCGCGGGGACGACGGCGTGACCGAGGCCCAGTTCGGCCAGGAGCAGGGCGGTGTCCCAGTCGGCGACGCTGGTGTCGGACCGTACGCGGATGCCGGACGCGGCGAGGGCGGCGTCGAGGTGGGCGCGGGAGGCGGAGTTCTCCGGGAGGCGGATGTGGCGGATTCCGGCGAGGTCGGCGGTTTCGATCCGGGGCCGGTCCGCCAGGGGGTCGTCGGCGCCGACCGCGAGCACCCAGGGCAGTTCCATGACGGGCCGCTGCTCGATGCCGCGGACCGGGCCGCCGATGGTGATCCAGGCGAGGTCGAGGTCGTCGGCGGCGAGGGCGTCGAAGCAGCTGCGGCTGGAGTTCTCGGTCTGGAACTCCAGGCTCACCTGCGGGTGCCGGCGGCGGAAGGCGACGACGGCCTCGGACATGAAGTGCCGGACGGTGGTGGCGCCGGTGGTGACGCGCACCGAGCCGGCGTCGCCCCGTACGAGGTGGTCCAGGCGGCGCAGGGCCCCGTCGAGGCCGGCGATGCCGTCGGCGGCGGCCGCCTGGAGGACACGGCCGGCTTCGGTGGGCACGACCCCGCGGGCGTGGCGTTCCAGCAGGCTCGCGCCGGTCTCCTTCTCCAGCCGGCGGACGTGCTGGCTGACGGCGGACTGGGTGCGGCCGAGGTCGCGGGCGACGGCGCTGAGGCTTCCGGCGCGGCACACGGCGACGAAGACGCGGAGGTCGTCGAGGGTCATGAGCCCCAAGGTATCTCTTGGGTGAGCGGAGGAAACAGGTGGATTGACTTGGGGTTTGGGCTGGATCACGATCGGTACACGGCCCGGGCGGCAACCCGTTCGAGCCTTCGCCACAGGGGTCCGGACCCCCGGCGGAGGCGGCAACGGGTGTCGACCCACGCTCGGCGAGCACGGCCTGGCGCGGGAGCCAGGCCGTGCTCGGCTGCCGACCGCCCTCAGGGCGTGAAGGTCCAGCGCTGGGCGGGGGTGTTGTCGCATGCGGCGCGGGTGAGCAGGGTGCCGTTGGCGGTGGCGGAGCCGGCCGGGGTGAGGCACTGGCCGGCGTTGCGCAGGGTGCTCTGGGGACCTGCCTGCCAGGTCTGGCCGGCGCTGCCGTTGCAGGGCTGGACGCTCACGCGGGAGGGGTTCGCTGCGTCGAGGCAGACGCCGGACAGGCCGGTGAGGCGGCCGTCGGGCTGGAGGGTCCAGCGTTGGTTGGGGCCTCCGTGGCAGGTGTAGAGGGTGGGTTCGGTCCCCGGGGTGGTCGCGCTGTGCGGGAGGTCGGCGCAGGTGCCGGAGGCGGCGTTGACGAGGGTGGCGTCGGCGGGCAGCGGGGCGGGGCGGCCGGTGAGGGTGATCTCGGCGGCGCTGGTCCAGGGGCCGCGGCCGCCCGCCTCGGTCAGGGCCCTGAGGCGCAGGTAGCGGCCCGTTCTGGCGGCCATGGGGACGTTCTTGGCGGCCGCCGTGTCGGCGAAGGTGCCGCTCGCCACCGGGGTGCCCCAGTCGGCGGTGGTGTCCGAGAGGTAGACCTCGTAGCCGCCGATGCGGCCGTTGACGCCGCCGTCCTGGCGCGGCAGGTAGCCGAGGCCGTCCACCGAGTAGCGGGCGCCGAGGTCGATCTGGATCTCGTGCGGGAGCGCGGCGGGCTTTCCGGAGGCCCAGGCGGTGTGCCACATCGTGGCCGGGTCGCCGTCAAAGGCGCCCACGGCGGCGCCGTTCTCGGCGCTCGTCTCCTGGCTGTCGGCGGAGACCAGAGACCAGCCGGACTGGGCGATGGGCGAGGAGGAGGGCAGGGGCTGCGCCGCCGGGAGGGTGGTGCCGGCGGCCGAGACGCTGAACGCGCCCGACTTCGAGCCCGTCTTGATCCAGAGGACGCCGGAGCGGTCGGACGGGTCGAAGAACCATCCCGTGGCGGCCGCGTCGTAGGCGGCCTTGGAGGTCAGGCGCGCCAGGGCGGAACCGTCCACGGTGAGCGCGGAGGGCGCGGAGGCGACGTGGAGGGTGAACTCGTAGCCGCGCGAGGCCGGTTTGCCGGTGTAGCTGCCGGTGGGGGCCGAGACGGAGACGTTGACCGTGCCGGAGCCGCTCGCCGGGGCGGTGACGTCGACCTGCTGGCGGGCGTAGGCGCCGGACTGGTGGGCGCGGGTGAGGCCGTCGTCCTCGTAGAGGCTGAAGGAGGTGGCGCCGCGCGGGTGGATGTCGTAGGTGAGGGTGGAGACGGGCTTTTCGCCGGTGTGGTTCATCTGCGGCCACATCGGGACGATGCCGCCGCCCTTGACGAAGAGGGGCAGGGTGTCGAGCGGGGCCTGGTAGCCGTTCAGCCAGCCCGGGCCCGCGTACGTCTTGCCCGTCCAGTAGTCCGTCCAGGTCCCGGCGGGCAGGTAGATGCCGTCGCGGACGGTGGTGTCGGAGACGACGGGCGCGACGAGGAGGGAGTCGCCCGCCATGAACTGGCCGCTGGTGAGGTTGCCGCGGGCCACCGGATCGTCGGGGTACTCCAGGACCATGGCGCGGGTGCTCGGCACGCCGGTCTCGTGCGCGACGCGGCTCATCGTGTACAGGTACGGCATCAGCCGCATCTTGAGCTGGAGGTACTTGCGGTTGATGGACAGGTACGGCTCGGCGAACCGCCAGGGCTGCTTGTCCTGGTAGCCGGCGGAGGGGTTGGTCGCACCCCAGCCCGACATGGTCATGAAGGCGGGGGTGAAGGCCTTCCACTGGAGGTCGCGGGTGTACGTCTTGGGGCTGCCGCCGAAGATGCCGTCGACGTCGCCGGAGGCGTAGTTGAGGGCGGACAGGCCCGCGCCTGTGATGGCGGGGACGTGCCAGCGCATGTCGTCCCAGGTGCCGTTGGTGTCGCCGGTCCAGACGACGGCGTTGCGCTGGGTGCCGGCCCAGCCGTCGACGGTCCAGACGTAGCGGCGGGCGTCGGAGTTCTTCTCGATGCCGTCGACGGCCTGCTGGACGCCGTTGAAGGCGTACTTGTAGCCGCTTCCGATCCACGCCACGTCGGTCTTCACGCCGCGGCTGCCGGCGGTGCCCACCTCGTCGGCGATGGAGCCGAGGCCGGTGGAGGTCCACAGGCCGGTCTGGAAGCCCTTGGCCTTCAGCGCGTCCACCGTGGACTTCAGGGGCGCGGTGTAGCCGCAGCCGTAGCCGTCGTTGGGCAGGAACCAGCCGGAGGGCATGTCGGCGGCGCGGGCGTCGGTCGCGTAGCCGACGACGTCGGGGGTGGTCTGGTGGCGCAGGCGGTTGTGGTCGCCCTGGTAGTCGGGGTTGGAGGCGTTGAAACAGTCCGCGTTGCCCAGTTCGAAGCCCCACATCGGCGCCATGAACGGCTTGCCGCTGACGTCGGTGTAGGCGTCGAGCACGCCCTTGAGGGAGTCGCCGGTGAAGTACCAGGCGTCGAAGCGCTTCTCGTCGTGGGTGAGGGTGCTGGGGGCGTTGAAGCCGTACGAGCCCGGGGACCAGGTGTTGCGCATGACGCCGTAGCCGTTGGTGGACATGTAGAAGGGGGCGGGGCTGGCGTTGTTGTTCTCGCGCCACTTGTTGTCGACGGCGACGGGGACGGTCTTGCCGCGCAGCGCCCACTCGCCCAGGCGCAGGCCCGTTCCGTAGAACTGCTCGTCCGCGCCGCGGGCGAGGTACTGGGTGGTCTGGCTGTTGGTCCAGCTGGTGGGCTGGGTCTCCTGCCAGACGAGGGTGGTGTTGTCGGCGCGGTAGACGGAGAACTGGAGGGGCGATTTGTTGACCCGGATGGAGAGGGCCCCGGTGGTGATCCGGTAGTACGTGCCGGCGTCGGAGAAGCTCGTGGTGACGGGGCCGAAGTCGGTGGTGGGGGCGAGGTCCTTGCCGGCCGGGTCGTTGGTGAAGGCACCGTCGGGCGAGAGCCAGAGCCGGAAGATGTCGGCGCGGGCGACGACCACGCGGGCCTTGGCGCCGCCGGAGGCGGTGACGGTGAAGGTGTTCCCGGTCTGGGTGAACCCGGTGACGTTGCCCGCGGTGGCGGTGGCCCCGGCGGGGGCCGCGGCGGCGGGTGAGGCGATGGGTCCGGCGGCGGCCAGGCCCGCGACGGCGAGGGCGGCGGCGAGCAGCGCGGCGACCCGGGGGCGGCGCCGCGGCAGCGGGGCCCGACGGCGTCTGCTGTCCGGGCTGCCGTGCCGGGCCGGGCTCCTGCGGATGCTTGGCAGTCTCATGGGGCACTCCTCGTGCGGTCCGGATCGCGGACACATCGCTTTGGCATGCGCCTGGCAAGATAGCGCCCCACGGAGGTGAGGTGAAGGAAGATGCTCGAAATGGCTTGTCATCGAGCATCTTTGAACATGTGTCAGCTTCCGCGCCCTTGGCCGCCCGCGACGGTCGCCGCCTCTCGGCAAAACTCCTCCGACCTGCGACTACGGGCCGTTGTCAGACCCCTGCGGGAGGATCTCGGCATGACGACGATCACCGCTCCCGCCCTGGCCACCCGTGATGAGTACGCCGATGCGATCGGCGCCGCGCTCAGGGCGTCGGCCGCCTATTACGGCTCCGGCGAATCCGCCCTGGACGACGCCTCGTTCGACCTCCTCCTCGGCCTGATCAAGGCGTACGAGGAGCGGTATCCGGAGCACACCGATCCGGCCTCGCCGACGGGGAAGGTGGCCGGCGGCGCCGTCCCGGCCGGGGACGTCCCGCACACGGCGGCGATGCTCTCGCTGGGCAACGTGTTCGGCCCGCAGGACCTGCTGGACTGGGAGGCCTCCCTGGTCCGCCGGCTCGGCGCGCCGGTCGCGGGCGGCTACGCGGTCGAGCCGAAGCTGGACGGGGCCTCCCTCGCCGCCCGCTACCGTCAGGGCCGGCTGGTGCAGCTGGTGACGCGGGGCAACGGCACGGGCGGCGAGGACGTGTCGCATGCGATCGGCACGATCGTCGGCCTGCCCCGGGAGCTGAGCACCGACGCCTCCTTCGAGGTGCGCGGAGAAGTGCTGTTGACGGCGGAGCAGTTCGAGCGGGCGAACGCGATACGCGCCGAGCACGGGGCCGGACCGTTCTCCAACCCGCGCAACGGCGCGGCCGGCACGCTGCGGGCCAAGGGGCGCCCGTACACGGTGGAGCTGAGTTTCTGGGCCTTCGGCGCGGTCGAGCTCGACGGCGGCACCGCGCTCGCGGGCGCCGGCCACGCGGAGGTCATGGCCCACGTCGCCGCGGCGGGCGTCCGGACGGCGGCCGACACCCCCGCCGGGCTGACGGTGGTGGACACCATCGCCGAGGTGCAGGAGCAGGTCGACCGCATCGCCGCGCTGCGCGCCCGGCTGCCCTTCGGGATCGACGGGGTGGTCGTCAAGGCGAACGCCCTGGCCGAGCAGTCCGCGGCCGGCACCGGCTCACGCCACCCGCACTGGGCGACCGCCTACAAGCTGCCGGCCGTCGAGCGGCGCACGCGGCTGCTGGAGGTGACCTGGTCCGTGGGGCGGACGGGGGTGCTCGCGCCCACCGCCGTGCTCGAACCGGTGGAGATAGACGGCTCGGTGGTGCGGCACGCCACGCTCCACAACCCGGCCGACATCGAGCGCCGGGGCCTGCGGCTCGGCGACATCGTGACCGTCTACAAGGCGGGGGACGTCATCCCGCGCGTCGAGGCGCCGGTCGTGGAGCTGCGCACCGGCGCGGAGCTGCCGATCGAGCCCCCTGCCGTGTGCCCGGGGTGCGCCGGGGAGATAGACCGCTCGCAGGAGCGGTGGCGCTGCGCGCAGCCGGCCGACTGCGGGCGGATCGCGGCGATCCTGTACGCAGCCGGGCGGGACCAGCTCGACATCGACGGTCTGGGCGAGCGGTACGTACGGGCGCTCGTGGAAGCCGGTCAGGTCCGGGACGTGGCGGACCTGTTCACGCTGGACCACGCGCGGCTCGCGCAGGCCGCCGGGAGCGAGAAGCGGGCGGCGAAGCTGGTGGAGCGGATCGGGGCCGCGAAGGGCCTGCCGCTGTCGCGGGTGTTCTGCGCACTCGGCATCCTCGGGACCGGGCGGGGCATGTCCCGGCGGATCGCCCGGCACTTCGGGAGCATGGAGGCGATCCGGGCCGCCGACGCGGCGGCGATGACGGCGGTGGAGCTGGTCGGCGGGACCAAGGCGGCCGGGATCGTCGCCCAGGTGGCGGAGCTGGGGCCGGTCATCGACAAGCTGGCGGCCGCCGGGGTCAACCTCACGGAGCCGTCGGCGGCGACCGCCGGGGACGGCAGCGGGAACGGGGGCGGGGGCGGTGAAGGGCCGCTGGCCGGTCAGACGGTGGTGGTCACGGGCAGGATGGCGGGCGCCCTGGCCGCCTACGACACGCGCGACAAGGTGCGCGAGCTGATCGAGCGGGCGGGCGGCAGGTCGGCGAGCGGCATATCCGGGCGGACCACCCTCCTGGTGGCGGGCGAGAAGGCGGGCGGCAAGGTCGCCAAGGCCGAGGAGGCCGGGATCGAGATCCTCGGCGAGGAGGCGTTCGCCGAGCGGATCGCCGCCTTCCTCACCCGCTGACCCGGTCGGCGCCTCCCGGAGGCGTCACGGCCAGGACGGGCGGAGCGGGGGTGGACCAGCGGTGCCCGCACGGGTCGAAGACCAGCACCACCGGCTCTCCCGGCCGCTGGCGCCAGGAGATGCGTTCCGGCGCCCCGTCGCACACCGGACAGCACGGCAGCGGGCCGGGTTGCGGCAGGCACCCGGGCGCGGCCGCGTGGGGCGTGGAGTGCGGATCGCGCATGGAGGCTCCCTGGTCGTTCGGGTGGGCTGATGGCACTGTGCCATGGACAGGCCCTTGTCCGCACGGGCGAATTGTCCAGTGTTTTGGCTGGTCAGCGGTGTGACCGGCAGGAGGGTTCCGCTCTCCCTGCGGGCACTTGGTGATCAACCCCGCCTGGGGCCGGCCTCCACCAGCCCCGATTCGTACGCCGCGATGACCGCCTGGGCGCGATCACGGACGCCCAGCTTGCCGAAGATGCCGGTGATGTGGTTCTTGACCGTGGAGACACTGATGTCCAGATCCCGGGCGATCTCGGAGTTGTCCAGGCCGCCGGCCAGGAGCTGCCAGATCTCCAGCTCGCGCGGGGTCAGTTCGGCCGGGACCGCCGCGGCGGCGGGCCGGGCGCGGGCGGGGGTCCGTACGTAGGTGGACAGCAGCCGGGTGAGCAGTCGGGGCGCGACGGCGGCCTCACCGCGGTGGACGATGCGGACCGCGGCGCTCAGTTCCTCCGGCGAGATGTCCTTGGGCAGGAAGCCGGAGGCGCCGGCGCGCAGGGCGGCGACCACGTACTCGTCCATGTCGAAGGTGCTGAGGGCGAGCACCCTGGTCCCCGGGAGGGTCCGGGCCAGTTCCCCGGTGGCCTGTACCCCGTCGAGGACCGGCATGCGGATGTCCATGACGACCACGTCGGGCCGTAGTTCGCGGGCGAGGGCCACGGCCCGGGAGCCGTCCTCGGCCTCGCCCACCACCTCGAACTCGGGGTCGGGGGCCAGGATCAGGGCGAGGCCCCGCCGGACCAGCGGCTGGTCGTCGGCGATGAGCACGCGGATCATCGGTGTCGTTCCCCTCCCTCGCCGCCCCCGGTGCCTCCCTGAACCGGGAGGCGGGCCGCCACCCTGAAGCCGCCGCCGTCGAGCGCGGCGGCCTCCAGGGTGCCGCCCTGGAGGGCGACGCGCTCGTGCATTCCGATGAGACCGTATCCGGGGCGCGGCGGTGCGGGTCGCGGAGCCGTCGCCCACGCTCCCGTCCCGTCGTCGCGTACCTCCACGGCGACTTCGTCGGGGCGATACGTCAGTCGTACGTGGGCCCGCGCCTCCCCGGCGTGTTTGCGGGTGTTGGTCAGCGCCTCCTGCACGATCCGGAAGACGGTGAGGCCCACGGTCGGCGGCAGCGGGCGGACCGGCCCGTCCACGGTGAACTCCGTTTCCGTCCCGGCCAGCCGCGACTCCGTGATGATCCGGTCGAGGTCTCCGGCCCCGGGCTGCGGCGCCGGAGGGAGATCCTCCGCTTCTTCTCCGTCCCGTAGGACGTGGAGGAGTTGCCGCATCTCGCGCAGTGCCGACCGCCCGGAGTCCTCCAAGGTGACGAGGGCCTCGCGCGACGCCTCGGGGTCGTGGGCCAGATTGGCCCGCGCACCGCCGGCCATCAGCTGCATGGTGGTGATGTGGTGGGCGACGATGTCGTGCAGTTCGCGGGCGATCCGGCGGCGCTCCTCGGCCAACGCGCGGTCGGCCTGCAGGGTGTGGTTGGCCTCGACCTCCCGCTGCCAGCGATTCACGACCTCGGCCGTGATGACGACCAGGGTCGCGGCCACCGCGTTGGCCAAGAGGATCCAGCCGAAGGGGAGCAGGGTGCCGGCCATGCCCACCGCGGGCAGGGGCACGGTGGCGAGGAGTGCCCCGGCGACCACCGCGGGCCGGCGGAACCTGGCCACCGAGTACAGGGCGACGGCGAGGCTGAGGGAGAAGTGCGGAGACACCACGGGCATGGCCAGATTGGGCACCACGCCCAAGGCGAGCACCACCGCGAGCACCGTCACCGGGTGGCTGCGCCGGGCGAGCAGGGACAAGGCGGCCGCCACGAGGGCGAAGGCCGCCGTGACGGTGAGGGGAACCCCGTCGGACAGGGCGCCGCCGGAGAATCCCACCAGGTCCACCGCTGCGGCCCCGATGGCCACGAGTGCGTCGTTGCGCGTCCAACGGAGCCTGTCGGCGCCCTTGCCCATCGTTGCCGGTCCTCCCCCGCCGGTTGCCCGCCCGGCCGGTGCCGGGGCGGTGCGCAGCCGGATCCTCGTGATCCATTCTGACAGCGGGCCCCACCGGTGCCACCGTCCCCGGGGCGGGTGAGGGAGCAGGACCAGGGTCCTGCTCCGGGCCCGGGCCCGGACCCTGCTCCCGGGGTACGCCTCCTCCCCGGCCCCGACGCGGACCCCGATCACCCCTGATGGTCTGGAGATCGGCCGGGAACCCCCGGCCGCAGCCGCACAGACCGGAGGAGTCACGTGATCCGCGCCCTGACCGGATTCTCGACGAGAAGTCCCTGGAAGGTGATCGCCGTCTGGGCCGTGCTGGGCATCGCACTGAGCCTCCTGGGCCAGGCGCTGGTGTTCCGCGCCACGCAGAGCAGCGCCGGCGACTTCCTGCCCGCGACCTACGATTCGGCCGCCGCCCTGAAGGTCGCCGAGGAGAGGTTCGGGGCCGAGCCGGGCATCAACCCGCTGACCGTGCTGGTGGCCAGGCCGGACGGCGGGCTGCTGGGCGCGGCGGACGAGCGGCGCATCGACGAGGAGGCCGCGAAGCTCGCCCGCCACCGGATCTCGATGCCGAAGTCCGAGGACCAACTGCCCTTCGCCCAGGACCATTCGCAGGTCCCCCGGATCGCCCCGGCCATGACAGCGCCCGACCTGAGCTTTCGGCTGCTGACCGTGGAGCTGACCGGGAATCCCCAGGACCCCGGGATGCAGGACACCTACCGGGCCTTCCGGGACCACGCCCGGGCGCAGTTCGCGGAGGCGGGGCTGCGGACCGGGTTCACCGGCGGGCTCGCCGACGCCGTGGACAGCGCCGATGCCGGGAAGACCCGGTCCCTGGTCATCGGCATCGTGATGCTCGCGGTGATCGTGCTGCTGCACGTGCTGGTGTTCCGCGGTCTGCTCTCCGCGCTGCTGCCGCTGCTCGTCGTCTCCGTCGTCGGGGGCGCCGCGACCGGTACGGTGGTCGGCCTCGCGATGCTGACCGGCATCGACCTCGATCCGTCCACCCCGCAGCTCATCAATGTCGTCCTGGTGGGCATCGGCATCGACTACTTCCTCTTCCTGCTCTTCCGCTTCCGCGAGCAGCTGCGCCGGCGGCCCGAGCAGTCGGGGCGCGCCGCGGCGGCCGAGGTCGGCGGGCGCGTCGGTACGGCGGTGACCTCGGCGGCGCTGACCATCGTCGCCGCGTTCGCCACGCTCGGGGTGGCCTCGTTCGGCCAGTTCCGGGTGCTCGGCCCGGCCATCGCCGTGGCCGTACTGGTGATGCTGCTCGGCAGCCTGACCCTGATGCCCGCTCTGCTCGCCGTCACCGGACGCAAGATGTTCTGGCCCGCCCGTGCCTGGAAGCGGGAGCCCCGCGGGGGCTGGGCCGCCCGGCTCGGCGACCGGGTGGTCCGGCGGCCGCTCGCGGCGGTCCTCGTCTGCGTGGCGCTCCTCGGCGCCCTGGCCGCGGGCGTGGCCGGCATCCGGATGGACTACGGATCGGGAGCCGAGGGCGGGGAGCGTACGGCCGCCGCGGCCACCGCGGCCGAGATCTCCCGGGCGCTGCCCGCCGGTGTGTCGGACCCGATCAGCGTCTTCCTCACCGCGTCGGACGGCGGTCCGCTCACCACCGACCGGGTCGACACGCTGGCCGGGACGCTCGCGAAGCTCGACGGCGTGGGCCGGCTCGCCCCGACCGTGCTGAGCGGGGACCACCGGGCGGCGCGGATCGACCTGTTCCAGAACGCCGATCCGAACAGCCGGGAGGCCCGTGAGCTGGCGTCCGGCCCGGTCCGGGAGGCGGTCGCCACGCAGCGGCCCGCGGGTACCGAGGCACATGTGGGGGGCACCGCGGCGGTGTTCGCCGACGTGTCGGCGGCTGTGGACGAGGACCTGCGGCTGGTGTTCCCGGTGGCCGCGGTACTGATCGCGCTGATCCTGTTCGTGCTGCTGCGGAGCCTGCTCGCCCCGCTGGTCATGCTGCTCGCGGTGGCGCTGGGCTTCGCCGCCACGCTGGGTGCCTCGGCGCTCGTCTTCCAGCACGCGCTGGACCGGCCGGGTGTGGCCTTCACGCTCCCGCTGATCCTGTTCCTGTTCGTGGTCGCGCTCGGCACCGACTACAACATCCTGGTGATCGACCGGATCCGCGAGGAGATGCAGCGGCCCGGTCCGGCCCGCGCGGCGGTGGCCCGCACGGTGCGACGCACCGCGCCGGCCGTGGCGACGGCCGGACTGGTGCTGGCCGCCTCCTTCGGGAGTCTCGCCGTCAGCCCGGACCCGGCCACCCAGCAGATCGGCTTCGCGACGGCGCTCGGGATCCTGCTCTCGGCCTTCGTCCTGTCGGTCGTCCTGGTGCCCGCCTGCGCCGCGCTGTGGGGCCGGTCCCTCTGGTGGCCGTCCAGGTCCCGGCGGGCATCCTCCCCGGACAGCCCGCCGCAGGCCGGGCCGGCCGAGGCGCCGGATCGTGTGCTGGTGCGCTGAGGCGCCGGGGCGCGGGGGACCGTACGGGTCCCTCGGGCACCGGCGCCCTCGCCGTCGGGCACCTTCGGGTCAGGAGAGCCTGTCGACCTCCGGGTGGTCCTTCAGCCAGGCGCGGACCGCCTGTTGCTCCTTGCCCTTGCCCGTGTCCTGGATCCTCGCCTCCAGGCTGGTGAGCTGCTCCTCGGTGAGCTTGAAGGAGCGCAGCCAGGCGGCCACCTCGGGCTCGTCGGCGGCGAAGCCCTTGCGGGCCAGGGTGTGGATCCCGTCGCCCTTGCCCCAGACGCCCTTGGGGTCCTCCAGCTTGGTCAGCTCGTAGGAGGAGTAGGCCCAGTGAGGCGACCACAGGACGGTCACCACCGGCTCCTTCTTGTCGTAGGCCCGCTTGAGCTCGGCGAGCATGCCGGGCGTGGAGCCGTCGACGACCTGGTAATCGCCCTCCAGGCCGTACTCCCCCAGCACCTTGTCCTTGAGGATGCCCATGGCGCCGGCGCTCGGCTCGATGCCGATGATCCGGCCCTTGAACTGCGCGGACTTGCCCTTGAGGTCGGCGAGCGAGCGCACGTCCTTCACGTACGAGGGCACGGACAGCTCCAGCGAGGTGGAGCCGTACCAGGAGCCGAGGTCCTCCAGCCTGTTCCCGTACTTCTCCCAGTACTGGGCGTGCGTGACGGGCAGCCAGGCGTCGGTCTGGAAGTCGAGCTGGCCGCCGGCCAGGCCGGTGTAGAGCGCTCCGGCCTCCAGCTGGCGGGCGTCGACCTTGAACCCGCGGCGCTCCAGGAGCTCCTTCCAGAGGAAGGTGGAGGCGATGCCCTCGTCCCAGGGGATGTAGCCGATGGAGACGGTGCGGCCCTTGCCGGTGTTCGCGGCCCCGGCCGGTCCGTCCCCGGCGGCGGAGCCGCCGAAGGTGCCGAGACCGCCGGCCACGAGGGCCAGTACGACTGCTGCGGTGACGGCGTGGGCGGGCTGGGGGCGGTGGCTCCACAGCCGGGCCGCGCCGGTGGCGGCGGAGCGCGCCTTGGCGAGGGTGCGCCGGCCGAGCGGGGAGACCTGGCGGCCCAGGGCGCCGGTCATCCGGTCCAGGTACATGGCCAGGATGACGATGGAGACGCCCGCCTCGAAGCCGAGGCCGATGTCGACGTTGCCGATGGCCCGGTAGACGGCGCCGCCGAGGCCGCCGCCGCCGACCATGCCGGCGATGACGACCATGGACAGGCCCAGCATGATGACCTGGTTGACGCCCGCCATGACGGTGGGCAGGGCCAGCGGCAGCTGGACGCGGACGAGGGTGTCGCGCGGGGTGGTGCCGAAGGCCTCGGCGGCCTCGACCAGTTCCGCGTCGACCTGCCGGATGCCGAGCTCGGTCATCCGTACGCCCGGCGGCAGCGAGAAGATGATGGTCGCGATGATGCCGGGCACCACGCCCACCCCGAAGAAGATGATGCCGGGGATGAGGTAGACCATGGCCGGCATGGTCTGCATGAAGTCCAGGACGGGCCTCAGGACGGCGCTGACCGGGTCGGAGCGCGAGGCCCAGATGCCGAGCGGGATCGCGAAGACCAGGGTGACGAGGGTCGCGACGAGGACCAGGGACAGCGTGGACATGGCGTCGGCCCACAGGCCGACGGAGTCGACGAGTGCGAAGCCGGCGAAGGCGAGCAGGCCGGCGAGGAGGCCGCGCAGCCACCAGGCGGCCACGGCGAGGATGCCCGCGAAGAGCAGCGGGGCGGGTGCGGACAGGACGGCGTCGATGCCGTCGTAGAGGCCGGTGACGAGCGCGCTGACGGCGTCGAACAGCCAGGACAGGTGGCGCTGGAGGAAGTCGACACCGCTGTCGACCCAGGCGCCGAGGTGCAGGCGGGGCATCAGGCCGCCACCTCCACGCAGGCCATGGGGGGCCGTTGTTCGTCGCCGATGAAGGCGATGAGGCGGTCCTGCGGTACGGAGCCGATGACGGCGCCGTCCGCGTCGGTCACGGCGACCGGGTGCGGGACGCGGGCGCTGACCGCGCACAGGTCGGCGAGCGGGGTGTCGGCCTGGACGGTGGGGCAGTCGCAGGCGTCCGCGTCGAGGGGAGGCTCGTCCATGACGGCATCGGCCGTAAGCACTCGCGAACGGTCCACGTCCTGGATGAAGGAGGCGACGTACTCGTCGGCGGGGCGGGTGAGGATGTCCTCGGCGGTGCCCTGCTGGACGATGCGGCCGTCGCGCATGACGGCGATGCCGTCGCCCAGGCGCATGGCCTCGTTGAGGTCGTGGGTGATGAAGACGATGGTCTTCTTCAGGCGCCGCTGGAGTTCGAGGAGCTGGTCCTGCATGTCGCGGCGGATCAGCGGGTCGAGGGCGCTGAAGGACTCGTCCATCAGCAGCAGGTCGGCGTCGGTGGCCAGGGCGCGGGCCAGGCCGACGCGCTGCTGCATGCCGCCGGAGAGCTCGTCGGGCCAGGACTTCTCCCAGCCGCCGAGCCCGCACAGCGCCAGGGCCTCGGCGGCCCGGCGCTCGCGCTCGGCCCGGGGGACGCCCTGGACCTCCAGTCCGTAGGCGGCGTTCTCCAGGACGTCGCGGTGCGGGAACAGGGCGAAGTGCTGGAAGACCATGCTGATTTTGGTGGACCGTACGCGGCGCAGCTCGCGGGGGCCGAGGGTGGTGAGGTCCTCGCCGTCGAAGAGGATGCGGCCCGAGGTGGGCTCCAGCAGACCGTTGAGCATGCGCAGCAGCGTGGACTTGCCGGATCCCGAGAGGCCCATGACGACGAAGATCTGGCCGGGCTCGACGCGGAACGAGGCGTCGATCACCGCGGCCGTCGTTGCGTCCGCACGCAGCTCGTCGCGGCCGGCGCCGGCTTGGAGCGCGCGGACCGCGTCGTCTGGACGTCTGCCGAAGACCTTGTACACGTGCTCGGCCTGGAGCGTGGACACATACACCTCGCGGGTCGTACCGGGTACGGCGCGCCGTGCTCCGGAGAGCCTGGCCGGCGGGCCGCGGAGCGGGACGGGATCTGCCCGCGTGCGCCGTGCCTCCGGCCCGTTTGGCCGGAGGACATGGTTCCGCTCCAGCTGCGCACTTTCCCGGCATTCACCACAGCAAACGCAAAGGTGATCTAGCTCACGCGTCGGGTCCGCAACCGGACTCGGGCTCGTCCGCCAGCATCGAAGCCCGCAGGTGGCTGAGGAGACGGTTGAGCAGCCGGGACACCTGCATCTGCGAGATGCCGAGGGCGTCCCCGATCTGCGCCTGCGTCAGCTCCTCGCCGAACCGCATCTGGAGCATGCGGCGCTCGCGGCCGGTGAGCTGCTCCAGCAGCGGCGCCAGGGTCTGGATGTCCTCGACCAGCTCCATGGCCGGCTCCTCCTCGCCCATGACGTCGGCGAGGCTGTGGGTCTCGGTGGAGCCGCCGCCGTAGTCGGCGTGCGCGGTGGGCGGGGCGTCCAGGGAGCCGCTGGTGTGGCCGTTCGCGGCGACGAGACCCTCTATGACCTCCTCCTCCGAGAGGCGGAGGTGGGCGGCGAGGTCCGCGACGGTGGGCGAGCGGTCGAGCGTGACGGTCAGCTCCTCCTTGGCCTTCGCTATGTCGATGCGCAGCTCCTGGAGCCGGCGCGGGACACGGACGGCCCAGGTGGTGTCGCGGAAGTGCCTCTTGATCTCGCCTGTGATGTACGGCATGGCGAGCGTGGAGAACTCGTTCTCGCGGGTCGGGTCGAAGCGGTCGATGGCCTTGATGAGACCGATGGTGCCGACCTGGACGATGTCCTCGATGTCCCCGCCGTCGCCGCGGTTGCGGAAGCGGCGCACCGCGTACTGGACGAGTGAGGCGTTCATCTCGATGAGGGTGTTGCGGACGTACTGGTACTCCGGGGTGCCCTCGGTCAGCTCGCGCAGTCGCCGGAAGAAAACCTTCGACAGCTCCCGCGCATCCGCGGGAGCCACCTCCCGGGGCTCGTCGATCCGGGGCACTCCGGCGAGGCGGGCGGCCTCGGAGCCCTGGCGGGGACGGGGAACGGGGGTGGTGTGGGTGGCGGCGGTATGGGAGGAGGGGGCAGGGACCGGCATGGGGTTCGCTCCTTGGGCTGGTCGGCTTGCGGCGCGGGACCTTGACTGCCGTAGATGGTGGACCCCTTCTGTTCGTACGTCAAGAATTACCGGAAATACTTTTCACGTCTTGCATCACGCGAATCAGGTATCGCATCATGACGGCATGGGGAGCATGTCACAGCGTCAGAACTGGACATTCCTGACTAATCACGCCCGAGTTCTGGTGACCATCGCCCGGGACCCGGCCGTGCGGCTCAGGGACGTCGCCGCCGTCTGCGTGCTGACCGAGCGCACCGTGCAGACGATCGTCACCGACCTGGAGGCGGACGGCTACCTGCGGCGCGTCCGCGACGGACGGCGCAACCGGTACGAGATTTCCCCGGGCGCCCTCTTCCGCCACCCCGCCGAGGCGGGTGTACAAGTGGCCGGGCTGCTCGCCCTGCTGGCCGGCGCACCCGCGGCCGCGGACGCCCCGGTACCGGATCTCGCGGTGGACTAGGCGCCGTCGACCCCTCGTGCGGCGTGCGTCACGTGACGCGCCTCACCTGACGCACGGCACGTGACACACCGCACGTGACACACGGCACGTGACCCGAATCACGTGATGCGGAACCCGGCGGCAGCGTGGTCGCGTCGGCCGCGGCTGTCCCGGTGGAAGGTCAGGCGGTCCCAGGTGGGGAAGGCCAGGTCGGCGACCGCCAGCAGGGTGCCGTGTTCGTCGTGCAGGGTGCGGCGCACCGTCAGACCGCAGGCCGGGGAAGCCGCCGAAGGGTGGCTGGTGCGGGTCATGGTGAGCGTCTCGGCGACCCGGCCGTCCGCCGCGGCGCGGTCGAGCCAGCGGTGCAGGGGCCCCAGGTCCTCGTCGCGGACCGGCGTCGGCCGGTCGCGGTAGCGGGCCAGCACCGGGCTCCGGGCGATGGCGCCGGGGCTCAGGTAGGTGACGGCGTGCGTGAGGGTCTCGCCCGCCGGGCCCCGCTCGCGGCGGTGGTGGACCAGGGTGCGCTCCCCGCCGCTCATGCCGAGCAGCGCGGCGAGCGAGGGCGGCACGGTGACGCGCGTGAGCCAGCTCTGGGCCGGAACGGCGACGGGTGCCGGGACGGCGCGGGGCGCGGCGGTCGGTGCTGCGGCCGGTGCGGCGACCGCGACCGCGACGGCGACGACGCCCTCTCCGCCGGCGGCCGCCGCGGCGGGACGGGTGCCGCGGCGGCCCGTGACGATGAGGCCGTCCTCGCGCAGCTGCTGGAGCGCGGCCCGGATCGTCTGCCGGTTGACCTGGTAGCGGGCGGCCAGGCTGCGTTCCGAGGGCAGCGTGCCGCCGGGGGTGTCCGCGGCGCGGTCGAGTTCGTGCCGCAGCGCTGCGGCGATCCGCTGGTACTTGGGCATGGCGGCCGGGCCGCCGCCCCGCGAAGGGGAGGGCATGGCTTCTCCTCTGACGGGTGGTCAAGGACTGCGCGGTCTGCCCGACCAACCTAGCATTGGTCTATACCTTTCGGTGAGAGGGCTTCGGGGAACCGCGACCACCTTGGCCGATTTCCCTACCCCCGCAGCGGGTTCGGCAACGGCAGGTAGCGGGCGTCCGCGCCGTCCGCGCGGGTCCAGCGCAGGAGCAGGTTGGTCTTGGCCGGCAGGGCCGGGGCGGCGAGGAGCTCGGCGATCTCGGGGAGCCCGCGGGCGGCGTCGTAGCGCAGGAACTCCTCCCGTACGGCCGGCCACACCAGCGGCGAGATGTCCGGATGCCGTTCGGTCAACGCCCCGGCGATCTCCGCGAGATGGTTGACCACCAGGCAGTAGACCAGCCGCTGCCAGGCCGCCGAGCGGTCCAGGTCGGGCAGGAGCTTGACCCCCTCCGCGTCGCGGAACAGGGCCTGCACCGGAAGTCCCGCCGCGTCCACGGCGACCAGGGTGTTCTGGAGGTGGGCCTCCAGCACGATGCCGTGCCGGGCGAACAGCTCCAGCACCGGTGGCACCACCCGGCGCAGGTACGCCCGCCACCAGGCGGCCGGGTCGGCGGTGTTCGCCAGCGGGCTCCCGTCGTACCCCTCGGCGAGCGCGGCGGCCAGCAGCGGGGTGGACCCGGATGCGGCGTGGGCGTGCAGACCGTCACGGACCAGTACGGCGAGCTCCTCGAAGGCGAAGCCGGCGGTGCGGTAGCCGCGGTCGGCGAGCCAGGCGGCGCCCGCCGCGTCCGAACCGGTCCGGCGCAGCGCGGCGAAGCCCGCCTCGACGGCAGCGTCGGTGCGGCGCAGTTTCAGCAGGTCGTGCCGCCACAGCCGGCGGACGTCGTTGGTGATCCGGACGTCGAGGCTGAACTTCACGAACAGGTCGGCGCCCGGCCGCGGTACGTACAGCGTCCGGATCGAGGCCGTCGGCCAGGCGGGCAGACGGCTCTCGCCGAGGCGCAGCAGCCGCCCGTCGGCGAACGCCTCGCGTACGGGCCCGCGGGAGCCGACCAGGTCGAGCTGCCAGGGGTGGGCGGGCAGCAGCCGGTAGCCGGCGGGCGGGCGCGGTCCGCCGAGGGCGTCGCAGAGGGAGTCGACGGCGTCGGCGGCGGCCAGGCCGCCCTCCTCCGCCACCTGGTCCTCGCGCAGCCCCAGGAAGACGAGCGGGAACCGGGCGTGGGCCTCGGGCGCGTACGGCAGCCAGCTGCCGGCCGGGGCCCCGCCCCGGGCCTTGGGGGCCGGGTGGTGCGGGTGGCCCATGACCAGGGACTGCTCGGAGAGGAGGTACGGGTCGCCCGGGGGCTCGGCGACGGCCCGGGCGGCCAGCAGCGCGGCGATCGCGGCCCGGCTGTCGTGGATCTCCACCGGCAGTTCCTCGTTGGGGACGCCGGTGTACTGGAGCAGCTCGTCGGCGGTCAGCTTGACCAGCTCCGCGTGGCTGAGCGGATGCCAGCCGTCCGCCGTGCGCAGTTCGGGGCGTACGGCCCGGCGGCCCGCGCGCACCCTGAGCAGCCGGCCGCTGCCGCGCAACCGGTGGACGGCCGTGCGGGACCGTCCGGCGGAGGCGGGGGCGCGCCCGGCGGTCCCGGCCGGGGCCGCGTGGCCCTCGGGGTCCGCGGGGTCGACGGGGTCCGCGGCCTCGCGGAGCAGGCAGTTCAGCAGCGGGGTGGCGGCGTACGCGTCGGCGGCGTTGAGATCCACTGGTTCCATTCGGTCCATCCGGTGCGCCGGAGGATCGCGGGACGCGACCACCGGCCGTGATCTTCAGTATCCGCGATGATGAGGTGACCATCCTGCAAACCGATGTCCGATGACCCGATGTGCGGAGCCCAGCATGCATCTTCCCGCCTCCCCGGCCGAGGAGGCCGTCTCCGCCGAGCTGGCCGGGATACGCCCCGCGCTCGGTTCCCCGTACGACGCGGCGCTGCCCGGCGCCCGCGCCGCCGTGCTGACCAGGCTGTGGCGCGCGCTCGCCTTCGAACCGCTGCCGTGGGTGGCGGGCCGGGAGCGGGGGCCGGGCGGCCTGGTGCTGCGGCTGGCCGGGGGTGGCCGGCTGGAGGGCCCGCTGCCGGATCCGTACGCGACCGGGCCGTACGTGGACGAGCTGCTGCTCGACGGCCGGCCCCACCGGCAGGCCGCGCGGCTGGTGGCGGCGCTGGGGGTGCCGCACGGGGAGGAGTTCGCCGCCGAGCTGGACGGCAGCACGGCCTCCCTGGCCCTGTCCCGGGCCGGGCAGCCGCCCGTCGGGCGGGACGGCGCGGCGCGGAGCACCTGGGAGTGGGAGCAGCGGGTGGTCGACGGGCATCCGTATCACCCCAACTGCCGGTCCCGGCCCGGGTTCTCGGTGGCGGAGGAGCTGGCGTACGCGCCCGAGCACCGGCCGGTGGTGGAGCTCGGGCTGGTCGCCGTACGGGCCGAGGAGTGCCTGGTCACGGGCGAGTGGCCGGCGGAGCTCCGGGACGGCGGGCGGATCCTGGTGCCGGTGCACCCGTGGCAGGCGGCGCACGTGCTGAAGCACGAGCGGGTGCGCGGCGGCTTCGCGGCGCACCCGCTGATGGCGCTGCGCACGCTCGCGCCGGCGGCGGAGGGCGGGCCGGCGGGCGGGGCGCACGTCAAGACGGCGCTGAGCACCCGGCTGACCTCCTCCGTCCGGGACATCTCCGTCTACTCCATCGAGACGGCGGCGGCCGTGTCGGCCTTCGCCCAGGCCCTGTCCGAGCGGCTCGACGGCCGGCTGCACGTCACGCGCACGCTGGGTGCGGCGAGCGCGAACAGCCCGGACCTGTCGGCGGTGCTCCGCGAGCCGCCGGAGGTGTTCGCGGACGCCGCCGCCGGTGAGCGGGTGCTGCCGGTGGCGGCGCTGGGTTCGTTCCCGCCGGCGCGTTCGGCGGCCTGGCGGGCCGAGTTCGCCCGGCTGGCGTTGGGGGTGTGCCTGCGGGTGCTGGAGCTCGGGGTGGCCCTGGAGGCCCACGGTCAGAACCTCCTCGTCGTCCTCTCCCCCGCCGGCGCGCCGGTCCGGCTGGTGTACCGCGATCTCGCGGACATCCGGATCAGCCCGGCGCGGCTGGCCCGGCACGGCATTGCGGCGCCGCCGCTGTCCGGCCGGCTGGTCACCGATGACGTGACGGTGCTGCGGCGCAAACTGTTCGGATCCCTGCTGACGGGGGCGCTGGGTGCCACGGCCGGTTCGGCGGCGGCCTTCGCCGAGGCCCTGTCGGAGGCGGCCGGGCTGCCGCCGACCGCCGACACCGAGGCGCTGCTGACGGGGCCACTGCCCACCAAGGCGCTCACGCTGATGCGGCTGAGCCCCGGAATCCCCGGCGATCAGTGGGCGGAGCTGGCCAATCCGCTGGCCGGGGGGTGAGACCCGGCGCCGGTCGGGCTACTGTCCAGGGGCATGAACCTGCATTCCGTACGGGCGTCCTACGATGCCGTCGCCGTCGACTACGCGCGGCTCCTCGGCGGGGAACTGGAGCGCAAGCCGCTGGACCGGGCCATGCTGGCCGCGTTCGCGGAGTGCGTGCGCAGTGAGGAGGGCGGCGCGGGCCGGGCGGTGGCGGACCTGGGCTGCGGCCCGGGGCGGGTGACGGCCCATCTGGACGGTCTCGGCGTACGGGCCTTCGGCGTCGACCTCTCCCCGGCGATGGTGGCGGTGGCCCGCCGGACCTATCCGGGGCTGCGGTTCGAGGTGGGGTCGATGGCCGCCCTCGACGTCGCGGACGGGGTGCTGGGCGGGGTCCTCGCCTGGTACTCCACGGTGCACACCCCGCTCCCGGAACTCCCGCCGGTGTTCGCGGAGTTCGCCCGTGTCCTGGCGCCGGGCGGCCACGTCCTGATCGCCTTCGAGGCGGGCGACGTGGGGGTCCCCCCGGACGGAGTCCGGGGGGAAGTCCGCCTGGAGCATGCCTACGGCCGCCCGGTCGACCTCGACGTGTACCGGACGCCCCCGGACGGCATGGCCGCCCTCCTTTCGGACGCCGGCCTCACGGAGGTGGCCCGCCTGATCCGCAAACCCGACTCACACGAACGCTCCCCCCAGGGCTTCCTCCTGGCCCGCAAGGCCCCGGAGGGCGTTGTCAGTGGTGCGTGAGACATTCGAAGCCGGAACCGGACGAGGCGGGAGGAGGCTCGTGATGACGTTGCCGGAGGTGGTGGGGCGAGATGAATTCGCCGCCCTGATCATCAGGACCGACTACGACGACGAGGCCGCGTGGCGGGCGGTCGCGGCGGAGCTGGCTCAGCCGTGGGGAGACGGCGGCGAGTACGAGGCACGCGTCCACCTCGTCGATGATCCCGTGTGGGCCGGTGCCGCGCCCCAGGAGGTCCTCGCGGCCGTGAGCCGGGACGAGGACCTCAGCGTGGTGTTCCTCGCCGACCGCACGACGATGCACTCCGCCCTGCGACCGCTGCTGGCCCTCACCACGGCCGAGCCCGAGGACGAGGACCTCGACCCGGTGTACTACCGGGAGCTCGTCGACAACCCGGCGCCCCGGGAGTTCCGGACCATAGCCGCCGGCGTCCACAACGTGCACGCGAACCTGTCGATCGCGAACCTGGACTTCGAGGACTACGCGGAGGCTGCGGCCGCCGACCCTGAGGGGGTCTTCCGCTCGCTCTGACGCTGCGCGGCCGCGCCCCCGGGGCCGGCGGTGTCGGCTACCAGCGGAGGGGGAGGCGGGTCACGCCTCGCATCAGGGTGCCCGGGAGCCAGTCGGCGCTGGTGTCCGGGGTCGGGGCGAGGGTGGGGAAGCGGGCCAGCAGGGAGCGGATCGCGATGCGGCCCTCCATGCGGGCCAGCGGGGCGCCCAGGCAGAAGTGGATGCCGTGGCCGAAGGCGACGTGGCCCTGGGCAGGGCGGCGGATGTCGAAGAGGTCCGGATCCGCGAAGCGGGAGGGGTCCCGGTCGGCCGCGGCGAGGGCGACCACCACCGAGGAGCCCGCTTCGATGAGGGTGCCGCCGATCTCCAGGTCCGTGCGGGCGAAGCGGTAGGTGGCGTGCTGCACCGGGCCGTCGTAGCGGAGCATCTCCTCCACCGCGCCGTCGATCAGGCCGTCCGGGTCGGCGCGCAGGGCCGCCAGCTGGTCGGGGTGGTCGAGCAGGGCCCGTATCCCGTTGCCGATCAGGTTGACCGTGGTCTCGTGGCCCGCGACCAGCAGCAGGAAGGCCATCCCGATCAGCTCCTCCGGGGAGAGCTGGTCGCCGTCCTCGTCGCGGGTCCGGATCAGGGCGCTGAGCAGGTCCTCCCCCGGGGTCTTGGCCTTGGCCTCGACGAGTTCGTACAGGTAGGCGGTCATCTGCTCCAGGACGCGGCCGTCCGTGCCCGCCGGGTCCAGCGGGGCCACGATCTCGCCCGACCAGTAGCGGAAGCGCGCCCGGTCCAGGTCGGGGACGCCGAGGAGTTCGCAGATGACGGTCATCGGCAGCGGCACGGCCAGGGCCGCGATCAGGTCGGCCCGCCGGTCCGGCGCGGCCGCCATCGCGTCCAGCAGTTCGTCGGTGACCTCCTGGACCCGCGGCCGCAGGGCCTCGATGCGGCGGGGCGTGAACTCCCGGGCCACCAGGCCGCGCAGCCGGGTGTGGTGGGGCGGGTCCGCCTCCAGCATGTTGCTGGCGGCGGCGCTCGCCGGCGTGTTCCCGAACAGCTCCGCGCCGAGCCAGTCCTTCGACAGGCCCGGGTGGTTCAGGGCCTGGCGGGCCTCCTCGTGGCCGACGACCAGCCACGACCTGTCGCCGCCCAGCATCACCCGGTGGACGGGGCCGGCGGAGCGCAGCGCGGCGTAGAAGGGGTACGGGTCGGCGTTGAAGTCTTCGGCGTACGCGCCGAGATCCACAAGAGGCATGGGGGAAGGGTACGACCACTCCCCCATGACCGAGCCGAAAATATGAGCAGTCGAATCGTTCCGGCTGTGCGCCGTTCGGGGGGCAAGCCGGTGCGTGTGGGCCCGCCTTCCCGGGGATCCGCCCCGGCGGTGGCAGGAAAGGGGTATGAGCCTCCTCCGCCGCCAGGTCCTGGCCACCGCGGCCGCGGCCCTCGTCCCCCGCCTCGGGGCGACGGCGGCCCGGGACCCGGACTACGGCGCGCTCGCCCGCGCCGTCGACGGGCGGCTGGTGCTCCCGGGCGACGGGGACTACCCCGAGGCCCGGCAGCTGTTCCAGCCCCGCTACGACTCCGTGGCGCCGGCCGCGGTGGCCTACCCCGCGCACGCCGGCGACGTGGCCGTCTGCCTGGACTTCGCCCGCCGCTCCGCCGTACCCGTGGTCCCGCGCGGCGGCGGGCACAGCTACGCCGGCTGGTCCACCCGCGCCGCCGGACTGGTCGTCGACGCCGGAGCCATGGCCGCCGTCACGGTCGGGGGCGACGGCGTCCGCATCGGGGCCGGAGCCCGGCTCGGGGACGTGAACGCCGCCCTCGCCGAGCGGGGGCTCGCCGTCCCGACCGGCCTGTGCCCCTCCGTCGGCATCGCCGGACTCACCCTGGGCGGCGGCCTCGGACTGGCCTCGCGGGCGTACGGAACCACAGCCGACCGGCTCACCGGCGCCCGGGTGGTCACGCCCGACGGGGCCGTCCGCGAGGTCGCCGCCGACAGCGAACCGGAGCTGTACTGGGCCCTGCGCGGCGGCGGGGGCGGCAACTTCGGGGTGGTCACCGAATTCCGCTTCCGCACCCACCCGGCGGGTGACTGCGCCTTCGCCGAACTGCACTGGCCCGCCGCCGACTCGGCGGCGGCACTGGCCGGCTGGCAGCGCTGGCTCGCGGCGCTGCCGGACCCGTTCTGGAGCCAGGTCGAGTTCACGGTCGAGGCCGGCGCCCCCACCGAGCCCCCGGCGGTCCGCGTGCTGTGCCTCGACGGACGCCCGGAGCTGGAACGGCAGTTGACCCGGCTGACGGACCTGGTCGGCCGGCCGGTGCGGGACAGCTGGATCACCGTACGGGGCTACGGGGACACCGTACGGGCCATGTCGGGCTGCGCGGAGCGGACTGCGGCGCAGTGCCGGCTGCCGGGCACGCTGCCCGGCCGGGGCCCGCACGGCCTGCTCGGCCGGGACTCGTACGCCGCCCGCTCCGACTTCTGGGCGGGCGCCGGGCTGCCGGACGCGGCGGTCCGCGCCGTGCTGGCCGCCGTCGGGAGGTACGGGCGGTCCGCGCCGCCGGGCGGCCTCGGGGTGGTCCAGTTCGACGGGGTCTGCGGCGGCGCCGTGAACCGGGTCGCGGCCGCCGACACCGCCTTCGTGCACCGCGGCAGCGCCTTCCTCGCCCAGTACCTCGCCTACTGGCCCGAATCCGCGACCGCCGCCGAAGTGGCCCGGCACCAGGGCTGGCTCGACGGGCTCTGGCAGGACCTGCGCCCCTGGGCGAGCGGCCGCGCCTACCAGAACTACACGGACCCGAAGCTGACCGGCTGGCGCGAGGCCTACTACGGCCCGAACCTCGCCCGGCTGACGGAGGTCCGGCGCACCTACGACCCCGACCGGCTCTTCCGCTTCCCCCAGGCCCTCTAGGAGCTCCCGTGCGACGTACGTTGACCATGGCCGCGGCGGCGGCCGCCCTGCTCGTGCCCGGTGGGCCGCTGCCCGTCGCCGAGGCGGGGAGCGTCGCCGCCCCGGCGGTGGCGGGGCAGTGGACCGCCCGCGAGGCGCAGTCCTTCTGGACCCCCGAACGCATGGCGGCCGCCGTCCCGTGGCCGTCCGATCCGGACCCGGCCGCGGCCGCGACCCCGGCGCCCTCTGCGGTTCCGGCCCCGGTCGCCGATGAGGCACCGGTCGCCGACCCGGCGCCCGACCCGGCTCGGGTCCCCGCCCCGCCGCCCGTCGCGGACCCGGCCGCCGTCCCCGTACCCACTCCTGTTCCGGACCCGGTCCCCGCCCCGGCACCTGTTCCGGACCCAGTGGCCAACCCCGTACCCGCTCCGGACCCGGTCCCCGCCCCGGCACCTGTTCCGGACCCAGTGGCCAGCCCCGTACCCGCTCCGGACCCGGTGCCGGAGCCGGCCGCGACCCCGGCGCAGTCTCCCGCTCCCGCCATCTCGCTGTCTCCCTCCCCCGCGGCAACCCCGTCCACGGAACCGACGGTCGCGGCCCCGACGCCCACGCCCACACCGAGCCCCAGCCCGACCCCGACGCCCACCCCGGCCGCCCGCCCCCTCCCCGCGCGGCTGCCGGCCGCAGGCCCCGGCGTCGGGCAGGACTTCGACGGGATCCCCGTCGTCGGCCGGATGTTCGTCGTCAAGGGCGGCGGGGCCTACTTCTGCACCGCGAGCGTGGTCGCCTCCCCGGGCCACAACCTGGTGCTGAGCGCGGCGCACTGCCTGACCGGTTCCGACACCCGGCAGATCGCCTTCGTACCGCAGTACACGCGCGCCAATCCGCAGCCGTACGGGATGTTCCCGGTCCTGCGGGACGCGACCGGCCGCTCCAAGATCTGGATCGACCCGCGCTACCGGTCCCAGGGCGTCGACCGCGCAGCCACCCTCGACGTGGCTTTCGCCCAGGTGGGACCAGGTTCCGCCGGCTTCCCCGTGGAGGACGTGGTCGGCGGCAACCGCCTGGCCACCGGGGCCGGTTACGTCCACGCCGGCGTGACGCTGATCGGATATCCGGCCTCTGCCGCGCGCCCGCGCCTGTGCGTGAACCGGACGACGAAGTTCACCAGCACCGACGCACGGATCCCGGGCTCGTTCCTGCGGGTCGACTGCACCGGCTATCCGGGCGGGACCAGCGGCGGGCCGTTCCTGGTCCGCTACGACGCGCGGACCGGGACCGGTGACGTGGTCGGGGTCATCGGCGGCTGGAAGACCGGCGGGGACACCGCCGACACCTCGTACAGCTCGTACTTCGGCACGGACATCAGGAAGTTGTACGAGAAGGCGGTTGCCGGGGCGAAGGCGGGGTGAGCACCCGGACCCAGCGGGTGCGGCGCGGGTTGCCGACCGTGCGCGGGGTCGCCGGGAGCCCGTCGGCGGTCAGCGGGTCGGCGGGCGCGAGCCCGAGCCGGCGGCGCAGGTCGGCGAGGGCCGCGTGGACGGGCGCGAGGACGAGCTCGGCGCCGGGCTCGATGCAGGCGAGGGCGTGCGCGGTGGTCTCGATCGCCTCGGCGGCGTCCTCGGCGGCGGTCCGGCTCCACCCGCCGGGCGCCGCCCCGGTCCCCCAGGGCACGACGGTGTCGTAGAGGTGGCAGGCGGCATCGGCCACGGCGTCGGCCCGTTCCCGGACACCCGGCGCCGCGATGGTCGGCAGTTCCATGCCGCATCAACGAGCCGGTCCCCTCCGGGGGTACGAGCCGGCCCCGGACGGGCCGAAGGCCCTGGGCCGGGTCAGGCGACCTTCTGGGGCCGGCGCAGTTCTGCCTGGCCGAAGAGGAGGGCGTAGCCGCCGGGGAGCCCGCGCAGGATCCGGGCGAGGAGGTCGGGGCCTGCCAGGCGTGCCACGACGGAAAGGACTGCTCCGGTGTCCCAGCGGGCGACGGCGGGCGTGGTGCCGGTGCGGTCGGCCAGGTCCTTGATGAAGCCCCAGCCGGTGAGGGGGTCGGTGTCGGGGATCTGGGCCGTCAGGGCGAGGGCGGCCTCGACGGGCAGGCAGTGGGCGAGGTCGACGCGTTCGTCTCCGACGAGCTGGCGGCCGAGGGCGGCGAGGACGGTGCGGACGGCTTCCTCGGCGCGTTCGCGGGTGGGGTGGGCGCCTTCGTAGCGCACGCGTTCCAGCATCTGCTCGAACGTCATGGCGGGGCGGGCCCGGTCCGGTCGAGGCTGGTCGTACATCGTGCTGCGGCTTTCTCGTGAGGAGCCCGGCGTTTCGGGCGGACGGTCAGGTGGGCTGGGGGTAGCCGAAGAGGAGGTCGAAGCCGGGCGGGAGCTGGAGCAGGACCTCGCTCAGGAGGGCGTCTCCTGCTGCGGCGGCGACCGTGGACAGGACGGCGCCGACGTCCCACAGGGCCGTCTTCTCGGTGGCGCCTTCGATCCAGGCCGCGGTCGCGCGGACGAAGCGTTCCGGGGAGAGCGGTTCGGCGGCCTGCAACGGGTTGAGGAGGATCAGGGCGTAGGTCTCGGGGAGGCGGGCAGCGAGCTGGGCGCGCACAGTGCCGACCAGGTGTGCGCCCAGCAGGGCCACGACGACACGGGCCACGCGTTCGGCTTCCTCCCGTGTCCGGTACTCGCCGCGTTCCTGGACGTGGTCCAGGAAGGCTTCCCGGCGCATCGACATCTCACGTCACCTCCGGGGAAGGGGTGAAAGGGGGGGCAGGGGTGCGGAGGACGGGTGCCGGAGGGGGATCGGGTTCCCCGTCCTCCGCCGCCGGTACCGGCCGGGTCAGCCGGAGATCTGCCTGCGGCCGGAGTCGCCGCCGATGGCGATCTTCCGCGGCTTGGCGCGCTCGGCGATCGGGATCCGCAGGGTCAGGACACCCGCGTCGTAGTCGGCGTCGATGTGTTCGGTGTCGAGGGTGTCCGCCAGCATGATCTGGCGGGAGAAGACACCGAGGGGCCGCTCGGAGAGCTCCATCTGCACGCCGTCGGACTTGCCCGTGGGCCGGCGCTCGGCCTTCACCGTCAGCATGTTCCGCTCGACGTCGATGTCGATCGCCTCGGTGCTCACGCCGGGCAGATCGAAGGCGATCACGTACTCGTCGCCGTCGCGGTAGGCGTCCATCGGCATCACGGACGGCTTCGACCAGGTGCCCGACGCGCCGGACAGCTGCTGAATGATCCGGTCCATCTCGCGGAACGGGTCAGTGCGCATCAACATCGCGAAACACCTCCAGTTGGTTCAGGCAGGAACTGCCAATGCGCTTCAACTTGCTCCTGTTGTAACATGTCATCGAAACGATGACAAGCAGGATGTCATCTGAAGGATGACAGACCACGGAGACGCCATGAACGAGGCCGCAGACCCGACCGCACCCGTCACCTTCCTCGCCGCCGCCGCGGCACTGGAGACGATCAACCAGGCCCTCGAGGACGCGCGGCAAGCCTCCTCGGGCACGGCGGCCTCGGCGTCGGCGTCGGCGTCGGTCACGGGGGCGCCTCCGGCCCTGGCCACCCTGCTGATGCTGCGCGAAGTCCGCGAGCAGCTGGCCGGCTGGGAGACCGTCCTCATCGAGGCCGCACGCGGTCAGGGCGCCAGCTGGGCCGACCTCGCCGCCCCGCTCGGGGTCGCGAGCCGACAAGCCGCCGAACGCCGCTACCTGCGGCTGCGCCCCGGCAAGGCCGGGAGCACCGGAGAGGAACGCGTCCAGGCCACCCGGGACTCCCGCGCCGCCGACCGCACCGTGACCGCCTGGGCCCGTGACAACGCGGCCGGCCTGCGCCGCCTCGCCGGCCAGGTCACCGCCCTCACCGGCCTGCCCGCCAGCGCCCGGAGTGCCGTCGAGGGCCTGAACGCAGCCCTCGGCGACAACGACGCCGCCCGTCTCGTGCGTCCCCTGACCGACACCCGGCCCCACCTGAGGCCCGAGGACGCCGCACTTGCCGAAGACATCGACGTCATGACCCGGCACACCAACCAGCTCCGGCAGGACACCCACGACCAGCGCAGCACGTGACCCGCCCCTTGTCCGCCGCGTGGCCGCCCCCACAGGCCGGCGACCCGGCCCGGGTGCACCCCCGGCCTCGCCGGCGTTTGAGGCGCGGGGTCTGGGGCGGAGCCCCAGCGGCGGCGCCGCACGCGGCACACCCGGCCCCGCCTGTGAGGTAGCCGGCGGGCCAAGCAGAGCCGAGCCGTACGGCGAGGAGTGCTCGCACGCGGCCTGGGGGGCTTCGCCCTCGGCTACGAGACCTGCCGGCAGCCGGTCGAACGCTCCGGCCGGGAACGGGAACGCGCCGGACGGTCTGGCCGGACCAGCGAGGACGAGGCGGTGCGCGGCGTCAGGGGCCCGGGGCGTGCGGGGTGTTGCCGTAATAGGCGTCCGGGCCGTGCTTACGGGTGAAGTGCCGCTCCAGCAGATGCCTCGGCGGGTCGGAGGGGTCCCCGAGGCGGGAGCCCAGCGCCAGCGTGTGCAGCGCCATCTCCGCCACGGCCTCGCAGACGATGGCGTTCTCCAGCGCGGCCTGCGCGGTGGCGCCCCACGTGAAGGGGCCGTGTCGTGAGACGAGCGCTCCGGGGACCTCTTCGGCCCGGCGGGGGTCGCCGTCGAGCCGGGCGACGATCACCTGCCCGGTGTTGTACTCGTAGTCCTTCGCACACTGTTCGGCGGTGAGGTCCGCCGTCACGGGGACGGGGCCGTTGAAGGTGTCGGCGTGTGTCGTGCCCAGCACGGGGATCGGGCGGCGCGCCTGGGCGAAGGCCACGGCGTGCGCCGAGTGGGTGTGGGTGACGCCGCCGATGGAGGGGAACGCCCGGTAGAGGCACCGGTGGGTTTCGGTGTCGGTGGAGGGCCTGAGGCGCCCGTCGACGACACGCCCGTCCTCCAGAGCCACCACAACGAGGTCGTCCTCGGTGAGGTCGGCGTAGGAGACCCCGGACGGCTTGATGACGAAGACGTCGGCGTCCCGGTCCACTCCGCTGACGTTTCCCCAGGTGAGGGTGGCCAGACCGGCTTCCGGGATGCGCAGGTTGGCCGCGAGGACCTCACGACGGAGGTCCTTGAGGATGGTCTGGCTCACTACGCTCTCACCGTCTTTCCGGCATGCGCGGCGGCTTCCCGGAAGCCCGCGTACGGCAGGCCCCGCAGTCGCGCATGAGTGGGCTGGACTGATCGGGGGCCGCGCCAGGCATCGTGGTTGCGCCACCCCGGCTACCCCGAGGTGAATTGTGAACGCTAACAAGCAGAAATCTCAAGATGCCCGAGCAGATCCCGCCCCACATCACGTGCCCATCGCGGCATAATGTGAACGCCAACATCACCCACGCGTGTCGACAATCTCCCGATCAGTCCGAAAGGCCGCTCGATGAGGAAAGGCAGAGAGTTGACCCAGCTACCGGACGTCTCGCGAGCGCCCACGATGACGGACGTCGCACGCGTCGCCGGCGTGTCTCATCAGACCGTTTCACGGGTACTCAGCGATCACCCGAACGTCAGCGCCAAGACGCGGGCCACCGTGACCCAGGTCATCGAACAGCTGGGTTACCGCCGCAACTCGGCAGCCCGCGCGCTGGCCACCCGCCGGACCCACACGCTGGGCGTCATCGCGGTCAACACCACTCTGCACGGGCCCGCCAGCACCGTGGCGGGGGTTCAGGAGGCGGCTCGGGACCGCGGCTATCTGACGTCCGCCGTCACGCTCCGGACCGCCACTCGGACAGCCCTCGCCGAAGCCATGCAGCACCTCGCCGGGTGGGGCGTGGAGGGGATCGTCGCCGTCACTCCCCAGCGCGACGCGGTCAGGGCCTTGGCAGCAGTGGAAGCACCGTGTCCGGTGGTCACCGTCGAAGGCGGCCACACCCTGGACCTGCCGGGGGTCTCGCTGGACCAGAACCTCGGCGCCCGCATGATCACGGAGCATCTCCTCGCGTCGGGCCACGCCACCGTGTGGCATGTCGCAGGCCCTCCGGACTGGCTGGAGAGCGAGGCCCGCACCCAGGGGTGGGAGGACGCGCTGCGAGAGGCCGGCGCCGAGGTGCCGCCCCTGCTGCGCGGCGACTGGAGTCCGCTGTCGGGATACCAGGCCGGCCAGCAGCTCGCGGGCCGGGTCCGGGCGTCGCGAGGGCGGGGACCGGGCCTGACCGCGGTGTTCGTCGCCAACGACCAGATGGCCCTCGGGGTGCTGCGAGCCTTGCGGGAAGCGGGCCTGCGCACGCCGGAGGACGTGGCGGTCGCCGGCTTCGACGACATCCCCGAGGCGGAGTTCTTCCCGCCCCCGCTGACGACGATCCGTCAGGACTTCGCCTCGATCGGCCGCGACAGCATCGGACTGCTCCTGGACCACATCGAAGGCCGGACCGACGAGTCGACACACCTGGTGGTGGCGCCCGAGCTCATCGTGCGCGCCAGTACGGCCCGCAGGAGCTCTCCCCTCTGGGAATGACCCCACCGCCCGGGAACCGCGGCCCCCGTCGAGGCTGCGCGGGACCAGGCCGACGCCGGTGCGGAGCGCGTCGGGACCGCCGCGCGTGCGCCCGCTCTCCCCGGCGGCAAGCCGGCCGGCGGGTGACGTCGCCGACGACGAGACGGCCACGCGCGATGCGGTTGGCGTAACGGCCCACCGCAGCTCACGGCTGAGGCGATCGTCTCCCGTTGCCGTTCCAGTTTCCCGGCCGCCGGAACGTGCGGGGTTGCGGTGAGGGGCGTGTTCACCTCTCGCCGGGGGCGTACGCACCCGGGAGCGGGGCGGGGTCAGGCGCCGAGCGCGGCGCGGATCGCCTTCACCTTCTCCTCAGTGAACACCCCGGAGTCGAGGAGCGAGAGGACGGACAGCACCCCGCCGCCGGAGCCCCAGCTCCCCTCGTCGATGACGCGGAAGTTGACCCACCAGGTCGGCGACGGCTCCGCCAGACCGCAGGCCTCGGCCATTGCGGCCAGGAGGCGCTCGATGACCGCGGCCCTGACCTCCTGCCGCCAGTCCCCGTCCATCACCATCACGTCGGCTTCCGGGCCGATGTCCGCGAGGAGTCGCCCGCCGATCGCCATCATGTCCGGCTGCCGCTCCACGAAGTGCACCTGGAACCCGACCCGCGCGGGCGGAGCGAACTGCCCACCTCCGGCACGAGAACCGCGTCCGTCAGCGCCTCGGCCAGCGTGCGGCGCCGCTCCGGACTCAGGCGCCCCGTCGGGGTGTTCACCGTGACGATCGTCACGACACCCTCCTATGGCAGTCGTTATACACAGCCGCCAGCGCACATCCGCCTATAACGACTGTCATACTAATCGTGCGCACTCTCAAGTTGTCGCGCCCAGTAGCGGCCTCGTCCGCGATGCACCTCGCGCGGATGACAGACTGCACTGATGATCAACGATCTCCCCGCTGGCCTGAGGGCCCGGCACCTTGCCGACGAAGACCACCTCCGCGTGCTCGCCGTACTGGACGCGTGGTGGGGTGGCTTGAAGGGGGAGGCAGGAGCGACGGAACGCGCGCTGCTTCTTCCCCGGCTGTACTTCCAGCACTTCACCACCACCAGCTTTCTGGTCGAACGCGGCGATGGCGAGGTTGCCGCCTTCCTGGTCGGCTTCCTGTCGCAGACAGAGCCCGAAACCGCCTACGTGCACTTCGTCGGCGTCGACCCGGCACTGCATGGACAGGGTGTCGGGCGTGTCCTTTACCGGGCCTTCTTCGCGCTCGCCCGGTCACACGGCCGCCGTTACGTGCACTGCATCACCAGCCCGGAGAACACTGCGTC
Source organism: Streptomyces sp. NPDC057010 (assembly GCF_042673805.1). NCBI lineage: Bacteria > Bacillati > Actinomycetota > Actinomycetes > Kitasatosporales > Streptomycetaceae > Streptomyces > Streptomyces sp. NPDC057010. The sequence goes on along the minus strand of NZ_JBHUSC010000001.1, from coordinate 276,118 downwards.
GCGGGCGTTTCACACCCGGCTCGGCTTCACGGCCTCAGCCGTGAAGCCGGACTACGACGGCCCCGAACTCGACCGAGTGGCGTTCACCATCGACCTCTCCGCAGAGTCGGCGGCCACCACCTAGGTGTGTTGTCCGGACAGGTTGGTGCCGCGGCTGGCGGGCGTTTGGCCTGCGATGCCGGTGTGGGGTCGGTGGTAGTTGTACCAGTGCAGCCAGTCGGTGAACGCTTCCATGCGTTGCCGGTCTGAGGTGTAGGGCCGGTGGTAGGCCCATTCCTCGAGCAGGGTGCGGTGGAAGCGTTCGACCTTGCCGTTGGTCTGCGGCCGCCAGGGCCGGGTCCATCGTGGGCTGATGCCCAGGTCACGGCAGGTGTTGCGCCAGGTGTTCCTGCTGTAGGCCCAGGCGTTGTCGGTCAGGACCCGCTCAACGCGGATGCCCAGGGACGCGAAGTGGGCGGTGGCCCGGGTCAGGAACCCGGCGCAGGTCGAGGCGGTCTCGTCGGGCAGGTCTTCGGTGTAGGCGATCCGGCTGTGGTCGTCGAGGGCGGTGTGGAGGTAGGCGTAGCCGGCGCCGTTGCGGCGGTCTTTGTTCGGGCTGCCGGCGGCCCGGCCGAGGATTTTGTGGCCGCCTCCGTCGGGGATCCGGCCGAGCTTCTTGACGTCGATGTGGACGAGCTCGCCGGGCCGGGCGCGTTCATAGCGGCGGAGAGGCTCCCCGGTGGCCCGGTCCAGGGTGGCCAGGGGCGGCTGGCCGTTGCGGACGAGGATCCGGTGGGCGGTCGAGGCCGCGATCCGGCACCGGACGGCCAGCCGCAGCGGGCCGATGCGGTGTTCCCGCCGCAGGCGGATCACCTCGGCCTCGACCTCGGGCGTCTGGACGTGCCGATCAACACCGACCCACATGACGCGCGGGCCGCTGCGGCCCGGCCGGGGGCCGAACCGGCTCCGCTGCACGCCGAAGGTTAAACGGCAAGCTTAGCCCGCTGCTGGTGCCGCCATGACGCTCCCAGCGGATGTACCAGTCGTCCGTCCGTGGGAAGCGGGCCCGTTGTCAGGTGTCCGTGTCGGCGTACACGTGAACGTGCCCAGTCCCGTACGGATGAACGTGCCCAGCTGCTGACGTAGTGGGGATCGTTCGTGGGCAGTCTGCCGCTGGCCTGTTCGGGGTGGTGGAGGGCGGCTGACCGTGGTGTTGGATCCGCAGCGGTGGATGGAGCTTCGACGCTTTCGTGGGCTGTTTGACTCCGGGGCTATGAACCTGTCGGAGATCGCAAGAGAGACAGGGCTCAACCGCCGGACGGTCCGCAAGTACCTGTCCTCCGGGGCCCCGGCCGCACCGCCCCAGCGCGCTGGGGCTCGCCGAGGTCGCGCCCGTCGATGGATGGTGGATGAGGTCGCGCCGCTGATCGATGCGATGCTGCGGTCGGAGATCCTGATCAAAGGTGCCGTGGTTCACGAGCGGCTGGTGGCCGAGTACGGCTTCACCGGCACCTACCAGCGAGTGAAGCTCTACATGCAAGAGGCCCGCCCCCGCATCGCTCAGGAACTGGGCATCAGTCCTGGCGAGTTGGCCGGTCTGCACCGCAGGTTCGAAGTCGTGCCCGGGGCTCAGGCCCAGGTCGACTGGGGAGACGAGGGCCAGATCCTCGCCCACGTGGGCATCCCGAAGGTCTATTCGTTCCACATGACGTTGTCCTACTCACGTGATCCGTTCTGCTGCTTCACCACCAGCCAGGACCTGGCCACCTTCTTCGACTGCCACCGGCAGGCCTTCGCCCACTTCGGCGGGGTGCCTATGTCGATCGTCTACGACCGCACCAAGACCGTCGTCCGCCGGCACGTCGCACCAGGCGAGGCGGTGCCCCTGCACCCGGAGGCGGTCGGGTTCGCCGGACACTACGACTTCGACATTGATGTGCTGGCCGCCTACCGGCCCACCGGAAAAGGCCGGGTCGAACGTCAGGTCCTGATCGTCCGCGACCACATCCTGTCTGGACGATCCTTCGCCTCCGTCGAGGAACTCGACTCGGCCTTCAACGCCTGGGTGCCCCTGCGCCGGGCGAAGGTGCACGGCACCCACGGCGAGGTCATCGGCCATCGCGCGGTCCGCGACCACATGGCTCTGCGACCGCTGCCGACGACGCCCTACGTGATCACCCAGCGGCACTTTTGCTACGTCGGCAAGGACTGTCTTGTCGCCTTCGACGCGAACCTCTACTCGGTGCCGGCCCGCAAGGTCCGCCCGCGTCAGCTGGTGGAAGTCAGAGCCACGAAGTCCCAGATCATCCTTCATTCCACCGTTCCCGACGCCAACGGCGACACGCTCCTCGCGATGCACCACAGGGCCGTCGGCCGCGGAGCCTGCATCGTCGACGAGAAGCACCGGGACGGACTCCCCGACGGAAAGAACAGGCGGACCACCACCGGTGATGTTCCTCCTCAACGCCGCCAGCAGGGCGCCGCCGGCGAGGAGGCCCGCTCGCTGATAGCTCTCCTGACCCGGGCCGCGGCCGTCCGAGTCGAGGTCGGCCGCCGGCCCCTGTCGGTCTATGACGAACTGACCGGAACGCGTCCCTTCACCGCCCACCCCACACCGGAGGAGCCCAGTTGAGTGAGTTGGTCAGCACCCGCATCCGCACCACGGCCGCCAAGCTCGGTCTGCCCCACCTGGCCGAGAGCCTGAAGCAGTACGCCGGTCGGGCGGACGAAGCCAAGATGGGCTACCTCGACTTCCTCGACCTCGTCCTGGCCGAAGAACTCGCCGTCCGTGACGACCGCCGCTTCCGACAGGGCCTGCGGCTCTCCAAACTGCCGCACCACAAGACGCTCGACGAATACGACTTCACCTTCCAGCCCGAACTCGACCCCCGCAAGATCAAAGACCTCGCCACCCTCGCCTTCGTCGAGGCCAAGGGCAACGCGGCCCTGCTGGGACCACCCGGAGTCGGCAAAACGCACCTCGCAGTCGCTCTCTCGGTCGCTGCCTGCCGGGCCGGCTTCTCCGTCTACTTCACCACCCTCGACGACATGGTCCGCCAGCTCAGGACCGCCGAAGCAGCCGGACGACTCAGCAGCAAGCTCCGCACCTACCTCCGCCCCGGAGTCCTCGTCGTTGATGAAGTCGGCTACCAGCCGCTGGAACGAGCCGAGGCCAACCTGGTCTTCCAGGTGATCTCTAAGCGCTACGAAAAGGGCTCGATCATCCTGACCTCGAACAAGACCTTCAGCGAATGGGGCCAGGTGTTCGGTGACGAGGTTCTCGCCACTGCCATCCTCGACCGCCTCCTGCACCACTGCGACGTCGTCTCCATCAACGGACCCAGCTACCGACTCAAGAACCGACTCGCCGCCATCGAGCGCGATGCCAACGTGGCCTGATCAGCCGACGTAGACGTCTCCCCATCGACATCCCGTCGGCTTCCTAGCCGGGCCGGCGGGCGGGCAGCCCCGCCTTGGCACGCCAGTAGTCAGCGTTGCGTGGGTCGGCCAGCCATCCGATCAGGCGTTCAGCGCCTGCATGGAAGGCCTGGGGCAGCAAGGCCAGATCAGCGATGTCGTGGCTGAAGGCATCAACGTCGTGGGTGGCGTGATCGGTATCGCACCAACAGGCAACGTTCACCGCCGCGTCGACCGCGAGCTGGCCTAGGTCTGTCCAGACGACCTGGAGCAGGAACTCCATCTGGTCGCTCCCGTCGACATGCTCGATGACGTCCAGGCCGAGGATGATCGGCGTCCCTGGCTGAGGTCCAGGGAAGACCGCGTGTTCCAGAGCCCATTCCCATTCCGTCCCAGCTGCGTTGACACGAGCCGCCTCAACAGCACGGGCCCCGTCCCCCAGGAATTCCGCGCCAGCCGGCGACAGGCCGGGAAACAGCGTGGTCAAGGGGATGTCGTCGAAGGCGCCTCGTTTCATGCGTCGATCATCGGGGCTCTTCGGCTCACGAGCCAGGAGTTTCTACCCCGAGGCTCCCTCTGTCCTCACAAGACGGCGCTTTGATGGCCGCCAAGCTGAGCACGTTCATCCGTACCTTGCTGAGCACCTCAATGAGTACGCGGACAGTCCGTGAGTGCGCGCACTCCGAACCGTGGATACGTCGCCTGCGCAGTTGGCAGGCGGGCCACGGTCGTGCCGCGGCCTCGCGGAGTACCGCACGAGAGCGGAAACGGAATGGCAATCCCACGTATCAGGACGGCCGCACGCCTAGGCTTCTGTGCCGTCATCGCGACCGTCTGGCAGTTGGTTCCGCTGTCGGCCCAAGCAAACCCGTCGCACGAGCTGCTGGTCCCCAAGGACTACCCCACCATCCAGGCCGCAGTCGATGCCGCCCAGCCCGGAGACCGGATCCGCGTCCGGCCCGGTGTGTACCGAGAGCAGGTGGTGATCGACAAGAATGTGTCGATCACCGGCTCGGGCGCTCCGCAGACCCTGGTGGCCGGCGAGGACGGCGGCACTTCGATTGTCGAGATCCACGACGGCGCGTCTGTCGCACTGTCGCAGCTCGCCGTCAGTGGACCAGGCTCCGGGACGTGCAGCAACGGCGCACTCGGCTCCGGCATCCGCGTGCTGGGAGGTGCCCGGCTCGACCTTGGCCATGCTCGCGTCACCACATCACCAACACGCCCGCAGTGCCTTGTCCCCGCAGCGCGGTCGCCGTATTCGTCGGAGCTTCCCCGTCGGAACGGGTTCGGTGACGGTCCACGATTCCGAGATCTCGGACTACCAGGGCTCGGGGCCGTCACCGTCCTCAACCAGGGGTCGAACGCCACGCTCGTCAACAGCACCGTCACCGGACACCCGCGACTGTCAACGGACGGGATCGGGTTCCTCTTGGGCGCGGTCGGGCGCGTCACCCGGAACACCATCAGCGGCAACGACTGCCGGGAACCAGATCCGGCCTGCGGCCCCGACTTCTTCAGCGAGACCCAGCATGTGGGCATCGCCGCCGGCACGGGCACGGTAATCGAGCACAACCGCCTCACTGGCAACCACGTCGGGATCTACGCCGTCGGCGGATCGGACAGCATCGGGCACAACGACATCATCCGGAGCTCGTACTTCGGCATGGCCCTGCAGGACGGTTCGTTCACGCTTGAGTGCTGCGGCTTCAATGCCACGGTGTCCGTGCAGCCGTAGACCGGCCGATCCTTGCCCGGGGCGATGCGGAGGTGGGGGCGGTGGACCGGCCTGGGCCGGGTCCACCGCCCCCACTTGTGGTCACGCGCGCGACGATGTGCTTGACCCACTTGTCGCCTGGGGTGAGGAGGCAGCGGACGGTGTCCGCGTGCCGCGCAGCGGCGTCACCCCGGCGCCGCGAGGCGCGGGGCATGGCTGAGCCCTCGCAGCAGGCGGGCCGGCTCGGCGACGAAGGAGGGGCAGGCGGTGACGAGGTCGAGGCTCGACTGTGCGGGTGATCTGCTTGACGGCCGGGGCGACTGGGATGGTCCGTTCGAAGGTCTCGCGGGCCTGGCGGCCGCGTCCGGTCTGGCACCCGGCCGAAGCCGCTCACCGCAAGTCCGGCACGCCCTCTCCGAGGCCTTGTTCGCGTCCTTCGACACCAACACCGCCTAGGACTCGAGGCTTGCCCGTGCAGGGGAGCCGAAACCGGCACTCATCAGGCGTTGCAGCACGATGAACACGAGCAGCAGGGCACCGATGACGATCCGGGTCCACCAGGAGCTGAGCGTGCCCTGGAAGTTGACGACCGTCTGGATCATGCCGAGGACGAGCACGCCGAGGGCGGTGCCCAGGACGAAGCCGGAACCTCCGGTCAGCAGCGTGCCGCCGATCACGGTGGCGGCGATCGCGTCGAGTTCCATGCCCATGGCGTGGAGGGCGTAGCCGGAGAGCATGTAGAAGGTCAGCAGCAGGCCGCCGAGTGCGGAGCACAGGCCGCTGACGGCGTAGACGGCGATCTTCGTGGAGCCCACCGGAAGACCCATGAGGTGTGCGGAGGGCTCATTGCCGCCCAGCGCGTACACGTTGCGGCCGAAGCGCGTGTGGTGCAGTACGACGAAGGCGATCACCAGCACGGTCAGGGCGATGACCACCGGGATCGAGACGAACAGTCCCGCCGGGCCGTACAGCCGGGTCTGGGCGATGCCCGCCGTGGTGGGGTCGCTGATCCTGATGGATTCGGTACTGATCGTGTAGCAGAGCCCGCGGGCGAGGAACATGCCGGCCAGGGTGACGATGAACGGCTGGATCTCGAAGGTGTGGATGACCCAGCCCATGAGCGCCCCGCTCGCGGCGCCGACCAGCAGGACCAGTGGGATGACGGTGGCCAGGGGCCAGCCGTGCGACTCGACCAGCCAGGCGGTGAGCATGGTCGACAGGGCGACCATGGAGCCGACGGACAGATCGATGCCGCCGGTGAGGATGACGAAGGTCGCCCCGACCGCGACGACCAGGAGGAATCCGTTGTCGATCAGCAGGTTCAGCACGACTTGCGCGGAGAGGAAGCCCTCGTAGCGCACCGATCCGACGCTGAACATGACGACCAGCAGGACGGCCGTGACGATCAGTGGGATACGGGTGCGGGTGCGCGGGGACAGGGTCGCGAAGGGGCGGGTGAGCCCAGCGGCGGCGCTCGCGATGCCGGTACTCATGCGCGTACCTCCTGCTGCTGCGGGGTGGGCAGAGTGGTCGTCCTGCGGCGGCGCAGGACCTTGGCCCGGAAGACCGGGGACTGTAGGAGGCAGACGGCGATGACGACGAAGGCCTTGAAGACGAGGGTGGTCTCGGGCGGGACGCCGAGGGTGTAGACGGTGGTGGAGAGGGTCTGGATGATCAGTGCGCCGAGGACGGTGCCGCCGAGGGAGAAGCGTCCTCCGGTCAGGGCGGTGCCGCCGACGACGACGGCGAGGATCGCGTCGAGTTCGATCCACAGGCCCGCGTTGTTGCCGTCGGCGCTGGAGACGTTGGAACTGATCATCAGCCCGGCGATGGCGGCGCACAGCGCGCTGAAGACGTAGACCAGGGCGAGCAGACCGCCGGCGCGGATGCCGACCAGGCGGCTGGCGGCGGGGTTGCCGCCCACGGACTCGATCAGCATGCCGAGTGCGCTGCGACGGGTGATGAAGGCGGTGAGCGCGACGAGGGCGGCTGCCAGGAGGACGGCGAAGGGGATGGTCAGCCAGTAGCCGCCTCCGATCGTCTTGTAGGGCGCGCTCGTCACCGTGATGATCTGGCCGTCGGTGATGAGCTGGGCGACGCCGCGGCCCGCGACCATGAGGATCAAGGTGGCGACGATGGGCTGCACCCCCAGTCCGGAGACCAGGAAGCCGTTGGCGAGGCCCAGCACGAGGGCGACGCCGAGCGCGAGGGCGACGGCGGTGAGCACGGTGGCGACGCTGCCGGGACGTGCGGCGGTGGAGATGTGCCCGCAGGCGAGGGCGCCGGCGATGGCGACGGTGGAACCCACCGAGAGGTCGATGCCGCGGGTGGCGATGACGAGGGTCATGCCGAGCGCCACCAGGGTGAGGGGCGCGCCGAACTGGAGGACGTCGATGAGGCTGCCGTAGAGGTGCCCGTCGCGTACGTGGACGGAGAAGAAGTCGTGGTGGAACGCGAGGTTGCCGAGGAGCAGGGCCAGCAGGATGAGCGTGGGCCACAGCAGGCGGTGGCCGGCCAGTCGTCTCCCGATTCCGCCGACCGCCTTGGACCGGGCGGGCTGGGGGGTCATGAGTCGGCTCCGGTGGCGATGGTGGTGAGTATGCGTTCGGGTGTGACGCTGTCGTCGTTCGTGAGGGTGGCCACCATGCGGTGGTCGCGGAGCACGGCGATGCGGTGGCTGAGGCGCAGTACCTCTTCGAGTTCCGCCGAGATGAACAGCACGGCGGTGCCTTCGCCCGCCAGGCGGGCCACGAGCTTCTGGATTTCCGCCTTCGCGCCGATGTCGATGCCCCGGGTGGGTTCGTCGAGGATCAGCAGCCGGGGTTCGGTCAGCAGCCAGCGTGCGAGGAGGACCTTCTGCTGGTTTCCTCCACTGAGGTGGCGTACCTGCGCTTCGGGGTCGGCGGGGCGGATGTCCAGGGCTTCGATCCAGTGCCGTGCCAGTTCGTCCTGTTTCGCACGGGTCAGTGGCCTGGTCCAGCCGCGGGCGGCCTGAAGGGCGAGGATGATGTTCTCGCGGACCGTGAGCTCGCCCACCAGTCCCTCTGACTTGCGGTTCTCGGAACAGAAGGCGATGCCCCGGGCGATGGCGTGGCGGGGGGTGCGCAGCAGTACCTTCTCGCCCTCGATGCCGACTTCTCCGGCGTCCGCGCTGTCCGCGCCGAACAGGAGGCGCGCCGCCTCGGTGCGGCCCGAGCCCAGGAGGCCGGCCAGTCCGATGACCTCGCCGGCGTGGATGTCGAGGTCGTACGGTTCGATCGAACCCGTGCGGGTCAGTTGGCGTGCCCGGAGGAACGGCTCGCCGGTCTCCCGTTCGGCCGCTTCCCCGTGGGCTCGTTCGGACAGCTGGTCGAGGGTGGCCAGTTCTCCGCCGATCATGCGCTGCACCAGCGTCACCGGAGTGAGTTCGCCGATGGGGTACTCGCCTTCCAGGCGGCCGTTGCGCAGGATGGTGACGCGGTCGCAGAGATCGAAGACCTGGTCGAGGAAGTGCGTGACGAAGAGGATGGCCGCACCGCGGTCGCGCAGGCGCCGCACCAGGGTGAAGAGTTGGGCGACCTCCTCGCGGTCCAGGCTGGAGGTGGGTTCGTCCAGCACGAGCACCTTCGCCGAGACGTCCACCGCCCGGACGATGGCGACCAGTTGCTGCACGGCCAGGGAGTGCGCACCGAGCAGGCCGGTGACGTCCAGGTCGAGGTCCAGTTCCGTCAGCAGCTCGGCCGCCCGCCGCCGCATCGCGGACCAGTGGATGAGACCGAACCGGCGCGGTTCGCGCCCGATGAGGATGTTCTCGGCGACCGAGATGTTCGGGCAGAGGTTGACCTCCTGGTAGACGGTGCTGATTCCGGCCCGCTGCGCCTGGAGGGGGTCTGCGAAGGTGTGGGGCCGGCCGTCGACGAGGATGGTGCCGCCTTCGACGGGGTGGACACCGGTGAGCACCTTGATCAGGGTGGACTTGCCGGCGCCGTTCTCGCCCATCAGGGCGTGCACTTCACCGGGGAAGAGCCGCAGGGCGACTCCGTCGAGGGCGAGCACGCCCGGGAACTGCTTGCGGATGTCCCGGGCTTCCAGGACCGGCCGCGGGCCGCCGTCGTCCGTGGGCCGCGGGCTGGACGGGGATGCCATCCGGCCTCCTCTCGTGGGTGGGGTGGTGGAGCGGGCTCCGGACGGTGAAGGAGGCACCGGGGCCAAGCGGCCTCGGGGAGGCGGGGGGCGTTTCCGCGTCCTCCGGTGCGGTGCATCGCAAAGCCCTCGTACCGGACGTACTCGGGTGCTGCGACAAGGCGGCGAGGCGCCGTGCCGGGCAGCGCGGGGGCGTGCGTGCCCCACTCCCCCGAGGCAGCTCGGCCCCCTCCGGAACAGGGACGTTCGGTATCAGTAGTTCCGGGACGGCAGCGCGGCCGCGGCCTTGTCCTGCGGGAAGACACCCTCCGCGGTCTCGACACGGGTCGGCACGCTCTCCCCGGCCGCGACCTTCTTGGTCAGCTCCATCAGCTGGTCGCCGAGCATCGGGTTGCACTCCACCACGACGTTGATCTTGCCCTCGGTCATCGCGACGAAGGCGTCCTTGATCCCGTCCACCGAGATCACCTTGATGTCCGTCCCGGGCTTCTTGCCGGACTCCTCGATGGCCTGGATGGCGCCGAGGGCCATGTCGTCGTTGTGGGCGTAGAGGACGTCGATGTCCTTCTGGGACTTCAGGAACGCCTGCATGACCTCCTTGCCCTTGGCGCGGGTGAAGTCGCCCGTCTGCGAGGCGACGATCTTGAACTTGCCGTCGGCGCGGATGGCGTCGGCGAAGCCGGCCTTGCGGTCGTTGGCGGGTGCGGAGCCCGTGGTGCCCTGGAGCTCGACGATGTTGACCGGGCCCTGCTCGTTGGCGTACGCGGCGGTCAGCCACTCTCCCGCGGACTTGCCCTCCTTGACGAAGTCGGAGCCCAGGAAGGTCTTGTAGAGGGAGGTGTCCTTCGTGTCCACGGCGCGGTCGGTGAGGATGACCGGGATGCCTGCGTCCTTGGCCTCCTTCAGCACCGTGTCCCAGCCGGACTCCACGACGGGCGAGAAGGCGATGACGTCGACCTTCTGCTGGATGAAGCTGCGGATCGCCTTGATCTGGTTCTCCTGCTTCTGCTGCCCGTCGGAGAACTTGAGGGTGATCCCGGCCTTCTTCGCCGATTCCTGGACGGACTTGGTATTGGCGGTACGCCACCCGCTCTCGGCGCCGACCTGGGCGAAGCCGAGGGTGATCGTGCCGTCGGAACCTCCCTTGGCTGCCGCCGAGGAGGAGCCGGGGGCGGGGCTCTCGGTCGAGCAGGCGGTCAATGCCGAGGAGGCGAGAACGGCGGCGGTGAGGGCGAGGGCTGCTCTGCGGGCCATGTCGAGTGTCCTTTCGGGGGTACGGGTGTACGGGTGTACGGAAGAGGGGCTGCACGACGGGCCGGGGCCGACCGGCTTCGGGGGTCGGGGGCGAGGTCGCGGGGTCGGCAGGCGAGCGATCCCCCAAGAAGGGGGCCCGCTGCATTGTGAGCGTTAACAAACCACGTTCTCAACCCCCTTGCGCGCGTTACCTGTCCGTTATCGGGTCGAGCACGGCACCGAGGCACACCCCTGCAAAGACCCCTTGCCTACCGACATTGTTAGCGTTCACACTGCGGGGGAACCACCGGCCCGCCCGCCATCCCCGGCCAAACGGCTCCTTCGAAAGGCACTCCGTTGACGTCACCCCATCTCCTCGCGCCCGCCCCGCATTCCGAGGCATCGGAGCAGTACACGGTCGGCGTCGACTTCGGCACACTGTCGGGCCGCGCCGTGGTGGTGCGGGTTCACGACGGGCAGGAGCTGGCGGCCGCGGTCCACGCCTACCGGCACGGCGTCATCGACCGGCACCTGCCGCACGGCGGTGCGCAACTGCCCCCGGACTGGGCCCTGCAACACCCCCAGGACTGGCTGGATGTACTGCGTCACGCCGTCCCGGAGGCCGTGGCCGCGGCCGGGGTCGATCCTGCCGCGGTCATCGGCATCGCCACCGACTTCACCGCGTGCACCGTCCTGCCCACGCTGGCCGACGGGACCCCCCTCGCCGAGACGGAGCTCGCCGGACGGCCGCACGCGTGGCCCAAGCTGTGGAAGCACCACGCGGCCCAGTCGTATGCCGACCGCATCAACGAACTCGCCCACGCCCGCGGGGAGAAGTGGATCGCCCGCTACGGCGGCCGGATCTCCGCCGAATGGCAGTTCGCGAAGGCCCTCCAGCTCCTGGAGGAGGATCCGCTCGTCTACGAAACCTGCGCGCGGTGGATCGAGGCTGCCGACTGGATCGTGTGGCAGCTCACCGGAGCCGAGTCCCGCAACGCCTGCACGGCCGGATACAAGGGCATCCTGCAGGACGGCGCCTACCCGAGCGAGGAGTACCTGGCCGCGCTGAACCCCCGGTTCGCCGACTTCGCACGCACCCGCCTCGAATTCCCCCTCTCCCCGCTGGGTTCACGAGTGGGCTCGCTCACTGCCGAGGCGGCAGCGTGGACAGGGCTGCGCCCCGGCATCGCCGTGGCCGCGGGCAACGTCGACGCCCACGTCACCGCTGCGGCGGCCCAGGCCGTCGAGGACGGTCAACTGCTCGCCATCATGGGGACCTCCACCTGCCACGTCGTGAACGCTCCCGTCCTCGCCGACGTCCCCGGCATCTGCGGTGTCGTCCACGGCGGGATCGTGGAGGGAACCTACGGCTACGAGGCCGGCCAGAGCGCGGTCGGCGACATCTTCGCCTGGGTACTCGACCAAGGCGTCCCGCCGGACTACCTCGCCGAGGCCGCCGACCGCGGCGAAGACCTGCACACCCTGCTGACCCGGAAAGCCGCCCGGCAGCCGGTCGGCGGCCACGGACTGGTCGCCCTCGACTGGCTGAACGGCAACCGTTCGGTCCTCGTCGACCACCACCTCTCCGGAGTCATCGTGGGCCTCACCCTCGCGACCCGCCCCGAGGACGTCTACCGCGCGCTGCTCGAAGCCACCGCGTTCGGCACCCGCGTCATCGTGGAGGCGCTGGAGGGGGGAGGCGTGCCGGTGCACGAGTTCATCGTCGCCGGCGGACTGGCCAGGAACGAACTGCTGATGCAGATCTACTCCGACGTGCTGCGCCGCCCCGTCTCCCTCGCCGCGTCCGGCCAGGGCCCCGCCCTCGGGTCTGCCATCCACGCCGCCGTGGCCGCCGGCGCGCACTCCGACGTCCGTACGGCCACCGCCGCCATGGGCCGCCGACGGCCTGCCGTCTACACGCCCGACGCCTCCCGAGCCGACGCCTACGACGCCCTCTTCGCCGAGTACCGGCTCCTCCACGACCACTTCGGCACCGGCGGCCTGCTGCACCGCCTGCGGAACATCCGCGACACGGCCCACACCGCGGGCTGACGCCGCCCCGCTCGCTCGTACCCGCTTCCCACCCGCCCGCCGCCCTCACCACCGTTGCGGGACGTCACCTTCAGGAGTCCATGTGCCCAGCCAAACGTCCCCCGCCCAGGAGCTCTGGTTCCTCACCGGCAGCCAAGGCCTGTACGGGGAGGAGACGCTGAAGCGGGTCGCCGACCAGTCGCGGCAGATCGCGACCGCGCTGGCCGACACCTCCGGCATTCCCGCGCGCGTGGCGTGGAAGCCGGTACTGACCGACGCCGACGCCATCCGCCGGGTGTGCCTCGACGCCAACGCCGACGACCGGTGCATCGGGCTCATCGCCTGGATGCACACCTTCTCGCCGGCCAAGATGTGGATCGCCGGACTCGACGCGCTGCGCAAGCCGTTGCTGCACCTCCACACCCAGTCGAACGTGTCCCTGCCCTGGGACACCATCGACATGGACTTCATGAACCTCAACCAAGCCGCGCACGGAGACCGCGAGTTCGGGCACATCCAGGCCCGTCTCGGCGTACCCCGCAAGACCGTGGCCGGCCACGTCACCGACCCGGTGACGACCGAACGCATCGCGGTCTGGGCGCGGGCGGCCGCCGCACGGTCCGAACTGGCCACCCTCAAGGTCGCCCGCTTCGGCGACAACATGCGCGACGTGGCCGTCACCGAGGGCGATAAGGTCGAGGCCCAGCTGCGCTTCGGCGTCTCCGTCAACACCTACGGCGTCAACGACCTGGTGGAGCTCGTCGACAGCGCGGAAGAGACCGAGGTGACTGCCCTCGTCAAGGAGTACGAGGACGTCTACCACCTGGCGCCGGAACTGCGACCGGGAGGCGAACGGCACGACTCGCTGCGCTACGCGGCCCGCATCGAAGCCGGCCTGCGCGCCTTCCTCGAAACGGGCGGCTTCAGGGCCTTCACCACCAACTTCGAGGACCTGGGGGGACTTCGCCAGCTGCCCGGTCTGGCGGTCCAGCGGCTCATGGCCCAGGGCTACGGCTTCGGCGGGGAGGGCGACTGGAAGACCTCCGTCCTGCTGCGCGCCCTCAAGGTGGCCGCCGCCGGGCTCCCGGGCGGCACCTCCTTCATGGAGGACTACACCTACGACCTCACGGCGGGCAACGAGCTCATCCTCGGCGCACACATGCTGGAGGTCTGCCCCACCATCGCCACCGCCAGGCCCGGCTGCGAGATCCATCCCCTCGGTATCGGCGGGCGGGAGGACCCGGTGCGGCTGGTGTTCGACGCCGCCCCCGGGCCGGCCGTGGTGGTCGGCCTCGCCGACCTCGGCGACCGCTTCCGTCTGGTCGCCAACGACATCGACGTGGTGGAACCCCCGCACCCGCTGCCCGCCCTCCCCGTCGCCCGCGCGGTCTGGCGGCCACGCCCCGACCTGCGGACCTCCACCGAATCCTGGCTGACGGCCGGAGGTCCCCACCACACCGTCCTCAGCACCGCCCTGACCTCCGACCACCTCGACGACCTGGCGGAGATGCTCCGCCTGGAACTCGCCCTCATCGACCAGGCCACCACCCCCAAGCAGTTCCGGCGCGACCTCCGCTGGAACCAGGCTTACCACCGGCTGGCCCAGGGACTGTGAACCAAGGCTGCCACCAGGATCGCGGAGGCCCAACTAGCCGATGTAGAGCTGTACTTGACAGCCTTACGCGCCCGCCGCGACGACGTCGAACAGCTCAGCCCCCACGACGCCGGGGCCGATGGCCGCGTTCACCGCGCCTCGGTCGGGTGAGTTTCGAGGCTGGGCGACCCAAATTGTTAGCGCTAACGCCACTCCGTCCAGGGAACGCCGGCGCCCTCGACCCAGTGCGGCCGACGTGTCGGGGAGCGCGGGCCGCCAGGGTAAGGCGGCCCCGGGTCCGGTGGCGCCGGGTCAACGACGCGCGGCGGGACCCGCGCTGCGGCGCAGCACCATCTCGGGCGAGATCCGCACGTGGGTGCGGGTGTGCCCGCCGCCCTCCAGCTCCTCGACGAGCAGTTCCAGGGCCCGGCGGCCGAGCTCGCCGAAGTCCTGCCGCACCGTGGCCAGGGGCGGGGTGAAGTAGGCGGCCTCGGGAATGTCGTCGAAGCCGACCACGCTGATGTCGCCCGGGATCGAGCGGCCGGCCTCGTGCAGGGCCCGCAGCAGTCCGAGCGCCATGTGGTCGTTGGCGCAGAAGACGGCGGTGACGTCCTCCAGTTCGGCGATCCGCAACCCCGCCTGGTAGCCGGCGCGCGCACTCCAGTCGCCGGGCTCGACACGCGGCACGGGGGCTCCGGCAGCCTCGAGCGCGCCGCGCCAGCCCTCCTGGCGGTCCTGGCTCTCCATCCAGCCGGCCGGGCCGGCCAGGTGGTGCACGGTGCGGTGGCCCAGATCGAGCAGGTGCCTGGTGGCCGCTTCGGCGCCGGACCGGTTGTCCACCGAGACCATCGGAACGCGCGACTGGCTGCCCGGTCCGACCGCGACGACCGGCACGGAGCTGGAGAGCCTGGCCACCGCACTGACGGCGGAGATCTGGGGCGCGATCACGACCACGCCCTCCACGCCCTGGTCGCGCAGTCGGTCGACGGCTTCCTGGACCGAGCGGCCGTCCAGGGAGTGCAGGCTCGTCACACTGACGAAGTACCCCGCACTGCGCGCGGCCTGCTCGATGCCGTGCAGCATCGAGGCGGGACCATACAGGGTCGATTCGAAGCTGACCACACCGAGGGTCTGCGAGCGGCGGGTGACCAGGGCGCGGGCGGCGGAGTTGGGCCGGTAGTCCAGCTCACGGATGGCGGCGAGCACCCGCTCCCGGGTGCCGGGGCGCACGTGCGGGGCGCCGTTGAGCACCCGGGACACCGTCTGGTGGGACACGCCGGCCAATTTCGCCACGTCCGCCATCACGGGCGGGCGCCGCTCGGTCCCGGCACTGTCGTTTCCCACGCTCACGTCCCTCCTCGACTCCGGGCTACGGTACGCCACTGATCGCCGACCCTACAGTGATCCGAACAGACCCTTGACGACGCACTTGTGAGCGTTAACACTCAGGTATCGCCAGGCCGGAGCCGGTGCGATCCCGACTTCGCACAGCGCGAGGAATCGTCCCCCGGCCGACCCCCGCCCGACCGCTTCCGGTCGCCCAGCCGGGTCGCTCCGTGCCGGTCGCGGAACATCACTGGAGGAACTGTGCGGAAGCTTTCAGCAGGCCTTGTCACCGCGGGTCTGACGCTGTCGCTGGCGGCCTGCGGCCAGAGCGCCAACGGCACGGGCGAGGGCACGGCCAAGGCCGACGCCAAGGGTGGCCTCATCGGCATCGCGATGCCGACCAAGTCGTCCGAGCGCTGGATCAACGACGGCACCAACATGGTCAAGGAGTTCCAGGCCAAGGGTTACAAGACCGACCTCCAATACGGCGACAACGTCGTGGAGAACCAGGTCGCCCAGGTGGAGAACATGATCACCAAGGGGGCCAAGCTGCTGGTGATCGCCGCCATCGACGGCTCCTCGCTCACCAACGTGCTGCAGAAGGCCGCCGACGCGCACATCCCGGTGATCTCCTACGACCGGCTGATCCGCGGAACGAAGAACGTCGACTACTACGCGACCTTCGACAACTACAAGGTCGGCGTCCTCCAGGGCGGTTACATCGTCGACAAGCTCGGCCTCAAGGACGGCAAGGGCCCCTTCAACATCGAGCTGTTCGCCGGTTCACCGGACGACAACAACGCCACGTTCTTCTTCAACGGTGCGATGAGCGTCCTCAAGCCGTACGTCGACGACAAGAAGCTGGTCGTGCAGAGCGGCCAGACCTCCTTCAACCAGATCGCCACACTGCGCTGGGACGGCGGTCTCGCCCAGTCCCGGATGGACAACCTGCTGAGCAAGTCGTACACCGCAGCCCGCGTCGACGCCGTGCTCTCCCCGTACGACGGCATCTCGATCGGCATCATCTCGTCGCTCAAGGGCGTCGGCTACGGCAGCGGCCAGGCACTGCCCGTCGTCACGGGCCAGGACGCCGAGCTGGCCTCGGTGAAGTCGATCATCGCGGGCGAGCAGACCCAGACGGTCTACAAGGACACCCGCCAACTGGCCAAGGCGGCGGTCCAGATGGGCGACGCGCTACTGAGCGGTGGCAAGCCCGAGGTCAATGACACCAGCCAGTACGAGAACGGCGTCAAGACCGTGCCGGCGCAGCTGCTCCAGCCGGTCAGTGTCGACAAGGACAACTACCGGAAGGTCCTGGTGGACAGCGGTCAGTACACCGCGGACCAGCTCAAGTAGCCGCCTGGCCCGGCCGACCCGGCCCGGCACGGAACCGGTGGTGCGAGGCCCGGGAGGCCGCCCCGCACCGCCCCGAACGATACGGATGCACAGCCATGGCCGGACCAGTCCTCGAAATGCGGTCGATCAGCAAGTCGTTCCCCGGCGTCAAGGCGCTCTCCGAGGTCAACCTGACCGTCGCCGCCGGTGAGGTGCACGCCATCTGCGGCGAGAACGGCGCCGGCAAGTCCACCTTGATGAAGGTGCTCAGCGGGGTCTACCCGCACGGTGGTTACGAAGGCGAGATCCGCTTCGAAGGCGAGCCCTGCCGGTTCAAGGACATCAGGGCCAGCGAGCGGCGCGGCATCGTGATCATCCACCAGGAACTCGCGCTGGTGCCGTACCTGTCCATCGCCGAGAACATCTTCCTCGGCAACGAACACGCCACTCGCGGCTTCATCAGCTGGCACCGGACGCTCACCCACGCCGCCGCACTGATGCGGCAGGTCGGACTCGACGAAGGCCCGCACACCAGGATCGCCGACCTCGGCGTCGGCAAACAGCAGTTGGTCGAGATCGCCAAGGCGCTCGCCAAGAAGGTCAAGCTGCTCATCCTGGACGAGCCGACGGCCGCCCTGAACGACGAGGACAGCCGCAAGCTGCTCGACCTGATCCTCGAACTCAAGGCTCAGGGCATCTCCTGCATCCTCATCTCGCACAAGCTGAACGAGATCGCCCGGGTCGCCGACGCCGTCACCATCCTGCGCGACGGGCGGACCATCGAGACCATCGCGATCGGTTCCGAGGGCATCTCCGAGGAGCGGATCATCCGCGGCATGGTCGGCCGCGACCTGGAACACCGCTTCCCCGAGCGGCTGCCCTATGCGGAGGACGGGGCGGAGATCGGCGAGGTCGCCTTCGAGATCGAGGACTGGAGCGTCCGGCACCCGATCGACCACCGGCGCAACGTGGTCGACGGCGCCTCGCTGCACGTCCGTCGAGGAGAGATCGTCGGCATGGCCGGCCTCATGGGCGCCGGCCGCACCGAACTGGCCATGAGCGTCTTCGGCCGCTCGTACGGACGGTGGACCGGGGGCCGGGTGCGGCTGCACGGCCGGGAGATCCGTACCCGGACGGTGCCGGAGGCGATCGGGCACGGCATCGCGTACGTGACCGAGGACCGCAAGCAGCTCGGCCTCGACCTGGGCGACGACATCAGCCGGAACATCTCACTGAGCTCCCTCGGCAAGGTCGCCCGGCGCGGCTGGGTCGACCGGCACGAGGAGGCCCGGATCGCCGAATCGTTCCGGCGGACCATGAACATCAAGGCTCCCTCGGTGTTCGTGCAGACCGGGAAGCTCAGCGGCGGCAACCAGCAGAAGGTCGTCCTCAGCAAGTGGATCTTCGCCGAGCCGGAGGTGCTGATCCTCGACGAACCCACCCGGGGCATCGACATCGGTGCCAAGGCGGAGATCTACACCGTCATCGCCGAACTCGCCGCCCAGGGCAAGTCGGTACTCGTCATCTCCTCCGAACTCCCCGAACTCCTCGGCCTGTGCGACCGGATCTACACCATGGCCGAAGGCCGCATCACCGGTGAGGTCACCCGCGCGGACGCCACCCAGGAATCCCTCATGCGGCTCATGACCATGAGCGCGGCATACCCCGACAAGCAGGTGTGAGGCATGGCCCAGACCCAGACCACCCCAGACACCGCGCCCCGCACACCGCAGACCGGCCGACGTCCGTCGGCCGGTGCCGTACTGGCCCGAGCGCTGCGCGGCAACCTGCGCCAGTACGGGATGCTGGTCGCGCTGGCGCTGATCGTGCTGCTGTTCCAGTTCTGGACGGACGGCATCCTGCTCCAGCCGCTCAACATCACCAATCTGATCCAGCAGAACGGCTACATCCTCATCCTGGCCATCGGCATGATGATCGTCATCATCGCCGGGCACATCGACCTGTCGGTCGGGTCGCTCGCCGCCTTCGTAGGGGCGGCCGCGGCGGTGATGATGGTCAGGCACGACGTGCCGTGGCCCCTGGCACTGGTGGCCGCGCTGCTGATCGGGGCCCTCGCGGGAGCCTGGCAGGGCTTCTGGATCGCCTACCTCGGGATCCCCTCGTTCATCGTCACGCTGGCCGGCATGCTGCTGTTCCGCGGTGGGACCCAGATCCTCCTGCAGGGCCAGACGGTGGCGCCGCTCCCCAAGGGCTTCCAGAACATCAGCAGCGGCTTCCTCCCCTCGGTCGGCCCCCACACCGACTACCACAACCTCACCCTCCTGCTGGGCCTCTCGGTGCTGGCCGTCGCGATCCTGCAGGAGGTGCGCGGACGGCGGCGGGCCGCAGCGTACGGGCTGGAACCCCTCCCGACCGGGCTGTTCCTGGTGAAACTCGGCGCGATCACCGCGGCCGTGGTGGCCTTCACGCTGCTGCTGGCCAGCTACCACGGGGTGCCGGTCGTCCTGCTGGTCCTCGGCGCCCTGCTGGTCGGCTTCGGGTACGTGATGCGCAACTCGATCCTCGGGCGGCACACCTACGCCATCGGCGGCAACGAGGCGGCAGCGAGGCTGTCCGGGGTGAAGAGCAAGCGGGTCGTCTTCCTGGCCTTCGTGAACATGGGCGTCCTGGCGGCCCTGGCCGGGCTGGTCTTCGCCGCGCGGCTCAACGCCGGCACGCCGCAGGCCGGCATCAACTTCGAGTTGGAGGCGATCGCCGCCGCCTTCATCGGCGGCGCCTCCGCCAGCGGCGGTGTGGGCACCGTCCTCGGCGCGATCATCGGCGGTCTGGTGCTGGGCGTGCTGAACAACGGCATGTCGCTGGTCGGCGTGGGGACCGACTACCAGCAGGTGATCAAGGGCCTGGTCCTGCTGGCGGCCGTCGGATTCGACGTCTACAACAAGCGCAAGGCCGGATCATGACCTTGCGCGTCGACGATCTCGATCGCGTCATGAGGCCACGGTCTGGAGCCACAGGGGCAGCAGCAGGAGGGACACGAGTGAGCTCTTGATCACTATGGAGGCGGAGAGTTCTACGCCCACGTCGTAGCGCTGGGCGAAGATGAACAGGTTCTGCGGGGTCGGCATCGCGGCGATCAGGACCAGGTACGCGAGCCACTCGCCCCGCACCCCGAACACCGCCCCGCACACCGCCCAGGTGAGCAGCGGGAAGGCCAGGCACTTGAAGCCGATGAGCGCCAGCTCCTCGCGCGTGGTGCCCCGCAGGTCCAGGCCGATGCCGCCCAGGTGCAGGCCGAGCGCGAACAGGGCCACCGGGGAGGCGCTGTCCCCGACGAAGGCGGCTCCGTCCAGGATCACCGAGGGGACGTGCACCGAGAGCAGGTTGAGCAGGATCCCCGCGTTGCAGGCCAGCACCAGCGGCGTGGCGAGCGAGGCGCCGGCCGCCCGGGCCAGCCGCCGTCCCGGACCGCCCGCCCCGGGACCGGCGCGGCCGAGTTCCATCAGGGCGATGACGACGAGGGACAGGACGCAGACCTGGAAGAGCAGGATCGGGAAGATCGGGGCCGCCGTCCCGAACACGGTGATGAACACCGGGACGGCGAAGTAGGCGGTGTTCACCTGGACTCCCGCCATCACGCGCAGCGCCACGTCACGGGGCTCCCGTAGACCTCGGGCGACCGCCGCCGTGGCCACCGCCGCCACCGCGAGGGCCGCCGCCGCGGCGTAGCCTCCGATCGCCTGCCAGTCGAACAGGGCCGCGAGGTCGCCGGCGTAGATGTTGCCGAAGAGGTAGCACGGCACCGCGAAGAGGAACGCGTAGTCCGAGAAGGCCTTGGAGGCCTCCGCCGGAACGATCTTGCGGCGTGCCAGGAGCACCCCGCCGCCGAACGCCAGCAGTACCGGCACCAGCTTCTCCAGCGCGGCTGCCCCGCCCATGTGCACCGGCTCCCCGTGATCGACCGGCGAGCAGCCTATCCGTACCGCGGATCGGGGCCCGAGGCGCATAGGCTGGTCCGATCATGACCGACAGAGCCCGCCCCACCCGCACCCTCCCCCGGCTGCGCCTCCGGACCGGTGAGCGCAGCCGTACGCCTTCCGCCGCAGCGCCCGGCGCCCGGGTGCCGGGCGCGCTCGCGCAGCTCGCGGTGGTGATGCGGACACCCGCCCGGGCCGGCGAACCGCTGTTCGCGCAGGCACCCAAGGCCTGGCAGCGGTGGCTGCCGTTCGTGGTCGCCGGCGTCTTCGTGGTGACCCTGCTGCCGGTGACCATCGCGGTGCTCACGAACGACTACGGGCTGGGCGGCGGTTGGTCGGGCGCGCTGGGGGTGGCGCAGACCGTGCCGCTGCTGCTCGCCGTGACCCGGCCGATGGCCGCCTGGGCGCTGGTCCTGCTCTCGGACACGATCGGCGCGGTGCTGCTGATCTGGGCCGACCGGGTGGCCGCGCACGCCTGGCCGTGGACCCCGATGGCCATCGTCGGCTATCTGGCGCTGATGGCCTGCCTGGGGCTGCGCGAGTCGATCCGGACCCTGGTCGGGGTGTGGCTGGCGACCGGCGCGGTCGGGGCGGTGCTGGGCTTCTTCCCGCCGAAGGGCTCGATGAACACGGCCGCCCTGCTGTTCGTGCTCACCGGAGTGCTGCTGGCACTGACGGGGGCGCTGCGCGGGCTGGGTGACGCGCAGCAGCGGATCGCCGAGCAGGAGAGCATCAGCGAGGCGGAGCGGGCCCGGCGCACGCTGCTGGAGGAACGGGCGCGGATCGCCCGGGAGTTGCACGACGTGGTGGCCCACCACATGTCGGTGATCACCGTGCAGGCCGACTCCGCGCCGTACCGGCTGCCGGGCATGGAGGAGCCGGTACGGGAGGAGTTCGCGGCGATCGCGGCCAGTGCGCGCGAGTCGCTGGGCGAGATGCGGCGGCTGCTGACCGTCCTGCGGGGCGACGGTACGGAGCGCGCGGAGGGCGACAAGGCCCCGCAGCCCGGCATCGACCGGCTCCAGCAGCTGGTGGAGGCGACCGTACGGGCGGGGCAGCCGGTGGAGTTGTCCCTGGCCACCGGCGCGGCCGAGGCGGCTCCGCCCGCCGTGGACCTGTCGGCGTACCGGATCGTGCAGGAGGCCCTGGCCAATGTGGTGCGGCACGCGCCCGGGGCACGGACCCGGGTCTCGGTGACCGTCGACGAGGAGGAGGTCCTCGTGCTCGTCGTCAACGGGCCGGCCCGGGACGCCGTGGTGGAGCTGGAGAGTTCGGGCACGGGCCACGGTCTGGTGGGGATGCGGGAGCGCGTACGGTTGACCGGCGGGACGCTGGACACCGGCCCGCTGCCCGACGGCGGGTTCCGCGTCGCCGCCCGTCTGCCCCTGAACGCCCCGAGCGAGGACGTAAGTTGACCATCCGCGTGATCATCGTCGACGACCAGGCCATGGTGCGGGCGGGGTTCGCCGCGCTGCTGTCGGCGCAGGCCGACATCGACGTGGTGGGCGAGGCTCCCGACGGGCGGCAGGGCGTGCAGGTGTCCCGCTCCACGCACCCCGACGTGGTGCTGATGGACGTGCGGATGCCGGAGATGGACGGGCTCACGGCCGCCCGCGAACTCCTCGAGCCCCCGCCCGGGGTGGTGCACCGGCCGAAGGTGCTGATGCTGACGACCTTCGACATCGACGACTACGTGTACGAGGCGCTGCGCGCCGGCGCCTCCGGGTTCCTGCTGAAGGACGCGCCGCCGGCCGATCTGATCGCGGCGGTACGGGTGGTCGCGTCGGGCGAGGCGCTGCTGGCGCCCTCGGTGACGCGGCGGCTGATCGCCGACTTCGTGCAGCAGCGGCCGGCGCCGCGCAAGGACCCGGCACTGCGGCTGAACGGGCTCACCCCGCGTGAGACCGAGGTACTGGAGCTCATCGCGCGCGGGCTCTCCAACCAGGAGATCGCCGGCCGGCTGGTGGTGGCGGAGCAGACGGTCAAGACGCACATCGGACGGGTGCTGGCCAAGCTCGACCTGCGGGATCGTGCCCAGGCGGTGATCTTCGCGTACGAGGCGGGGCTGGTGCGGCCGGGCGACACCGGCTGACCTCTTCTCCTCCACCCCCTACCGGGGTATGACATCCGACTTGGCTCCACGGTCCGACGTGCGGTCCGGTGCCTCCTTCCTACCTTCCTCCTCGTCACGAGGAGAGGAGACGGGGCATGCGCCGCTTCGGAAGGACGATGGTCACGGCCACGCTGGCGGTGGCCGTCGTCGCGGGGACCGCGGGATGGGCCTCCGGCGACAGCCAGACGGCGGTCACCGGGCCGCCGCCGGGGACCGCCGCCTGGCGGGCCGAGACGGTTTCCGGCCGGGCGCTGCCCGATCCGGCGGGGGCGTCGCCGCGCGAGGTGGCCCGGTTCTTCGCCGGGCTCGACGAGGGCGCGCGCCGGGAGCTCGTACGGTCCCACCCGCTGGTGGTGGGCAACCTGGAGGGCGCGCCGCTGCCGCTGCGGTACGAGGCCAACCGGATCGCCGTCGCCGCGACGGGTGAGGCCCGCTACGCCGCCCTCGCCGCGCCGGACCGGCAGATCCTGGCCTTCGACCCGCGCGGGCGGGGCCAGGTCGCCGAGGTGTTCGGGGACCTGGAGCGCGCCGGGCACGTCTCGGTGATCGTGCCGGGGTCCGACAACGACGCCACCGGCTACGACGCCGTGCGCAAGCCCGCCACCGGGCCGGCCGGTATGGCCCGGGCGCTGCGGGCGGCGGCCGGCGGGGCGACGGCGGTGATCGCCTGGGTGGGCTACACCACCCCGGTCGGGGTGGGCCTGGACGCGGCGGCCGGCCGGCTCGCGGAGGCGGGGGCGGTGCGCCTGGCCCGGTTCACGCAGGGGCTGGACGCGGTGGGCGCCCCCGACCCGGTGCTGTTCTGCCACAGCTACGGCTCGGTGGTCTGCGGGCTGGCGGCCCGGCACACGGACGCCACCGACATCGTGGCGTTCGGCTCGCCGGGGATGCGCGCCGAGAGCGCGGCCGGGTTGCGGACCCGTGCCCGGGTGTGGGCGGCGCGGGGACCCTCCGACTGGATCGCCGACATCCCGCACGTCGAGTTCGCGGGGGTGGGCCACGGGGCCGATCCCACCTCGGCGGCGTTCGGGGCGCGTCGGGTGCCCGCCGCCGACGTACAGGGCCACACCGGCTACTTCGCGCCCGGCACCCGGTCACTGGCGGCGTTCGCCGCGATCGCGAAGGGGGACGTCCGATGAGCACGCTCACCGCGTTGAAGGGCGCCGCCGACCGGATCGAGCGGCAGACCCCGGCCCATCGGGACCGGGCGATCGACGGACTGCGCGCCCTGGCGCTGCTCGCCGTGCCGACCGGGCACTGGCTGCTCGGCGGGTTCACGCTCGATGCGGAGGGCGGTCTGCACAATGCCAGCCCGCTGTCGGCCTTCGGGGGGCTGGCCCCGGCCAGTTGGGTGCTCCAGATGCTCGGCATCTTCTTCCTGGTCGGCGGTTATGCCTCGGCGCTGTCCTTCGGGCGCCGCAAGGGGTCTGCGGGGGCGTGGCTGAAGGGCAGGATCGCCCGGCTGGGGCGTCCGGTGCTCGGGGTGACGGCGGTGTGGGCGCTGGCGGCGCCGGTGCTGTACGCGGCCGGGGTGCCGTTGGCTACGCTGCGGACCGGGGCGACGCTGGTGATCCAGCCGTTGTGGTTCGTCGGGGTGTACGTGGTGGTGACCGCGCTGACGCCGTACTGCGTGCGGGCGGCCCGGCGGCTCGGGGGGTGGGCCGCGGCCCCGCTGCTCCTGTCGGTGGCCGTGGTGGACTTCCTGCGGTACGGGCCGCTCGCCGATGCCGTGCCGGGGTGGGTGGCGCTGATCAATGTTCTGCCGGGCTGGCTTTTCGCGTACCAGCTCGGTGTGTCCTGGGGTGAGGGGCGGATCGGGCGGCGTGGGGGGTGGCTGCTGCTGGTGGGCGGCGCGTTGCTCTTCGCGACTCTGCTGGCGGTCTTCCACTACCCGGCGTCGATGGTGGGCGTGCCGGGTGAGGCGCGGACCAACTCGCACCCGCCGTCGCTCCTGGTGCTGGCGCTGGCGGCGGGCCAGTCGGGGGCGGCGATCCTGCTGCGGGGGCGGCTGGCGCGGGTGCTGGCGCGGCCTGTTGTGTGGGCGCCGGTGGTGCTCATCAATCTGTGCGCGATGACCATTTTGTGCTGGCACCAGACGGCGATGCTGGCGGCGGCCGTGCCGGGGTCGTTTGCGGGCGGGGTGGGCGGGGTGGCCGGGCTGACCACGGCGCCGGACAGTTTGGGGTGGATCGCGGCGCGGGTGGCTTGGATGCCGGTGTTCGCGGTGCTGTTGGTCGTCATCGCGCGTTACGCGCGGCGGTTCGAGCAGCCGTGGCGCAGGGCGAGTACGGTGCGGGGCGCTGTGGCGGGGGTGCTGGCGGCCGGGTTCGCGGTGTTCGCGCTGGGGCTGGCGTAGCCGGGCCGGCCGCCGGTTGGGGCGGTGTCGGGGGGCGGTGCCGGGGGCGGGGTGGGGTGTCGTCCGGGACGGGCTTCGATGTTCGGCGCCCCATGGTGGTTGCCTTTGCGGGCGGGGGTTCGCGCCGAAGTCATCTCGTTTTAGTCCCGGACGACACCCCACCCCGCCCCCGGCACCGCTGCCGTCAGGCGATGGACGCGGCGACGATGGCGGCCACGGCGAGGTTGCAGGAGGCCGTGACCCAGACCGCGGGGTGGGGTTCGGGGTCGACCACGATGGCGCCGAGCTTGCCCGGGGTGACCAGGTCGAGGACGAGGAAGGCCAGTCCCATGAGGATCAGGCCGAGTACCCCGAATGCCGCTGTGGAGAGGAGGCCCTTGCCGAAGTCGTTGTACGTGGTCCAGATCGAGGTGAAGACGATGCCGCCGATGCCGAGGAGCGCGGAGCTGAGCATGATGGCGGCGTTGCGGTTGCGCTCTTCCCAGATCTGCTTCGGGAGCTTCCCGGGCGTCAGCACGTCCACGAGGACGATGCCGAGGATCAGCAGGACCAGGCCGAGGGCGCCGTAGGCGCTGGTGCGGCCAAGTCCGTTGATGATGTCGCTCATTGAGAAGCCTGTCTCCGGGTGGGTGGGAAAGGATGTGCCCTGGGCTGGCCGAATCTATCGCACGGCCCTCCGGTGGACCATGGGGAGGTCAGGGAATGGTAAAGGTCAGGGCTGCGGGGGTGGAGGAGGCGGAGGCGCTGACCGGGCTGGTGATGCGGTCCAAGGGCCACTGGGGGTACGGGGCCGGGTTTCTCGCCGGGTGTGAGGAGGAGCTGCGGATCCGGGGAGAGGAGGTGGTGGAGCGCCGGATCGTTGTCGCCGAGGATGAGGACGGGGAGGTGGTCGGGGTCGCTTCCCTGGAAGGGGGCGGTTCGCGGGCGGTGCTCGGGCTGTTGTTCGTGGAGCCGGCCGTCATCGCGTGCGGTGTGGGGCGGCTGCTGTACCGGGACGTGCTGCGTCGGGCCGTGGAGTTGGGGGTGCGGCGGCTGGTGATCGACTCCGATCCGCACGCGGTGGGGTTCTATCGGGCGATGGGGGCGATCGCTGTACCGGGCGGCCCGGGTGACCTGGTGCGGTTCGAGGTGGCTCCCGTTCCGCTCGTCGGGTGGGCTCGGGCGTGGACCGGGGGTGAGCCGGCCGTGCACCTGGGGAATGTCGCCGAGTTCAATGCGCAGTTCGCCGACGGCAGTTTGGATCGCGAGCAGTGGCCCGCCCATCACTACGCGTGCCTGGCCGCCTTCTACAGTCCGCAGCCTGCCGTGCTGGTACTGCCCAGGTCCGTTCCGCGGGGCTGGGTCGAGCTGGTGTGCCGCCAGTTGGGGTGGGCGGGGGTGGAGGTGTACGACGGGCTGGTGGAGCGGGGGGCGGGGCTGATCGATGCCGTGAGGGAGCGGCCGGCGCTCGTCGCGCGGCTGACGGGTGCGGGTCTGCCCCTCGTACCGTGGGGGCTGACGCGGGCGTTCGGGCGGCTGGCGGGGCGGCCGGTGCGGGACGGGGAGCTGCGGTACGAGTCGAAGTCGGCGGCGCACGGGCTGTTCGGCCGGATCCTGGCGGCGGGTGGGCATCCCGGGATCGTGCTGCCCGGGCAGTGGCAGGCCCGTACCCGGTGGGCGGCGGTGCGGCTGTTGTCCGCCCGGGCCAAGGCGGGGGAGAGCAGTGTTCTGAAATCGGAGCATGGTGTCGGGGGTTCGGGCACCACCGTGGTCACTCCGGGGGAGGTGCGGGCGGCCGGCGGGGCCCGCGCCCTGCTGCGGCGGCTGCCGCGCGGGCCGCTGCTGGTGGAGGAGTACGTCCAGGGCCCTGATCACGGCCTTCGCGATCTCACCTACGACGGCTTCGTGGACGGCACGGGCCGGCTGCACGAGGTCGGCGTGGCGGTGATGGACGTGGCGGAGGGCGGCTACCGCGGCGCCACGGTGGGGCCCGGGGTGGTGCCCGAGTCGGCGCAGCAGCCGCTCGCCGCCTTCGGGGCGGCCGTGGGCCGGGAGCTGGCGGCCGCCGGCTACCGGGGCTGGTTCGACGTGGATGTCGTGATGGACCGTGCCGGGCGGCTCGCGCCCACCGAGGCCAACCTGCGGCTGACCGGGCCGTCCATCGCCTTCATGGTGGCGGCCCGGCTCGACGCGCTGCGGGGCGCGGGGCACCTCGTACGGATCGTCGACCGGGTCGAGTTGGGGGCTCGGCTGCCGGAGACGCAGTTGGACGAGTTGTGTACCGATGTGGCGCGGGCCTGCGCCGAGCTGGGGGCGGTGTTCGTCCCCGCCATCCCGACCGCGGCCTTCGACCCGGTGCCCTGGCTCGGTGTGCTGGTGGCCGCGCACAGCAGGGAGGTGCTGGACGCGGCCGAAGCGCTGGTGCGGGCCCGTGCGCTGGCGGTGGACGCCATGTTCGGGCCCGCGGACTTCCTCTAGGCCTCCTCCTGCCCGTCGAAGTGGAAGGGGTCGTCCGGCTTTCTGGCGAGGAAGACGGCCACGATGAGGCCCGCGATCATCAGCGGGACGTTGAAGAGGTAGACGAGCAGGGCCTGTTGCGGCCAGTCGTGCTTGCCCGCCAGCCGGTAGAGGTTGTCCTGCGGCCACCAGGCCAGCAGCAGGTAGCTCGCGGCGAGGTGGGCGGCCCTGGTGCGCCATCGGCTCAGGTTGCGGTGCTTCATCCTGCGGTGCCCGTTGATCAGGAACAGCACACCGGCGCCGAAGGCGATCACCTCGCACACGTAGAGGAGGAAGAAGAGGGACGCCCACGGGCTCGGCACCCCGGTGAGGTCCGTCGAGCCGGGCCACAGCACGTTCGTGAGCATCAGGGCGACGAAGCCCAGCAACAGAGCCCCGCACCCGAAGACGCAGCCTCCCGGTTCCCCGGCGGCCTGGGTGGCGCGGCTGAACTTGTTGGGTGAGGCCACCGCTTCGGGGTCGTGCCGTGCGGGCAGCGGCAGGGCCGTCCGGTCCTCCTGGCCCGCCCGGCCGCGCGGCAGGGCGCGCAGCTTGATGACGGCGCGCGGGGTCTCCTCCCTGAGCACCACACCCGCCAGGTGGTCACGCAGTCCCCCGATGTCCGGCAGCGCGGCGGCGGCGTCCCAGGCGATGACGTCACCGGGTGGCGGGGCGACGTACGCGACGAGCCGGCTGACCCCGGCGTCGCCCGCGACCGCGGTCACGATCGCCCTGCCGACGCCGGGATGGCTGCGGATCGCGGCCTCGATGGCGTACGGGTCGAGGGAACCGCCAGGCACGGCGATCCGGTCCCGGATCCGGCCGCGGAACTCCAGCAGGCCGTCCTGGCGGAGCAGCCCGAGGTCTCCGGTGGGGATCGCGTCGCCGCCGCCGGGCGGCGTGAGCCGTATCTCCCCGTCATGGACGTGGACACCGCAGCCGGGGAAGGGGACGCCGAGCAGGCAGAGCCCGGCCGGTTCGTCGATCGGGCCCCGCAGCTGCGGGAGTTCGAAGTGGGCACCGACTCCGGCCGCCTCGGTCAGGCCGTAGACGGCCAGCACCCGCACCCCAGGCCGCAGCCGCGACTGCAGGGCGTCCAGCTCGTCGAGGAAGACCCGGTCCCCGGTGAGGGCGAGCAGGCGCAGCGAGGGGGCGTCCGCCCGGAGCGTGCGCCCGCTCCGCGGCACCCCGGGCGCGGGCTTCGACCCGCGCACGACGAGCCGGTCGGCGGCCGCCGGGTGGGTGTGCAGGACGGTGACCCGCTCGGTCTGCACCACCCTCTGGATGTCCTCCGGTTTCCAGGGCGAGATGACGGGGAGCACGAGGGTGCCGCCGGAGCACAGGGCCCGGGTCCAGCCCGCGGCGAAGTCGGTGAGGGCCGCTCCGGCCGTGATCAGGTGCCGGTCCTCGGGGGTCAGCCGGGCCACGTCGGCCCATCCCTCGTACGCGGTGAGCAGTGTGGTGTGGCCTACGGGGACGGCGCGCGGCTCCGCTCCCCCGGTGAACAGGATCGCGGCGGTCCGGGCGGGCGCCGGGGCCTCGGGCGGCCCGGCCGGCTGCTGCGCGATCGCGGCCGTCTGCTCCTCCAGCCGGATCACCCGCAGTCCGCTTCCGCTGTCGAGAGCCGGCTCCTGGGCGGCGCGGGTGAGCAGCGCGAAGGGCTCTACGGCGGCGAGCTGCCGCCGGCCGGTGCGCGGGGTGTCGACGTCGATGACGGCGTAGACCCCGCCGGCCTTGAGGACGGCGAGGAGGGCGATGAGCAGTTCGGCCTGCCGGGTGGTGCCGATCGCGACGAGGCCGCCGGGCGGCAGGCCGGAGGCGAGCAGGTGGCGCGCCAGCCGGTTGGCGTGCGTGTCGAGCTGCGCGTAGGTGAAGCTCTCGTGGCCGGCGATGACGGCGCGTCCGTCGGGGGTGTCGCGGGCCCACTGCTCGAAGCGGTGCAGGACGGTGTCGGTGGTGCCCTTGCCGAAGCGTACGGACTCGGATCCCTGCGTCATGGACCGATGATGCCAGCGGGCACCGACAACGGCCGAGGGATGTGAATTTCGTTCGTGCGGACGGCAGTTGGCGCCACGGGAGAAGGCTGCGCACCCGAATGGTTGACCTGAAGCTTGATTGAGGTCTTAACGTTTCGGCCATGGACATGGAAGTCACCGCTTGGACCTCCCTGCACAGTGCGATCAACGCACAGCAGGACCGGCGCCCGCTCTCCCGGGCGAGCCTGCGCCGGGTCGCCGCCTTCGCCCGCCCGCACCGCCGCGGACTGACCCTCTTCCTACTGCTCAGCGTGGTCGCCGCACTGCTGGCGGTGGCCACGCCGGTGCTCGCCAGCCGGATCGTCGACGCGATCGTGGCCGGCCGTGACAGCGGGGCCGTCACCCGCCTCGCCCTCCTCATCGCACTGATCGCGGTCGCCGAGGCGGGACTCGGGCTGCTGACCCGCAGGCTGTCCGCCACCCTCGGCGAGGGGCTGATCCTCGATCTGCGCAGGGCGGTCTTCGACCACGTGCAGCGGATGCCGGTCGCCTTCTTCACCCGGACCCGGACCGGGGCGCTGGTCAGCCGGCTCAACAACGATGTGATCGGCGCCCAGCGGGCGTTCAGCAACACCCTGTCCGGGGTGGTCTCCAATACCGTGACCCTGCTGCTGACGCTCGCCGTGATGCTGGGCATCTCCTGGCAGATCACCCTGCTGGCGCTGGTGCTGCTGCCGGTGTTCGTGCTGCCGGCCCGCCGGATGGGGGCGCGGATGGCCGCGATGCAGCGGGAGGCCTCCGCCCTGAACGCGGCGATGGGCACGCAGATGACGGAGCGTTTCTCCGCCCCGGGCGCGACGCTCGTCAAGCTGTTCGGCCGGCCCGCCGACGAGTCCGCCGAGTTCGCGGCCCGGGCGGCGCGGGTGCGCGACATCGGCATCCGGACGGCGATGGCCCAGTCGGCCTTCATCACCGCCCTCACCCTCGTTTCGGCCCTGGCCCTGGCCCTGGTCTACGGGCTCGGCGGGTACTACGCGCTGCGCGGGACCCTGGACGCCGGGTCCGTCGTCGCCCTCGCCCTGCTCCTGACCCGGCTCTACGCCCCGCTGACCGCGCTCGCCGGCGCCCGCGTCGAGGTGATGAGCGCGATGGTGAGCTTCGAGCGGGTCTTCGAGATCCTCGACCTGAAGCCGCTCATCGCCCAGAAGCCCGACGCCCGGACGGTGCCCGAGGGGCCCGTCGCCGTGGAGTTCGACCGGGTCTCCTTCGGCTACCCCTCCGCGGACAAGGTCTCCCTCGCCTCCCTGGAATCGGTGGCCACCCTCGACACCCGGGGCGGGACCCAGGTCCTGCACGAGGTGTCCTTCCGCGCCGAGCCGGGCCAGATGGTCGCCCTCGTCGGCTCCTCCGGCGCGGGCAAGTCCACCATCGCGCAGCTGCTGCCGCGGCTGTACGACGCCGACGCGGGGGCGGTCCGCCTGGGCGGGGTCGACGTACGGGACCTCACGGCCGACTCGATCCGCGAGACGCTGGGCATGGTCACCCAGGACGGGCACCTCTTCCACGAGTCGGTACGGGCCAACCTGCTGCTGGCCCGGCCCGAGGCGGGCGAGGAGGAGATCTGGGAGGCCCTGCGCCGCTCCCGCCTGGACGGGCTGGTCGCCTCGCTGCCGGACGGGCTGGACACGGTCGTCGGGGAGCGCGGCTACCGGCTGTCGGGCGGGGAACGGCAGCGGCTGACCATCGCGCGCCTGCTGCTGGCCCGCCAGCGGGTGGTGATCCTCGACGAGGCCACCGCCCACCTGGACTCCACCTCGGAGGCGGCGGTGCAGGAGGCACTGGGCGAGGCCCTGGCGGGCCGGACCGCGGTGGTGATCGCGCACCGGCTGTCGACCGTACAGGCGGCGGACCTGATCCTGGTGGTCGAGGACGGCCGGATCGTCGAACGCGGCACGCACGCCGGGCTGCTCGCGGCGGGCGGGCGGTACGAGGAGCTGTACCGCACGCAGTTCGCGGCGGCCGGCCCGACCGGGGGCGCCGTTCCGGGCGGCGCGGCACCGGTGTCCGGAGCATGATGGCGTGACGACGCGTCACACCACTCAGGACTGTGCGGGCGGGGCATCGAGGTCACCGGGATCCAGGACATGCCCTGTGGCCCCTTCGTCCACTTCTCCGACCCGGGCGGTTCGGGAGCCGCCCGGCCCCGGACCCGCACGTCCTGTCGTACGTTCGGGCGAACGGTCCGGCCGAACGCGGAGCGCATGCGGCCCGCGGGGCTGCCCGCCTGGAAGGGTCCGGCGGATGAGCACCCTGATTGTGGTGGCCGCGATCGCGCTCGTCGCCTCCTTCGCCGCCAACCGGTTCCTGCGGCCCCGGCTGGTGAGCGCCGACGACGAGGGCATGGGCGTGCGGGATCTGATCGGCCCCATGCAGACGCTCACCGTCCTGCTCCTGGCCTTCGTCCTCGCGACGTCGGCCGCCTCCTACAGCAAGGCCGATGACGCCGCCCGCGCCGAAGCGCACGCCCTGGACCACCTCGCCGAAGTGGCCGGGTACGTGCCCGACACCCAGCGGACGCGGCTGCAGGCCGGTGTCGTCTGCTACGCCCGCGCCGTACGGACGAAGGAGTGGCCGGCCATGGAGGACGGCGGGAGCTCCTCCCAGCCCGGCGTCTGGACCGCCGACTTCCGCCGGACGTTCCTGGAACTGCGTGCCGACAGCGCCTTCGGCATGCTGGTCTCGGCCGACGAGAGCCGCTCCGCCCAGCGCCAACAGCGCCTCGCCCAGGCCAGCCCCACCATCCCGCCGGCCATCATGTGGTTCCTGCTGAGCACGCTGACCCTCACGGTCGTGGGGCTCGGCGTCTCCATCCCCCACCGGAACAACGGCGCACAGCTCGCCGCGCTCACCGTGATCACGGCGCTCCTCACCAGCGCGCTGGTCATGATCTACACCATCGACCGCCCCTTCGCCGGGTTCATCCACATCTCCCCCACCGCCATCCAGGAGACCGAGGAGGAGACCTTCCGCGACCTGCGCGCCGTCCATCCCGGGGTGCGGCTTCCCTGCGACGCCTCGGGCCGGCGGGTCACACCCGCCTGACGGATCAGGCGTGGCTGTGGTGCCCTTCGAGCTCCCACGCGTGGTGGCTGAACTCGTGGCGGAAGTCGGCGTGGTCCTCCCACATGCGGGCGATGCCGCGCAGGACGTCCCAGTTGTGCTCCACCGACTGGTCGATGACGCGGCGCATGGCCGGCTCGGCCGACTCGCGCTGCGCGATGAGCCCCTTGATGTGGGAGGCCTCGAGGACGGCGTTGCGCAGCGCGCGCAGCGCGCGGGAGGTGTCGTCCATGCCCCAGCCGTGCTCGCTGCCCGTCGACTCGTCGAACAGCGGGGTCAGCCGCGCCTCGATGAACGCGGTGATCCGCTCGAAGTGCTGCACGTCCATCGGGGGCTCCCTCTCCTGCCCGGGTCACCACGTGTCCCCGGCGTCTTCCGCTCGGCTGTTCACGGTCATTATCCAGCAGCCGGGCTCGTCCCCGTGCAACAGGTTGTAGAAAACTAAAACATCTGCTTCAGGCCATAGTTGCGGCGGGCGCGGACCGCCGCGGGTCCGGCCGCGGAGTCGGTCCGTCCGCATTCGGCCACGCGCACCCGACGACGACCGGACGGCCAACACCCCGCGCCCGTGGGCGGAAACGTACGGCCGGGTGACGAACAGCCGACGGGCGGTCACCGCCGGCAGGCCCGTGCGCGCGGGCGGCGCGCGCCGCCCGCGACCCCGCCCACCAGCGCACGGGCACCCGCGGCCCGTGCGGCGCCGGCCGGGATCGCCGCCGCCCTCGCGGGTTCTCGTATACGAAACGACCGTCAGGGTCCGTGTGAAATAGCCGGCCGGGCGCCGCGTTTTCGCGGCGCGCACAGATAGCGGACACCCGCTCCGATCCGGCCATAACCCCGAACCGGCCTCCCCCGGCGCGTCCTTGACGCCGTCAACTCACCCGTCCCATGCTGATGCCGTCCGAAATTCAGGGACACTGACCCGTTGACAGAACAAAGGGGTGACAAAATATGAAGGTCAAGGTTGCCGAGAAGCAGGACACCGTTCGCACCACCACGCCTTACGTCGCCGGCTAAGGCGAAGACCGAGGCGAATTAAGGTGGGGGGTCCGCGTAACCGGGCCCCCCACCCCCCCTCCGGTGAGACAGATTCGGACACGGGAGAAATCCGGCATGACCGCTCCATTTCCGCGCGTGCGCCCCGCCCTCTTCGCCGAGCTCGACCAGGCCGGCAGGCGACTGAATTCCGATGATCCCGAGGCCCCCGTATTCCTTCTGGTCACCTCACCGGACGGCAGCGGCAAGGCGGACACGGTGCGCGCCTGGCTCGCATCCGCCCCCGCCTCCGCAGGCCGGCCCGTCGGCACGGTGGTGTCGGCGAGCGGCGACAAACTGGCCCACGGCTACCTCGCCGGACTGCAACCGCTGGTGGACCACGCGCTGAGCACGGCCGAGGCCGACGCCCCGGAGCTGGTCGCCGCCGCCGAGCAGTCCCTCAAGCGGATCTTCCCGCACCGGGACTCCCCCGCCTACCGGGTACCGAAGGACCTCACGGGCGTCGCGAGCCGCGACGAGCGGACCCGCTTCTACTTCCACGAGTACCAGGACAAGCTGCTCCACGGCCTGTACGAGTTCCTGGAAGCCTTCCTCGACTCCCCCGGGCGGCCGCCCTACACGCTGGTCATCGACAACGCCGAGCGCCTGTCGCCCACGGTGGTGCGGTTCCTCGACATCGTCGCCCGCCGCAGGACGCTGGGCCGGCGCCTGACCATCGTGCTCCTGGTGGACGGCGAACCGGACGTCGCCCTCGCCGAGCACAGCGCCCGGGTCACCCTGGGCCCGCTGACCCGCGGCGAGGCCCGCGAGCTGATCGAGAGCTGGGGCTTCCCGACCCCGGACGCCAAGCGGCTCGACAGCCTGTGGCGCCTCTCGCAGGGCCGGCCGGCCCGGCTCTCGGCGCTCATGCGCTGCGCCGACGCGAAGGTGTCGCTGCCCGACTACCTGACCTTCGAGACCCACCTCGACCTCTACCTGAGCCTGCTGGGCGAGCGGCCCCGCTACGACCTGCTGCAGGCCCACGTCGGGGCCCACTGCGCGGACGACGACCCGGTCGCGGTGCGCAACTACGAGACGTACGACGCCGGAACCAGGGAACGCCTGCACCGCGAGGTGCTCGCCGGCCTCGCGGACACCCCCGAGGAGGTGTTCCACCCGGTCCACCACCTCGCCCTGCGCGACGCGTCCGACCAGGTGGTGGCGCTGGCCCCGCTGTCGATCTCCCTCCAGGAGATCGGGCTCTACGACACGTGGTTCGACCTCTTCTCCCGCTTCTGGGCGGACCCGCAGCTGCGCACCCTCCCCGGCGGCGGCCAGACCCACAACCTGGTCTACCTGCGGATGTCCTTCGTCCTCTATTCCCTGGGGCTGGCGCACACCTCGATCCCCTATCTCGACACGTTCTACGGGCATTTCCCGCAGAGCCTCTACACGCCCACGGTCCTGTATTCGCAGAGCATGGCGCACGGGCGCTACCAGTCGCCCCCGGACCTCGTGACCGCCGAACGGTTCGCCCTGCTCAACCTGGAGAAGCTCGCCACCGAATTCCAGGACCACCCGAAGTACGAGTACATCAAGGTATTCGCCGAAAACGCCCTCGCCTATATCCGGGCACGGCAGGGACGGATGGACGAGGCGCTCACCCTCTGCACCGAGGGCATGGAGCGCATGCAGAAGATCTACGGTGACGAGAAATACGCACTCCACCAGTCGATCCTCGTCTACAACACCGCCCAGATCTACGAAATGGTGAAGGACTTCCCGAAGGCGTACGAGACGTACCAGCGGACCATATCCCTCGACCCGAACTACGGGGAATACGCCAACGACCTCGCCAACATGCTCCAGCGGACCGGCCGGTTCGAGGAGGCGCTGGAGTACTACGACCGGGCCATCGAGCTGTGCCCGCCCTACTACGAGGCCCACCTCAACCGGGCCCGCCTGCACGCGCAGCAGGGCGATGCGGAGGCCGCCGAACGCGACTTCCGGCGGGTGGTGGAGCTCAAGCCCGGGGAGGCCCGGGCACACCTGGGCCTCGGGGTGCTGCGGCTCAAGCAGGGGCTGCCCGACGAGGCGCTGGCGAGCCTGGACGCCGCCGTCTACCACGCCCCCGGGAACGCGCAGGCGTGGAGCAACCGGGGGCTGGCCCTCTCCGAGACCGGGCGCACGGTGGAAGCGGAGGAGAGCCTGCGCACCGCGGTGGCCCGCGATCCCAAGCTCACCGAGGCCTGGAACAACCTCGCGCACGTCCTCCATGCGAGTGGCCGCCCGAAGGAGTCCCTGACCTGCCTCGACCATGCGGTTCGACTGTCCGACGACCCGGACTACGCCTACAACCGGGCGGTGCTGAGGCTCGAACTCGCCGATCCGGAGGGGGCCCGCGCCGACATCGAGCTGGCTGCCGAGCGCGGCGGCGACCCCGGGGAACTGGCCGAGTTGCGCGCCCGGTTGACCGCGGACGAGACCTCGGGGCCCGGTACGGACTAGACAGGACGAGAGCGAGCAGCACCCGGATCGACAAGGAGCACCGTGCCACCCACCGAGCGTCGCGCGACCCCCGAACACCGTTCCCTTCGCGCGCTGTTGTCGGCGTACGCGGTCAGCCAGTTCGGCAACTGGCTGTTCCGCACCGGGGTCGTCTACTACGCCTACAACCAGAACCACGGCTCCAACGCACTGCTCACCACGGCGATCGTGCTGGTGTACCTGCCGATCCTGTTCGGGTCGCGGCTGCTGGCTCCGCTGGCCGACCGCCGGGACACCCGGCGCACGCTGATCGGGCTGGACGTGCTGCGCGCCGCGGTGCTCCTGGTGCTGCTCGCGGCGGTCGGGGGTGGGGCCGGCGGCGGCTTCACCTCCGCCGCCACGATCGGCGTGATGGCCTTCCTCAGCCTGCTGACCCCGTTCTTCACCGCCTCGCAGACCGCCTACCTGCGCCGGGTGCTGCCGACCGAGCGGATCCCCTCGGCGCTGGCGGCGGTGTCGAAGGTCGACTGGTCGACCTTCATCCTGGGCACCGCGGCCGCGCCGCTGATGCTCCAGGTCTCCAACCTGCCCGTGCTGATCACCCTGGACATCGCCAGCTTCGTCGTCTCCGGTCTGCTGCTGCTACGGCTGGCGCCCGCTCCCGTCCCCGCCCCGGCGGGCGGCCGGGCGGACGGGACGGCGGGCGGGGCGGGGAAGCCGCGGCTGACCGCGAGCAGCAGGTGGCTGCTGGCGAGCGTGTTCGCGCTGAACGCGGGCGCCGGGGTCATCAACGTCTACCCCAACGTCGTCGCCCGGGACTTCCTCGGCGGCGGCGCCACCTGGCTGAGCGTGATCAACCTGGCCAACGGCACCGGGGCGGTGATCGGCGCGACGCTGGCCGCCCGGCTGCGCGGCCGCCGCGGGCTGCGGCCCGGCGTGCTCGCCGCGCTGACGGTGGCCGTCTCCCTCGCCTGCATGACGCTGGTGACGACCGCGTGGGTGGCGGTCCTCGCCAGCTCCGCCATGCTGCTGGCCGGCCAGGTGTTCGCGGTGGCCTTCCAGGCGCGGATCCTGGAGAACGAGCCCGTGGCGGTGGCCGGCCGGGTCTCCGGCTACTTCACGCTGGGGACCTTCGCCGGCGTGACCGTGAGCATCCTGCTGTTCATGGGGGTCACCAGCCTCGGCTCGCTGCGCGGCTCCTTCACCGTGCTGCTGCTCGTCGCGGCGGCCTCGGCACTGGTCTCGGCATGGGTCGGCCACACCGCCGCCCGCAGGTACGGGGAGGCGGCGGCCCCCGAAGCCGACGGCCCGGGCGCGGACGCGGAGGCCGAGGCCGCCGCCCTGCTGGTGCGGCAGGCCGGCCGGGCCTTCGCCACCGGCGTGACCGTGGCGTCGACGGTGACCGCCGGGGTCCCGCACGCGACCACGGTGAACTCCTTCGTGACCGTCTCCCTCGATCCGCCCCTCGTACTGATCTGCGTCGCCCACGGTTCGAACCTGGCCGCGCTCGTCACCGAGGGCTCGCCGCTGGGCGTGACGGTCCTCGCGGCCGACCAGCGCGAGACGGCCGTGCACTTCGCCCGCGCCGAACGCCCGGTGGGCGAGGCCCAGTTCGCGGGGCACGCCTGGCGGCCCGGCCAGGAGACCGGCGCCCCGCTGCTGTCGGGCGGGGCCGCCTGGCTCGAAGGCAGGGTCCAGTCGGTCGTCCCCGCCGGGGACCACGCGATCGTCCTGGCCCGCGTGCTGGCGTTCACCCCGTCGGACGAACCCGGGGAAGGGCCCCTGGTCTTCCACGGCGGCGCCTTCCACTCCCTCGGCCACGACGACGCCTCGGCCGCGCCGGGCGGACTGCAGAAAGCGGAGCAATGACCTCTCTCGCCTATCCCCCCGCGCCCCGCGACCCCCGCCAGGACAAGCTCCACGGGCATCTGGTCGAGGACCCCTACCGATGGCTCGAGGACCCGGAGAGCGCCGGCACCCGCCAGTGGTCCGCGGACCAGCGCGAGCTGTGCGACCGCGTCCTGGACGGCCTGCCCGGCCGTGCGGCGCTGCGCGGGCGCATCGCCGAACTGCTGGGCACCGGCAGCGTGAGCGCCCCCGTATGGCGCGGCGGCCGGCGGTTCTTCACCCGCCGCCTCCCCGGCCAGGAGCGCGCCGTCCTGCTCACCGTCGAAGCGGACGGTGAGGAACGCGTCCTGCTCGACCCGATGCGCCTGGACCCGACCGGGGACACCGCCCTGGACGCCTGGCACCCCGATCAGGAGGGGCGCCGGCTCGCGTACAAGATCTCCCGCGGCGGCACCGAGGAGTCTCTGCTCCACGTACTGGACGTGGCCACCGGCGTGCTCCTGGAGGGCCCGATCCCGCGCGCCCGGCACTCGGCCGTCGCCTGGCTCCCCGGCGGCTCGGCCTACTACTACGTGCGCCGCCTGCCCGAGGACGGCGCGGAAGAGGACGGCGGCGGTCCGGGGCGGCGCCGGGTCTACCTCCACCGGGTGGGCTCCGACCCGGAATCGGAGGACGTGGTCGTCTTCGGGGAAGGGCTGCCCGACTCGAACGACTACGGGATCCTGGTCAGCCGCGACGGGCGCTGGCTGAGCGTCGGGGCCTCCCGCGGCACCGAGAACCGCAGTGACCTGTGGCTCGGGGACCTGACGGCCGGCACCCCCGAGGCGCCGCTGTTCCAGCCCGTCCAGGTGGGCGAGGACGCCGACACCGGGCTGTACATGTGGCGCGACGGGCGGGCGTACCTCTTCACCGACCGGGACGCACCGCGCTCGCGGCTCTGCGTCGCCTCCCCTTCCGACCTGTCGTACGGGGCCTGGCGCGACCTGATACCCGAGGACCCGGAGGCGGTGCTGACCGACTTCGCGATCCTGGACGGCCCCGAGCTGGACCGGCCGCGGCTCCTCGTCGGCTGGCTGCGGCACGCCGCGGGCGAGATCACCGTCCACGACCTGGAGACCGGCGAGCGGCTCGGCACGGTGCCGACCCCCGGAGTCGGCTCGCTCGGCGGGCTCTTCGAACGCCCGGAGGGCGGCCACGAGGCGTGGTTCTCGTACACCGACGGCACCTCGCCCACGTCCGTCCTGCGGTACGACGCCCGTGACGGCACCACCGGCGTCTGGGCGGCCGCTCCGGGCATGGTGGCCGTCCCGCAGGTGAAGAGCTCGCAGATCGCCTACCGCTCCACCGACGGCGCGACCGTGCGCATGCTCGTCGTCGAACCGCTCCACCGGACGGGGCCGCGCCCCGCGATCCTGTTCGGG
Source organism: Streptomyces sp. NPDC057010 (assembly GCF_042673805.1). Taxonomy (NCBI): domain Bacteria; kingdom Bacillati; phylum Actinomycetota; class Actinomycetes; order Kitasatosporales; family Streptomycetaceae; genus Streptomyces; species Streptomyces sp. NPDC057010. Next base: position 236,658 of record NZ_JBHUSC010000001.1, on the reverse strand, counting down.
TACGGGGGCTTCGGCTCCTCCCAGGTGCCCGCCTACGACCCGTCCGTCCTGGCCTGGGTGGAGGCCGGCGGTGTCTACGCCGTGGCCAACCTGCGCGGCGGTGGCGAGGAGGGCGAGGAGTGGCACCGGGCCGGGATGCGGGAGAACAAGCAGCAGGTGTTCGACGACTTCCACGCCGCGGCCGAGGCGCTGATCGAGGGCGGCTGGACCACGGCGGACCGGCTCGGGATCCACGGCGGCTCCAACGGGGGCCTGCTCGTGGGCGCGGCGCTGGTGCAGCGGCCCGAGCTGTACCGGGCGGTGGTGTGCGAGGCGCCGCTGCTGGACATGGTCAGGTACGAGCGCTTCGGCCTGGGGCGCCTGTGGTCCGCCGAGTACGGCTCGGCGCAGGAGCCCGAGGAGCTGGGCTGGCTCCTGGGGTATTCGCCCTACCACCACGTCCGGGAGGCGGTGGAGTATCCGGCGGTGCTGTTCACGGTCTCCGAGAACGACGCGCGGGTCGATCCGATGCACGCCCGCAAGATGTGCGCGGCGCTCCAGCACGCCACGGGGGGCCGGGCGCCGATCCTGCTGCGCAGCGAGGCGGAGGCCGGCCACAAGGGCCGCTCGACGTCGCGGGCGGCCGCCCTGGCCGCCGACACCCTCGCCTTCCTGGCCTGGCAGACCGGCCTGGCTCTGCCCTCTGCGGCCCGATCTGACGAACACCGATCCACGAGGTTGACATGAGTGACAAGCCGAGCCCGACCGGCCGCCCGGTCGTGGCGATCGTCGACGCCTACTCCAGTGCCCGGTCCCTGGCGCCGCTCTTCCGGGAGCGGGGCTTCGACTGCGTGCACGTACGGAGCGCCGCGACCGCCCATCCCGTCTACGAACGCAGTTTCCGGCCGCAGGACTTCGTGGCCGAGGTCGTGCACGGGGGCGACGCGGCGGCGACGGCAGCGGCCGTCGCCGCCCACGCTCCGGTGTGCCTGCTGCCCGGCATCGAGAGCGGCGTGGAGCTGGCCGACGTACTGAGCGAGGCGCTGGGTCTGCGGACCAACGGCACGGCGCTGAGCACAGCCCGCCGGGACAAGTACCGCATGCTGGAGACGGTGCGGGCGGCCGGGGTGCCCGCCGTGGGCCAGATCCTGGCCACGGACCTGGACACGCTGCTCGACTGGTACGCCAAGGCGGACGGCCGGGTGGTGCTGAAGCCGGTCAAGAGCGCGGGCAACGACGGCATCCACTTCTGCGACGACGCCGAGCAGGTCCGGGCCGCCTTCGCCGCGCTGATCGGCACCGACAGCGCGCTGGGCGCCCGCAACGGGTCGGTGCTCGCGCAGGAGTACCTGGTCGGCGGCGAGTACATCGTGAACACCGTGAGCCTGGACGGCAGGCACCACGTCACCGACATCTGGCGGATGCACCACATCAGCGCCAACGGGGTCCGCGACCTGGGGGTCAGCGCCGTGCTGCTGCCCCGCCGGGGAAGCGATCAGGACGCGCTGGCCGCCTACACCTGTCTGGTCCTCGACGCGCTGGGGGTGCGCAACGGGCCCGCGCACAGCGAGCTGAAGCTGACCCCGCAGGGACCGCGCCTGATCGAGACGGCCGCCCGTGCGTGCGGCGCCGACCTGCACGTGCCGGTGAAGGCGGCGATCGGCGAGAGCCAGCTGGACTGGACGGTGGACGCGTACGTGGACCCCGACCGCTTCCTCGCCCGCTGGGACGAGGGCTATGAACTGGCGGGGCACGCGGGGCTCGTGAACATGGTCTCGCCCGCGGCCGGGACGCTGCGCGACTACCCGAGGATGGCGGAGCTGCGCGGGCTCGACAGCTTCCACGACGCGGCCGTGAACGTCCGCCCGGGCGAGCCGATCCACCGGTCGGTGGACGACTGGACCTACCCCCTGCGCGTGTACCTCGTCCACGAGACGCCGAACACCGTGCTCCACGACATCCTGACCGCGCACTACCTGGACGGGGAGGGGTTCTACGACATCGTCTGACCGGCCGGGCTCCGTCCGGCGCAACTCCCCCTCGCAGCAGCATTTTTCCGATGATCTACTTTTATGGTCCGCTGCGAGGAAGGAATGTGACAGGTGGACGGAAGAACGGACCTGACGGAGCGCTTCGAAGAGCACCGCTCGCATCTGCGAGCGGTGTCCTACCGCATGCTCGGCTCGCTCAGCGAGGCCGACGACGCGGTACAGGAAGCGTGGTTGCGCCTCGACCGCTCCGACACCAGCGAGGTCGAGAACCTCGGCGGATGGCTGACCACGGTGGTCTCCCGCATCTGCCTGAACATGCTGCGCTCGCGCGAGACGCGGCGCGAGGACTCGATGGACGCCTACCCCACCGACCCGGCGGTCAGCCGCGAGGACGCGGTCGACCCCGAACAGGAGGCGGTGCTGGCCGACTCGGTCGGCCTGGCGCTGCTGGTCGTGCTGGACACGCTGGGGCCGGCGGAGCGGATCGCGTTCGTCCTGCACGACCTGTTCGCCGTGCCCTTCGACGAGATCGCCCCGATGATCGAGCGGACCCCGGCGGCAACCCGGCAGCTCGCGAGCCGCGCCCGCCGCCGGGTCAAGGGCGCTCCCGCGGTGCCCGACGCCGACCTGACCCGTCAGCGGCAGGTGGTGGACGCCTTCCTGGCCGCCACCCGCGGCGGGAACTTCGACGCGCTGGTCACGCTCCTCGACCCGGACATCACCCTGCGCGCCGACAAGGCCGTCGGCCCCAGCCCGGTGCCCATCTTCCTCAGCGGCGCCGTCACGGTGGCCAAGAGCGCCATGGCCGCCATGGAGCGGGCCCAGTCCACGCAGACCGCGCTGGTCAACGGCACGGTCGGCCTTGCGATGGCCCCGCGGGGCCGCCTCTTCCTGGTGCTCGCCTTCACCATCGAGGACGGCCTGATCACCGGGATCGACGTGATCGCGGAACCGGAGCGGCTGCGCGAGCTCGAACTCGCCGTGCTCGACGCCTGAGACCGGCCCCGGCTCGCGGTGGGCGGGCCTACGGAGCGAGTACGTCCAGCTCCTCCAGCGCGCCCACCGCGATCTGCCGGGTCAGCGCCTCGGCGCGGGCCGCGTCGCCCTCCCGTACGGCCTCCGCCACCCGGACGTGGAGGGTGACGGCCGCCGGGTCGGGGTCGTGGAACATCACCGCGTGCTCGGTGCGGCCGGTCAGGACCTCGGCGACGACGTCCCCGAGGCGGGCGAACATCTCGTTGCCGGAGGCGTTGAGGATGACGCGGTGGAAGGCGATGTCGTGCCGCAGGTACCCGTCGAGCTGGTGGCCGCGCGAGGTGCGGACCATCCCGAGGGCCGCCTCCGTCAGCTCGGCGCACTGTTCGGGCGTGGCCAGGGCCGCCGCCAGCCCGGCCGCGACGGGCTCGATCGCCGAGCGCAGCACGGTCAGGGAACGCAGCTGGCGGGGGCGGTCGGCGCCGGCCAGCCGCCAGCGGATGACCTGCGGATCGTAGACGTTCCACTCGGCGGTGGGGCGCACGGTGACGCCGACCCGGCGGCGCGACTCGACCAGGTGCATCGACTCCAGTACGCGGACGACCTCGCGCACCACGGTGCGGGAGGCGTCGAAGCGCTCGGCGATCTCGTCCGTGCGCAGGACGCTGCCCGGCGGGTACTCCCCGGCCGTGATCGCCAGGCCGAGGGTGTCCAGCACGTGGGAGTGAAGCATGGCGTAAGCGTACGGTGACGCCCCGGCGAACAAAAGATGCGATGTTTTATCCGCCGACCCTTGAATAAGTACTACTTAATAGGCTTCACTGCTGCCACACGAACCGATGTCGACGAGGACAGCGAGGAGAGCAGGCGTGAGCACCCAGCGCGTCATTGTGGTGATGGGCGTCGCCGGCACGGGCAAGACGACCGTGGGCCGGCTGCTCGCCGAGGCGCTGGCCCTTCCGTACGCGGAGGGCGACGCCTTCCACCCGCCGGCCAACGTCGCGAAGATGTCGGCCGGCATCCCCTTGGAGGACACGGACCGCCGGCCGTGGCTCGACGCCATCGGCGCGTGGATCCGCGAGCGCGCCGCCGCGCACAGCGGCGGAGTGGTCGCCTGCTCGGCCCTCAAGCGCGCCTACCGGGACCGGCTGCGCGCCGCCGCCCCCCAGGCGGTGTTCGTACACCTCACCGGAGAGCGGCCGCTGATCGAGGAGCGGATGGCGGCCCGGACGGGCCACTTCATGCCCGCCACCCTGCTCGACTCGCAGTTCGCCACGCTGGAGCCGCTCCGGGAAGACGAACCCGGCGTCGCCGTGGACGTGTCCGGATCCCCCGAGGACATCACCGAACGGGCGCTGGCCGCTCTGCGCCGGCTCCGCACCCCCGAGAACTAAGGAATCGTCACCGTGACCAGTCTCAGCGTCGAGACTCTGGCAGCGGCCGGCACCGGACCGATCACCTCGGCCGGGAACACCCAGCTGGGGATCGCCGTCCTCGCGGGCATCGCCGTCATCGTCCTGCTCATCACCCGCCTCAAGCTGCACGCCTTCCTGGCCCTGACGGTCGGCTCGCTGGCCCTCGGTGTCTTCGCCGGGGCTCCCCTGGCCAAGACGATCTCCAGTTTCACCGCCGGGCTCGGCTCGACGGTCGCCGGCGTGGGCGTGCTGATCGCCCTCGGCGCGATCCTCGGCAAGCTGCTGGCGGACTCGGGCGGCGCGGACGAGATCGTGGACACGATCCTCGCCCGCGCCAAGGGCCGGGCCATGCCCTGGGCCATGGTGCTGATCGCCTCCGTGATCGGGCTGCCGCTCTTCTTCGAGGTCGGCATCGTCCTGCTGATCCCGGTGGTGCTGCTGGTGGCCAAGCGGGGCAACTACTCCCTGATGCGGATCGGCATCCCGGCGCTGGCCGGCCTGTCCGTGATGCACGGGCTGATCCCGCCGCACCCCGGCCCCCTCGTCGCCATCGACGCGCTCCACGCGAACCTGGGCGTCACCCTCGCCCTCGGCGTGCTCGTCGCCATCCCTACCGTGATCATCGCCGGGCCGCTGTTCTCCCGGTACGCGGCGCGGTGGGTGGACATCCCGGCGCCCGAGAAGATGGTTCCGCAGCGCCCCTCGGAGGAGCTGGAGCACCGGCCCCGGTTCGGTGCGACGGTCTTCACGGTCCTGCTGCCGGTGGGGCTGATGCTGGTCAAGGCGCTGGTGGACATCGTTGTCAACGATCCCGCCAACGGGGTGCAGCGCGTCACCGACGTCGCGGGCTCGCCGCTGATCGCGCTGCTCGCCGCGGTGCTGGTGGGCATGTTCACGCTCGGCCGGGCGGCCGGCTTCACCCGGGCGCGGCTCTCCACCACCGTGGAGAAGTCCCTCGCACCGATCGCGGGCATCCTGCTGATCGTGGGGGCGGGCGGCGGTTTCAAGCAGACCCTGATCGACGCGGGCGTCGGCCAGATGATCCTGGACCTGTCGAAGCACTGGGCCATTCCGACCCTGCTGCTGGCCTGGCTGATCGCCGTGGCCATCCGCCTGGCCACCGGCTCCGCGACGGTGGCCACGATCTCGGCGGCCGGGCTGGTCGCCCCGCTCGCCGCGGGCATGTCCACGACCGAGACCGCCCTGCTGGTCCTTGCCATCGGCGCCGGCTCGCTGTTCTTCAGCCACGTCAACGACGCCGGATTCTGGCTGGTCAAGGAGTACTTCGGGATGACCGTCGGGCAGACCCTGAAGACGTGGTCGGTGATGGAGACCATCATCTCGGTGGTCGGGCTGGGCTTCGTCCTGCTGCTGTCGCTGGTCCTGTAACCGCGTCTACGTGACCCGGCCGCTGCCGTCACCGCTCGCCGAGCTGGGCGGCGGCCAGGGCGAAGCCGTTCGCGGCGGTGGCGCAGCGGGCGGCGAGGACGTCGATCTCCGCGCGCAGGGCGGCGCCGGCCTGGGGATCCCTCCGGGCCGGCGCCGCCGCCGTCACCGCCGTGGCCCGCATGCGGACCGCGTGGGTGCGCAGGGCGGAGGCGTGGCCGCGCAGACCGTCGACGGGGAGCGGGCGGGCGGTGGTCCGGGGCGCCGCCGCCCCCGGGAACCGGGCGCGGACCGGGGGGCTGTGGCCGGCGGGCCGGTGGGGCCGCTCGGTCCGCTCGGTCCGCTCGGGGACGCCGGGCGGCCCGGA